>JAPOTE010000004.1 GCA_026709335.1 Bacteroidota bacterium | reverse complement strand
TACCTTACGGTCCCTCTTTGTGCGATAGCTTTGGGAGGTAGAGCTGTGAAGAAAAGCAGCAGAAACACGCCCCCTACGAAGCAGAAGCTTGATTTAAGCATGCTATCTGAATCTGGTCGCTAATAGTATACAAAAAATTTATAAGTATAGCGAGCCTCTTAATACATGCATATACTCCCGGAGTATACGGGAACCACTAGCTCTGATCCTTGTATGTTCAGCCGTGTCCAAAGAGAACAAGCAAACACCTCCTTCCTCAGCTGAGGACGAAGTATTTGTCTATAACCTTCTAAAGAGTATGGGCTGTACGGGGGAACAAGCTATTGCATACACCAAGATCATGTTCAAATTAATCTCGAATCCCATTCTTGACCGAATGGACAATAGTATTGAACGAGTTGAAGCTCGGCTGGAATCTAAACTTGATACTCAGAACACAAAACTTGATGTCCAGAACACGAAGTATAATGTATTAATTTGGTTATTGGGAGTATTAGTTGCTACCGGTGTACTTGGTTTTTTGGCAAATATCTTTAACTGGAGTGTCTGATTTGCTGTAGACTTCACTTGATTGCATCTCTGGTGCGCCAGAAAGTACGCACTTTGAACTTCATTAGGTGCGCAAATTCTTCAGAATACGTAGTGTATTCTCATCCAAGTAAATTCAGGCTCTCGTACCACTTCCATAAGTGCAACTTACACCCTATGCTTTCTTTGATGCTTTGACCAAAGAAAGCCAGTGGCTAAAATAGCAAAAACAGTAACAGCGAAGCATCCGATTTTCAATTCATTCGTCAACTTGTTCGCTCCGAGCTTTGCTGGATCCCGGCAGAGCGTTCTCTGAAGATTCCAATAGCATGACTTGGCGTTCCAGTAGTTCGGTTTGTTTGACCACATGCTTGAACTTCCAATACCAGTAGTAAATGCCCAGTGTCAGGATTACAAGAAAAACAAAACCTATGAATCGTGAAGACATGGGTTCTGGCACTCGTTCAGCTTGATGACTAGGTGAATTCGGGCGAGATTCAGGAGGAATTGATGAGAGTGCTTGGGTGCGGTAGGGTATCCAACCCCGCGCAAGCCATTTAGTAAATTCTGATTTGGATATACCCAGTGCTGAAAGAATCTCAGCTTCCGTGTTCCCCGCCTCTCGCAAGGTTTGAACAGTCTCCACTTGTTCAGGGGTTGGGCGTTTCATCGTTTGAATCTTTGCTGTTGCTTTTCAGTTTGGTTCAGTTACTCAAACCTGGAGGTTGCAGATTCCCGTACCAGTCAATCACTCTCGGTGTGCAAGGGCCCGATTCTGAGTTGTAGGATTTTCGATTGTTCAAGTTTCAGGATTGAGCATTCAGTTCCAACCGCTTACGACCATGTAGTCACTTGGAATTGATTCATGTTACTTAGTCATAGTTGCTATTCGAGCGCTACTATGCACCGAATGTGCTGTTTTACAACGAGTCTACAAATGTTGGACTTGATCAGATATCCAAATTCCGTTTTTTGAGAATAAATAATCCTTCGGTGCCGCTTGTAACAATCAAATTGCCGCTTTTGAAATAAGGATAATTACTCCAGGAAGTAGATCCAGGGCCTGGCTCAAAAAAGCCAACCTCAACCGGAGTTACCGGATCTGTAATATCAAGAATTCGTAGGCCGGCTCCATAATTTGACTGGTACATCAAATTGCCCTTGATGTACAAATTGTGATCTGTGTCCGGAGTGCTCGCAATGTACTCTGTGACCAATACAGGATCATCCAGATCCGAAACGTCCCAAACCAGCGTACGTGTGCCTTCTACCAATCCCTGAGGTTCATCTCCTTCGTCATTCATGTAGAAGTATCGTTGATCTTCGGTCAGCCAACCTTGATGTGTATAAGCCACATTCGGGTAGGATGCCACAGAAATTGCTACTGGGTTGTTTTTGTCGGTGACGTCTGCAATGCTCAGTGCTGTCTCGTTGGATCCAAGACATATTTCTTTCCCAATATAGTCCAGATCTGGACCGGCGTAGATGACGCACTGTGCATCATGGGAGTAACCGGTGTTGCGCCGGCCGGTATTTGGATCGGCAAAACAACCGGCAAATTCTACATTTGGTGTGTCACGAAGATCAAGCATGTGCAGGCCTCCACCACAAGTTTCTCCTCCTCCGCTAGCCCCAACAACATAGCCAAATCCAGTTTCTTCATTAATCACGATGTTATGTGCGCTGGCAATTCCAGTATAGAGTGCAGTTTCCTGGAATGTAATGGGTTCATTTTCTACTTCACGCAACTGATTCAGATCAAAAACTTGTACTCCATGCTGCTGAGCGCCGTCTGCAACAATATATGCGTGATCAGAATACACTTTGACATCTCGCCATACATTTGCAACCGAGCCCTCCGTCATTGGCAGCTCTCCAACATAGCGTGGAGATTCAGGGTTTGTCACATCTACGAAAGATGTGCCATCTGTTCGACCCACAAGGGCATATTCACGCGATGTAAGAGGGTCTGTCCAACCCCAGATATCATTGAGTCGGACACCTCGTTTTCCTCCCATTTGTGGAAGGGGGAGAAACGCAGTCATGTCTACGTCCTGGCACTGCCATCTTGATGCCATGCCTTCTGTACACGGAATTTGTTCTCCTGTGATCGCTTCATGTCCTTTTACTTTGTTAACCAGAGTAGCTTCAGTCAGCCAGCCAGTTTCCTCTCGTCTCAAAAGAATCGCTCCACCTGCTCTGGAATCCATACCGACGGCTCCGATCACGGCGATATCCCCATGAATAGCGATACGGCTTCCGAATGATGCACGACCAATGGGTTCATCGGGTAACAAGGTTGTGACTCCTGTCCATCCATCCTTCCCTAACATGAACCGATACACGGATCCCCTGCCCCGATTACTGCGACTGGCACCGATCCAAACTTCGTTCTCATCGGCTGCCAGAGCAGCTCCGAATTGTGAAAAACGTTGTTCACTAAAGGATTGTAACTGATCACGCAGAATCATTTGGTTTGATTCCAGATCCCATTCATATTCCAATACAATCCCTTGCCGCCGCTCATGTAGTGGCGCACCAGCATATAAATGTCCCTGATGAACCAAAAGGGAATTTCCCATCCTGCTTGATGCAGTCAGGAAATCCGGTGCGAGTTTGGCAACCTGAGTCCATCCTTCCGATTCATCCATGAATACATAGACTGCTCCCTTACTCTCTGATTGATCAGGTACTCCGACCGCAATCATGTTTTCATCAGCAGACAGCGTGAGTCCGAAGCGATCTCCCGGGCTGGCGTCATCAACAGTCAAAATTGTACTCTCAGAGAATGAACCATCTGCATTTTCTGTGATCACATAGACGGCGCCTGTTGCTTCCTCGCGTCCTGGTGCACCAATCAAAATGTCTTTCCCGCGCAATGCGATCGAAAAACCAAATTGATCTCCTTCCTCGGCATCTGACGCAGTCAGACGAGCAACCCGTTCCCAACTGCCATTGTGCCGGAAAACATATACGGCTCCCCGAGCTTCATCTGCTTCATGGGCGGCAACGAACAAGGTTTGATCATCAGCTACAATGGATCGACCAAATCGCTCCAAGTCCTCATTCATGGATAAAATGAGAGGTGCGGCAGCAAGATCATTAAGTGAATAGATATAAACCTCTCCAGGAAATGCCACATTCGTGGTTTCGCCGACAAATACATATTCGTCAGTGATTGCAATTGCTCCACCAAAAGATTGAGCTTTTGCAGAAGAGGTTATCAACAAACCGGCAAAAAGAAAAAAGAGGATACGATTCATTTGTTCTGAGTGACTTATATACTATTGGAAATACCATACACAACATCATGCATAACGCCCAATATACGGAACAAGAGGTTCTTGGATTGGTTGGCTCCGTTTGAGTTACTACCGCTGCCGTGGCACATATTTTTGAACCAGACCGAAATGTAGTTGCTGCAGCATGGCCAAGGTTCAGGGAATGGCTGGATTCGACCCTAGGCTGTGCGGATGACCTTGAAGGAGTTCTTTTCTTGGTTGGTCTCCAAGAATCTGACCAAGATTTTGAACCTGACTTGGATAAAGCCTCCAAGCAGCGTCTGGTTCATGAAGGGACCTATTGCGTTTTGGAACGTCTGGGATGTTTTGAGAGAGTAGGGCGGGAAGCGGATGGATTCTGGATTTGGGAGCCTCACGAAGATCTACCTGAAGATATGACTTCCTCCGAACAGGATTTGTTGCTACGAGCAGGAATACTCCATTATTTTGATTGCTATTTGAATCCATGAAACCTCTTATATCTTTCTTCTTTAGCCTGTGCATTCTTGTGATGATCACTACTACGACTAGCGGCTGCCAGATGCAGAACGCTACAGGATTACCTCAAACAAATTTCTTTGAAATTTCTACCACCATGGGAACTATGGTGATTGAGCTTTATGATGATACCCCGATTCACAGGGATAATTTCAAGAAACTTGCAAGTGAAGGATTCTTTGATGGAACCACATTCCACCGCGTGATTGGCGGATTTATGATTCAAGGAGGGGATCCCAACTCAAAAGATGATGATCCAAACAATAACGGAAACGGAGGACCAGGCTATACGCTTCCTGCAGAGATCGTTTCAGAGCGCTACCATAAGCGGGGAGCGCTTGCATCGGCCCGATTGGGAGACAATATGAATCCGGAACGAGAATCCAGTGGGAGCCAGTTTTATATTGTCCATGGAAGTATCTATCCTGGAGAGTTTCTTGATCAATTGCAGAGCAGAGCACAACAAATGATTCCGGATTCCACGTTTGAATTCTCCGACGAGGCCAGGAGAATTTACATGGATGAAGGCGGTGCGCCTATGTTGGACGGGATGTATACGGTTTTTGGCGAATTGGTTGAGGGCTTTGAAGTCATGGATCGAATTACACGTGTTCTGACTCCAAATCGTGCAGGTCAGAGAGGAAATCCCAATACGGGAGATATGCCTCTGTTAGATATTGCAATGCAAGTTCGCCCGTTGCCGGGATATCAAAATTAGGGGAGCTATTGTACAATGTGTGCCTAAAAACTGATAAAGAAGCTTAAGCTATCGCTCAACGAAACGGGTTGACTTTCGGAGTATGTTAATGCTGTGGTATTATAGTTTATGCGTCAAGTAGCCGAGGGGAATTTCATCCCTCGGCTCTCACATAACCGGACGTGAGCCTCTCGATTCATCCGACTCTTCCTATGCGAACAATTTTCGTATGAATACCCCGCATGTGGATCGTCTGTGATCCGGTGCACAATATGCTCATCAATCGTGGTGGCAACAAGGATGATGTCACCGACGCCCTCAAGCTTTGTCGTTTGCTACGACTGAATGAATTAAAAGAGGTATATCATGCGGATGCGGGTCATCGCGTGGATTTCAAGATTGCGGTGCAGCAGTATTTGCGCATTTTCAAACGAGTTTTGTCGCTGAGTATTTGGATAGTTCCCTAAAATTTTGTATTATGTGGCTGTTAAAACTAAACCCTACGTGAAAGATGTTTGATCAACACAAGTACCATGTTATCGTTGGCCTAGCGCTAATGTTATCTCTCACATTATTCGGTGCTATCACCGTGTCCCAGCAAATCAACGCGATTCCCGATCGAGATGGAATAGATTATTGGGACCCGACCATATACAATCAATGTAAAGACGAAGGTGGAAGTGAGGGGCAGTGCAGGGCGAGGTCATTCGACTGTATCTGTAGTGCTGACCCGAACCCGGAATGCATTGATTGCGAAGGCCGATATGAGGGTGGGGATGAATGAGGATGCCAGCCTTTCCTCACGATCTGGTTGAGTTCTTGTCTGAGTTGGATTGAATGACTCGGAGAATTATTGTGATGCGTTTAGCATGTGGTCGTGGTAGCATTAGCATTGTTGTCGTGATAGGCTTGTTTATGGTCCTGGGCTGCCGGCCGGAACAAGTTCCCCAGGACAGTGATTCATCTACCCTAACTGGCGGCACTTCAGTAGGTTTGGAGGAACTTTGGAATCCGACAGCACAGGGATACCTGCTCAGCGGCGACAGGATATATACTATTGATTCGAAAAGAAAGCAGGTACTGGTGTTTTCGGACACTGGTGCGCTTATTCAGGAGATTGGTAGAGACGGTCG
>JAPOTE010000005.1 GCA_026709335.1 Bacteroidota bacterium | reverse complement strand
TAGGTACTTCTACGCAAAAAATCTGAGATTGTTTCAACTATTCACTATAATTCCCTTTAAGAAAGGCCTATTAAAGGGTAGGGTAGGGGAGAGATGGAGAATGTTTGCATGCCACTATAGCGATGTGCTCAGTGGCATAACCATGCCGTGGCTGATCAATCAATTTTTAGATACTTTGAGGAAGATTCATCTGGACGAGCATGAGCATATTTACTCGTAGTCGTTAGCGATTGATGTCCGAGAGTTTCCTTGACCAGATGAACAGGCGCTCCATGATCAAGTGCGTGAGAGGCATGAGCATGGCGTAGCCAGTGTGGCGAGATATTCTGACTGAATCCAGCACTCTTTGCAGCATCCCGAACAATTCTCCAAATCTGTTGCCTAGAAAGTGGGCCTCCTTTACGCGATTGGAAGACTGGTAGATTGAATTCGGCAGTAGTAGCTTCTGATTTTAACTCCATCAACTCAGTCCAAACTTTTTCAGGGAGCAAGAGGGTTCTGGTCTTGTTGCCTTTCCCAAGCAAAGTGACTTGACCTTGTTTATTCTTATTACGTGGTATCACCGCTCCCCAGTAAAGATTGGTCAATTCCGATACACGTGCGCCAGACGCGTAGAAAAGTTTAAGTAGAACACGATTTCGCAATGTGCTTGCTTGGGCAAAAATTTTTGTAATATCATCTTCTGATAATATGCGCTCACTTAGCTTTTCAGGAATATTGGGCAGAGTAATGGCTCCGCCCACATTGAAACGTAAATATCCAATTCTATAAGCGAAACTGAATAGGCTCTTGACGGCGGCAAGTTTGCGGGCTTGTGTTGCAGGTAAAGCACCTTTTTCTTTGAGATGATCCATCCAATCCCAAAAGTGTTGTATTTTGATATCGCTCAGTGGCAAATCTATAAAGTCCACGAATTGTGTAAGATCACGAGAGTATGCCTCCTGAGAATGTGGGCTTTTTCCTTGTAGCCACAGGCTGATAAGATGCAGATCATCATCAGCTTGGCTGGTACGTTGAGAATTAACTGGTACAAGCATCAGAAGTAGTGAGCATGTTATATGCCATTCCTTACACTTCAAGGCATTGAATAATACTTATGTGCAATGTATTGATGTGAGTTGATTTTGACGAGATGGAAACTCAACCAGATACAAATATTTCGAGATTCGCCTTTAGTGAGGAGTACAATTTTCCCATAGAGTTCAAAATCGCATACATCAAAAGAATAATATCCGCTTCTGTTCAGGAGTAGCTGAGAAAGATACAGAGCTGTACGTTTATTGCTGTCTATAAAAGGATGGTTGAATATGGTTGCGTCGATCAATTAGCCGCATCGTTTACGTAGTATTACGGTACTACACACGCATAATGATTAACTCGTAATCATGCTCAATGAAACATAAGGATAATTATGTAATATTGAATGATTATGTGATTTGTCATCTTGTGAGATGAGTTTGAGTTGAATTCCCTATCGAAGCCTTTCTGTATATCTTAAATATTTCTGTGGTTCAAGAAATCCCAACATAAAAAGGAGTGCTTCTAGATCATCATCCGATCAAAGATTTTCACAGAATAATCTGTGTAACCATTCATGAAACTTTTCTCCTATATCAACCTGCGTTCAGATCACCTGCTCCTATTGCCATTCCTAAGGATCTTGGACTATGGCGGATTGCGAGCCGGGCACGAATCTGGGCTCTGAGTTCTTTGTGAGGCTTAAATTTTCGATCTTCTTGGGGAATTTCGTCAATATAGCTCACTGCTCGTGGCCAAACGGGATCTCCGTTGGGAATTAACTTGGAAATGAACTTTTCTAGTTCACCTAAGGAATAATTATCAGGCATTAGTCAGATCCCTACTCGCGGAACTCGAATCAACGGCAACGCTAGGGGCAACCGCGTGCCTGGACATTGAAAAACGATCCCTGAATCCAATCAAGAAAGGCTGGGAATGGAAGATGCTGACTCGACGTTTCGTCGATACAAGAAAACCATTCACCAATTCACCTCTAGAACCCAGAAATTCGCGCCAAATCCCCACTAACTTTGACACACTCCCCCTAATAATTTATACATCTCCAACAAAAAGAAATCTGTAAATTCACATTATTAAATCATAGACAAATATATGAAATTCGAATGATTCAAATAATCTGTTGGAATATTGCGAAGAAAAAAAAACCTTGGCATACCCTTCAACAAATGGCAAATGAAGGAAAAGCAGATGTTGCTCTGCTACAGGAGTGTGGAAACCCACCGATTGTTTCATTGGATTTTTTTCAATACGACAGCAAAATTCTATGGGACAAAAAGTTATATGATCGCTGGCCACTGGTAGTAAAATTATCCGATCGTGTTGATATTCAATGGTTTCAACAGGTTCCACCAATAAGTGGGGTTGAAGAGAATACTGTGGCCACGAGTGGTATTGGCACGAGTGCAATAGCTAAGGTAATTCCATGTGATCATCAGCAAAAGCCTTTCATTGTAGTTTCTATGTATGCGCGCTGGATGATGCCGCACCCCAGTACAAACACCAAGTGGAAGGTTGGGCAATCCGATACATCTGCACACCGAATAATATCGGATTTATCAGCATTTATCGGTCATGATGATCCTTCAAATCACAGAATTTTGGCAGCTGGTGATCTTAATTTGATTTGGGATAGACATATAATGGCCGAGCGAGAGCGCACGGTTTGGGCGCGAATGGAAGCACTTGGCCTAGAGTTTCTAGGGCCGCAACTTCCAAATGGACGCCCTATTACTGAGATCCCATCCTATTTGTCACCTGACACAAAGAATGTTCCAACCTATCATACCATAAGCGAGAAGCCATTATCTGCAACGAGGCAACTGGATTATGTATTTGCGTCAAGGGGATTTCACAAGGAAATTTCTGTACAAGCATTAAATAATCCTGAAGAATGGGGACCAAGTGATCATTGCCGCCTATTGATCAAAGTCGGAGAATAAACGACCTGCTTCACTAAGCTATTCAATTCTTGACCTATGTTCAAGAACAAGCCTATTAGTCCTTCGTTAGCTTACTAAAAGCGAGTCAATGGCGGGATTATCTGAAGATCATGTTCCTGAAGTCACAGTCTGGGAATTGAAACATCTCATTGATAATAATCAGAAACCATTCCTTCTAGATGTTCGGGAAGAATGGGAATATTC
Source organism: Bacteroidota bacterium (assembly GCA_026709335.1). GTDB lineage: Bacteria > Bacteroidota > Rhodothermia > Rhodothermales > Bin80 > Bin80. The sequence goes on along the minus strand of JAPOTE010000005.1, from coordinate 42,399 downwards.
CACTGCAAACCTAGGAGGCTACTTGATTCCTCTAAAACAGATCGCAGATCGAATGGATGAAATTGAAAAGCATCAGGAAGATAGCCTGATTGTAGTGCATTGCAGATCTGGCGGCCGCTCTGCCCAAGTCGTCAGATTCTTGAATGCTGCCGGTTACACGAACGCCAAAAATCTTCGTGGAGGAACTCTTGCATGGAGCAAGGAAATTGACCCAAGCCTCCCTACCTACTAAGTCTGCTGCAATTGCACCAATTCATGTAATTGCAGGCCCCACTGCGATCGGAAAGTCCGCCATAGGACTGAAGTTAGCTCAAATCCTGAATGGCGAAATTATATCTGCCGATAGCCGTCAAATTTACAAGGAGTTGTCAATTGGAACAGCGAAACCATCAAGCCACGAATTGGCGAATATTCCCCATCATTTCATTGACGAACTAAGCCTAGGCGAACCATATTCAGCGGGGTTATTTGCTGAGCAGGCTTCAAAACGAATTAATAAAATTTTCGAAAATGGCCGCACTCCAATTGTTGTCGGCGGATCGACATTGTATCTCCATGCACTTGTACATGGTTTATCCCCAGTACCATCTTCTAATCCAACCGTACGAGCAGACATTGAAGAACGTCTCATAAAAATTGGAAAAAATGCTCTCTATCAAGAACTCTGCAAAGTAGATCCACAGTCAGCCAAGACAATGGATCCCTCGAAAACTGCTCGAGTAGTTCGTGCACTTGAGGTTTATGAGATTGCCGGCACCCCCCTATCTGAATTACAGAGAAAACCCGCACCTCCCCAGCATAAGTATTGTGTTACCGTACTTACACTTGACCGCCCTACCCTCTATCAGCGAATTGAAAATCGAGTTGATTATATGCTTGAAGATGGACTCATTGACGAAGTTCGCCGGATACGTACTCTAAATATAGATCCAACTTTTCCTGCCTTAAAATCAATCGGATACCAAGAACCACTCTCCTATTTAGATGGCCTTTCTACTTGGAACCACATGGTAGAACTAATTAAACGAAATAGCCGGCGTTACGCAAAAAGGCAAATGACTTGGTTTCGCCGATATCAATCATATCAAAATGTTAATATTCATCAATCGCTAGAAGATACAATAGATAACATCCTATCTAAAAGCAATAACTATTGATGATTTATGAGATAATTAGTCGATGCATTTACGTTGTATAGGATTTGTTTGGAGAATAAACCCGGCTGTTGTAAGTGGGCCTATGCCACTCTTGAATTCTGCAATGAGATTGGCCTTGTGTTTATGGAATAACTTGCGCCATTCCTGTGACGTACGAAAATGTAAGTATTTCTCCTGAGAATTCATTTTACCAAATGATCTCAAGCGATTGAACAAGCGATCCAAAACCATCAAATACTTGAGTTGTAACTTTGTGTTATAAACGGATTCAACTACAATTACCCTACCCCGACATATACGCATTGCTTCGGATAATAATCGTTCAGCATCTTCTGCATGGTGCAATACAAAGTAAAGAAGAACTACATCAAAATGCTTCGGCGGCCATGGTAACGATCCCGGATGAAGCAAGAAATGAGGAAGTTGCGTACGGTTCATTGAAGTAATATCAGCAAGTAGTACACTGGCTCCCAATTCGCTTTGAATATGTTCCCCCAAGTATCCTTCTGCACATCCCAGATCCAATACGATCGCAGGGCCACTGATTTTTGGAAAAAACGGCCAGATTTTTCTGAACTTTATCCTAGCTCGTGAACGCATGATGCTTTGTATCCATTTGGGTGCATACCGAACGATTCCCAAGATCCCCCACCCTGCCCAACCTACAATTACAAAAATCCAATACGGCCCATCAGTGTATAGTAGATAGGTCCCCATGGAGCATATGGAAAGCCAGATCCAGTGCCACCCATAAGTTTGCAAACTTGCAGTTAAAAACAATGGAATGAGTAAATACCACGGATGAACCGTTGTAGTGAGGACCAAGTAACACCCCGTTGTAATGAGCATTGCCTGAGCCAGCGACCACTTCTGAAGTTTATCTGTGACATATAGTACAGGAAGGCCACACAGAAATATCATTCGTAAAAAAGGACCAAGTTGCTTGCTCCAGTCATCTCCCGTCAGCCATTGCATTCCTGCCTTGATCGAGTAATAAAGCCCAGCATTGAATTCAAAATAGCGGGCATATAGATCGAGAGAACTTGCTACATTGGTGAGTACATATGGAGCAGCATATGGCAGGGCAAGAAGAATCAACACAATGATTCCCGGCCAAACAGAACGCCAGCCAAATCGCCTCCATAGATATGGGAAAAAAATAAATGGATATAATTTGATCCACCCCGCAACAGAAAGAAAAACAGACGCCCATCGACTGTGATTCTTTTTCGTTAGATATATTACCAGTGCTAAGGCCAATAGAACTGCCGATTCCGTGTGAGCTTGCCCGGCAGTTTCCATAATGACTACGGGATTCCACGCATAAAACAAGACAAATCCACTTGAAACAATACGGGCAAGTAGGAAAACAGCCAGTAACTCGGCTAAAATGAGTATCCCCTTAATCAAATAATAGCTCAGAAAACTGTTTGGTCTGTGCCATTCGGTACCCAATCGGAATATAATCTGGGAAACCGGTGGGTATACACTTATAAAGGATTGGGAATTTAATCTCTCATATACAAGGTCTTCTTGAAGGTCCGTGAAAGGTACATCTTCGGGCGAAAATTCATAGGGGTTTCCTCCTTCTTGCTGAATCAGTCCGTCCCATATATACCGATATGCATCATCCGAGAGGGAAGGTGGAAGCCCGAAAAGTAATAGACGGAAGAGCACCGAATACAGTAAGACTGTTTTCAGCCTGAAACCACCGATTCGCCAACAGAAGAACCAGCAAATACTACCACATACTGTCAGTGCTAACATGAGTGACATGTGAGCACGATCGGCTGCCACAAATGCTAAAGCAAAGATTGATACGCAGAGCCCTATGTGACAGAGCCACCGCCAAACTGAACTTGGCAACTCGACATTCTTTGAGGTGTGATCGACCATCCTCAATCAACTCCTGGAGTATTCAACCACATATCGAATATGCCCTGAAATTTGCGATCAATCGATCCCTTAACGAGCGCTATCGAAGACAGTTGCTCTATACGTCATATGCTAACAGTAGAACAGGAGTTAAGTCTGGTGATAAAAAATCAAACATACCTTGCAGTTTTCTTGATCTATATGGACCTCGTCTGCCATCTTTTGCATAAAATATTGCCCGCGTCCATGATCTGCCAACCTGTTTTCTTCTGAAAGAGGATCTCGCTGTGTCCAGTGAATCCCGTCACCTTGATCTGTTACAGTTAATTCAATTTTATCGCTGTCTCTGACTAATTTAAGCGTTGCCTCTTTCTTGACATCCCACTGATTTCCGTGTTCAAGTGCATTGGTGAGTGCTTCGCTTGCCAAAAGAATAACCCTATACGCCAAATCATCATCCAGATCCAAACCAGGAATAAATTCTTGTAACGTCTCAACTGCACGATCCAATTCATCAAAGGTTGATGGTATTTTCAGGTTAAGTTGTTTCTCCGCCATCCCTCTACCCGACTGATCTTTCAATTGCAGAATCCAATACTTGCGATAATGCTTTTGTGAGGTGAGCGCGACCAAAGCTCCTAACATATTCTTCGTCGGGAACAGGAAAGCTATGGCTCAGCCAAGCATCAATGATCTTAGAAAACGCTTGAATGACATCATCTGTACATTCTGGTTCAGCCAGATATGCTGCCCCATAGCGCAATAATGTTTTACGTGCAGTTCCTTTCGGAACCAACGCTAATATTGGCTTTCTAACTCCCATATATTCAAACAATTTACCTGTTGAAATTCCTGAGGCACCTGCACGACTACCAATCGTCATCCATAAAATATCTGCTTTTTGGTGTAATCGAGCAATTTCATTGTGTTGCTTGTAACCTACATATTGAACGATTCCCTCCAAGTTCAGTGTCCGAATCAATTCGCTGAATCCATCCGGTACAAGACCAGCAAAAATTGCTGATATTCTGGTTCGCATCTCTGGGTTTTGTACCAAGAATCCGCTTAATCCACGCAAAAAATAATCGGGTACTTGTGCATCATAAAATACCCCTGTATATAGAAATCGTAATTTCGCACTGGAGAGATCCGATTTGTTGAGTGGATATAATTGATCATCATAGCCATGAGGAATAACTCGGCCAGTCCGCTGAATATCAGAATGTCGTTTCTTTAAGCCTTCCAGAATTGGACGGTTGATTGTGGTGATCGCAGATGATTGTAGTAATACGTTTCTCTCCTGATAAGTATGCAATCTTCGGTGAAAACCTGTCGGATAGCTATGTCTGGGATTTCCGATCCAATCGTCCCGAAAATCAATAATTAAAGGTAGCTTCAGCTTTTTGGAAAGTGTACTCCCGATCAGATGGCCAGTATATGGGGGGGCACTGGAGAAGATTGCATCAAAATGAGTGGTCTCTGCTTGCCTTAATCCAGCTCGTATTGCAAATGGCATCCATCCCAGCTTGTTGTCGGGGATAAATAACCAGTTACTCATAGAAGCTAAAGCTTTCCTTTTAGATTCCGCTGGTAGCTTAACGGTGGCTCCTGAACGAAACAGACGAGTAGGATCAAAGCTTTTTGTCTGTATTACAGAAATTCCTGCATCCTGAATGGAAGACCAAAGCGATTCATCATAAGCAAAATATCCCTTGGGCTTTGCTGTAATCACCGTTGGCTGCCATCCACATTCTGGTAAATGGCGTACGAAGCCCGCAACCCGCTGGACACCACTCATCCCAAGCGGAGGAAAATAATATGCTACCACTAATACTTTCCTCATTCACGACCCAATTAGAATCAAATCTTGGTCGATAGATGACAACCTCTCACATTTATGTGATTCAATCAATACTGTATCTTCAATTCGAATACCAAATTTACCCGGCAAATAGATACCTGGCTCAATCGTTATGGTATACCCCCGAAGTAAAACAGCATCTGAGTTTTCAGAGATACGAGGCCATTCGTGAACTTCTAGGCCTATACCATGACCAGTACTATGACTGAAAAAATCTCCATACCCCTTTTCAGCAAGACTGGCCCTAGCTGCGTAATCAACATCTGACGCCCGAACTTCTGCACAGGTGATACTAAATGCATTCTCCTGTGCTTCTTGAACGGAACTATATGCATCAAAAAACTCCGCATCAGGGGCACCATAACAGAGTGTTCGTGTCATATCTGAACTGAATCCATTTACCATACACCCAAAATCCAGCAATATGGAATCGCCTAAACATAATTTTCGGTCAGTTGGGCGAGCATGTGGGAGCGCACTGTTTGAGCCAAAGGCAACAATTGTATCAAACGCCATCCCTGAAGCTCCATGCATCCGATGACGATAATCAATCATAGCTGCCAATTCATTTTCACGGATACCCTCCTGGATGTATTGAAGTATTTCCTTGAACACAATATCGGAGACCGTCTGTACCTTGCGCATTCCAGCAATCTCTTCACCAGATTTTAAAGCAATCAACTTGTTTAATAAGTTCTCAATAGAAAGCTGTGATATTCCACTTACGGTTGCTTTCCAGTGATTCAGTTCTGATATAGTTATGTATTCTGGCTGGATGATCAATCGATCTGATGAATCAACAATGCCAGTTTGTTTTGCATAGTCTATCAGATCATGTTTACCAATATGAATTTCTACCCCACACACCTCCAGCTCAGCTTGGGTTTCATATCTGCGATCCGTAAACAAATGTACTCCATCTCCCCTGATAATTAGAAAACCATTCGATCCAGTGAATCCACACGCCCATCGAATATGAGGTAGATGAGTAATGAGAATTCCCGTAGCATTTTTGGAATCCAATTGTTCCCAAACCCAATTTTCCGGGATCCTGAATTTTAAGCTTAAATTGCTCACAATCAAATTGCCTCTAAACAGATCGGATTATTAAAGGTGGGATTGCCAATACCTTTGGCTACTGGATAAATATCTAATTCTAGGCCATTATCCTCCATCATGAGAAACTGATGGGCTATATCTGCATTGTTAAGATATGGATGTGCTCTCTTATAGCTTATAATTGCGGGCATACGGTCATGGACGAATGCAATTTCCTGTCGAGGAGGTCGAGTAATAATCACACATTCGTTATCGTTATGTATTCCAGCCAGCAATAGTGGCGCATGATCTTTCCTTTTGATGCAATATGGCTGCTTGCCCCCTTCAATCAATCTCCATTCATAATATGCATCTACGGGAATCAGGATACGGCGCTGATGGAAGGCGTCCCTGAACATTGGCTTTTGAGCTATCGTTTCTCCACGTGCGTTAATCACTGGACGCTTCACTTTTATCCAGTTAGGTAACATCCCCCATTTTAATATGGTCCATGATTTATTACCTGTATGGTTGACCAGTACAGCTATAATTTTATTCCCAGGTGCTACATTGTAGGAAGGGGGCATATTTGAAATAGATTCATATCCCTCTTTGACACCTATTAATTCAATAAGATCTTCGGCTGACCCGATTTGCGCAATACGTCCACACATTGCGTATCAAACGATATTCATTGAAAGTTACAGTTTAACGCCTGATCTCAACTCCCTTCCGAGATGCGGAATATAGCTAATAGATCATGGTTATTGGCTATAATCACACGCTGATCAACTTTTATGATGCGACGGGCATCTTGTCGTATCCAGAAAACCTTGGGATCTGCATCAGTAAACCCTAGCCTCCCATCTCCGAACAATAAACCACCTCTTCCACTGTTCATGCGCCCCTCTTCGGCTCGATTTGAATAATCATTACCTACAAAAAGAATATCCAAGTTCTCGTCAAGGTCAAAATCGGCAACGAGCGCATCCTGAATCGGAGAAAACTGAGCCGATAAGGGAAGAACTCGGAGTTCAAATATTCCTTCATCTGTGTTTTCAAATATTACCGAAGCGCTATTTTCGGCTTTAAGGAACTCGGGTACCTGCTCATATCCTGCCAGAATTTCACTTGTTGTCGCTGCAGCGTAATCTGAATATTTCGGAAATCGTACCCGAATTTCGGGTAACTGAGCAACCATCTGATCTCGGGAAGCAACTGGAACATCAAGTTCTTTTACAAAGTTGCTATATATCACCTCCCAGGTTCCTGAACGATCAAAATCTCCTACATATAATGTTGCAGGTTGGTCAGGAGATATACGAATTTGTGTATTCAGGCCTCGATTTCCAGCAATTAGATCAATATCACCGTCCATATCTAAATCAGCAGGGATAATTTGATTCCAAAAACCACTAGTTTCGGTCAATCCTACTAGATTACTACAATCTTCAAGATGATCGGAATCATTTAATTTACAGAAAGCCCTAATTGGCATCCAATGGCCTGCAACGATTAGCTCCTTGACCTCATCACCATATATGTCTACCCAGGTTGCGGTGGTGATCATGCCGGGATATTGCAAATCGGGCCCCCAATTTTGAGTCTCATCTTGAAAACCGTTTTGAGTATTCTCCAATAGATAACTTCGTGGGGAAATTCCATATTGTTCAGGAATATGAAGCCCGCCTACAAAAAGATCAAAATCACCATCCGCATCGAAATCATAAGGTGCAATACTACTGGTAACAGTTTCCATTGAAGGGATCATTTGCGGAGCATAGATCAACCCACCAAAACCTGTATTGATGTAAACTCGATCCTGCCAATAATCTGGATCTGATCCACCTCCGCTCACTACATAGAGATCCAGAAGACCATCTCCCGTGAAATCCAATAAAACAGCGTCTACATCTTCATATTCTGCATGCTCCTCAAATATCGGGAGGCTCACCTCTACATAGGTACTATCCAATTGTTGAAGGAATAAACTTGCTGGCTGCCCCCTCCCACCCCCTATGAAAAGATCTGTGAGTTGATCACCATTGATATCACCATCTGCTAAAGCCGGTCCCTCTTGCGCCCAATCGCGTGGTAACAGAGGGTGTTGATGCCAATCTGAATAGTTGTCCTCCTGATGCAAATAATTGATTCCTGAAAGGGTATCTGGCATTAACAATATCTTAAACTCCTTAGGAGGAGAACCTGATATCTTTTTTGATTTTGCTTCGGCATGCTTTACATACACTGTCTGCGCAGTAGTAACATCATTCAGTCGCTGAAACTGACCATCAGGCCAGTAAATTTCTACATCTACTTCCTTCCAATCTCCAGTTCCAAAAATCAGATTTGGTACGAGAGACGAAAGGTACCCGCGGATATAAAATGCCTCTTGCATAATTGATTTTCCTTTCCCATGGACTATCACTTTTGCCCCAATGCCATTGATATTTCCTGGTGCCCCCTCTAGTACGACTCGTAACCCGGCTCCCCTACCCTGCTCCTCTGCCTCATTACGATATAGAAGAGCGGGCTGATTAAGATTATTGATAATTATATCTAAATCAAGATCACCGTCTAAATCGGCAAGAACCATTCCATTAGAATGGGTTGGCAGATCCAGCCCCCAATCACTCGTAACATTTTTGAACCGAATCCCGTCGTGTCCCCTGTATGCGTAGTTGGGAATTCTCGTAGTCGGCATCTGAGTGACCATCTCCAAACCCGAGACAGCTTCACCACGCATCTGGGCCTGTCTGGATGCATTCGGTAATGTCGTTGATAGAAAATCCAGATCCGTATAATCTCTCAAATAACCATTGGTTACAAATAAATCTATTTGAAGATCACGATCCAGGTCAGCAAAAATTGGCGCCCAGCTCCAGTCTGTATTCGAAACGCCCGAGAGCTGCCCAATTTCAACGTAATCCGGCCCTCGCCTCAAATGTAGCATATTCCTCATGTATTGTTCATGAAACCCATCTATGCGTAATTGGGTATAGAAATTATAATCTTCTGGGCCTTTTAGCACTTTTTGACGATAGTTATCCTCAGCCAACATGTCCAACGTAAAAATGTCTGGGTGTAAATCATTGTTGATATCTGCAATGTCTGCTCCCATGGATGCATATGAGGTATGTGTCAAGTAGTATCGAATTGATTCAGAAAATGTGCCATCTTTCTGGTTTATATAGAGGTAATCATCTTCAATGTAGTCATTAGATATATACAGATCTGGCCACATATCTCCGTTTATGTCACTCACAACAACACTCAAACCATAACTCAGTGGGTTACCGATAATTCCAGCCTCCTCACTTACATCAGTAAATTTTCCATTATCATTTCGAAAAAGCTTGTCCCCCGCCAGCGAATCACGCTGCGCGCGCATATAATCAACAACGAAATGAGAATATCTGCGTATGGAATGATTCAGCAGATACATGTCTAGATCGCCATCATTGTCATAGTCAAAAAACGCTGCGTGATTGGAATAGGATGGATCATCCAAGCCGTAAGCCTCTGCCTCATCCTTGAAGAAGAAGTTGCCTTGATTGATGTAAAGAGAATTGCGCCTCCGATCAGTTTTGACATTTCCACTGCGACACACATATATATCCAGTAACCCATCACTATTTACGTCAACCATGGTGACTCCCGTAGTCCAGGTTGGTTCGTGGACAATTCCTGCCTCTTCCGTAATCTCCTTAAATGACCAGTTTCCTTGATTCAAATACAGTTGATCCGGGGCCATATTGGCGGTGAAATAAAGATCTACCAGCCCATCGTTGTTTAGATCCCCTGCTGCAACTCCTCCTCCATTGTAAAAATATTCATACTCAAGCACATTAAATGCGTCTTGCTCAACAAGACGATTTTCGAAAGATATACCGGTTTCCTCCATCTGTGTAAATAATGAACGTTCCTGAGTACAACCGATTATGGCCATCAGGCTAAAAATGAATACAGTATATTTCCACGGATGTAACATTCTCTCAGTGACTTCGAAAATAATCACATTAAGTCCAACGATTATGATACGCGTTCTTTCCATTTGTTGGATTCAATCATTGATCATTTCATCGCTTTGCGCCCAAGAGGCTGAAATTGCTCAAATCTTCACGGAAGAAAATATCTCCTTGTATGGGGAGGCCTCTACTAAATATCTTGAATGGATTGCGCAGGCTGCCGACCCAAATGCCGGAGATTCAGAAGATCTGAAAAAACATTTGCGCTGGATTGCTTTGATTACACCTGAGCAATTACAAGTTAACAAATCAAGTCGTTTACTCATCGCTGGTCAAGGTTCATTTGAAGATGCCAATCGAATAGTTTCGTGGTGGCGTCAACAAGATCCTTTGCCTGCTACTTTTGATAATGAACGAATTGAAGAGCATTTATATCGAGTTTATTACGCAGAACGTAATTATGCCTATAACAAAGATTCGCTCGGTGTAGATGATCGAGGCCGTATCTTCGTAAGATTTGGTAAGCCCTGGAGAGAAACTGTAATTTCTCTTCTAAATCCACGGCTACAGATTTTACCTATTGAATATCGTCTTCCTAGAAACGAGTTGTGGGTTTATCGAGGCATTCACGATGATGCCCATTTCCTTTTTGTACAGACATCGCGCCGTCGACCATATCGGGTTACTACCTCTGAATCTCTGATCCCGTCAAATCTTCGGGGAACGCGCAGACGAGTTGAAGTCCTTCTCGCCTGGATGGAAGATATATTCGGACAAATGGCCATGCAACATGATCACTATGGTACGGTCTATGATGCAGTCTCTAACTATACTGCATTACCAACCTCTGCGCCATTGCGTCCGTATGAATTTTCTCAAAGGACTATCATGGACTCTCGTATGAGAGATGATCAACATCAGAAGCGACGTGAGGAAACAATCCCTACCAGCACAACCAGGGTTTATGGAAATGCAATCGAACTCAAACCACAAGTTCGATTCAGCCGCTTTTTACAGGAAGATGGCTCTACACGCCTGGAAACATATTGGAATCTTGATGTGCGAGATTTACGCCCTAGCCGTTCTATGCTTCGTCGTACAAGGCAATTGGGACAGAAAGCTTCGGATGACTACATATTAAGTATCGGGTTTGCACACCGAGATTCTGAATTTGAACCCCGAAATATCCAAATTCGGCGCTATCACCTCCCGGAAGGATCTGATACAGAACCACGAGTTTATTCCTGGGTAACTTCCGATCTCAGCTCTCCATCATCTATGGCCTTACAATGGACTCTTCACTGGACCGTACCCGATTCAATCCCTCCACAGCCCTCTACCATCTGGGGCATTGGGGTTATGAACCTAGATGGCATAGATATTTTAAGATCAGATGATGATTCACTTGAATTAAGTGATCTGAAACCACTTCTGCTTGAGTCAGCAAATACATTTGATGGAGCAACTCCTCTTGTGGATCGAGAAATCTACTCTGGCATTCCTCTTGGACTATATTTCGAATCCTACTTTCTGCGTTTCAATGAAACGGACAGAACGAATTACACGATTGAATACTCACTGAGTGGAGAAAACAAAGAACCTATTACTACTTCCTTTGAATATGAGGGGTATACTGCTACAATTCGTGAATATATTTCCATAGACATTGACCAATGGGATACTCCTGGCCCGTTTGTTCTCACATTAACCGTAACAGATCTGATCACTGGAATTTCTGTCTCCAGATCTATTGACTTGGATTACGTAAAATAGAGAGATTGGTGACGGGTATTCGAGTAATGGGAATGTCAAGTAGCTCTGGTGATTTCCCCTTAATATTCTGGAAAATCGACTCTGCAGACTATTGATCTCCACCTCCTTCAAGACTCGTGGGGAGAAGGTTTACCCCAAATTGTCAATAATAATTCATCCCCGTACAAGTTGTATTCGGGAACCCGACCTGAATGCGTCTCACTGAGATCAAGGATCGTTTCTATACCCTCACCTCTTGATTCAAGGAATGCATTTCCTGTTATTGGTGAAATCATCCGTGACAGAAAGTTAACCAACAACTGATTTCTCGTAAATACTCGGAATGCCATGGTCTTCAGGGTTAGAGTATTCGGTAATCCTCCAGGACTGGAAATTTCTAATCGATCCGAGTAAAGGAATAATCGTATTTTGGATCCTCTGATAGAATAATCTCTGTGTGCAACAGCGTTTACAACGGCCTCGTAAACTGCATGGATGTTGAATTGAGGATAATCTACACGCCCGAGTGGTTTACGGGCCGGTCTCAGCATAAAACGATCTACAAACTTTATTGCACCTTCAATTTGTGTGCCAACACAACCCTTGATACTTTCTGCATGTACTAATTCATCAGATGTTCGGCGAGTGCCTCGATAAACAGCAGCTTCTATAAATGCAGAGGGTAAGTGGTTCTGTGGCATTTCACTAAATATCAATAAACCTGCCACGGTGGGGCAAAGCAAACCATCTTCTGTTGGTGAAGTGATCCTCGTATTTCGAAGAAGATCTATCCAGGTTATTGCTTTTGGGCCTCTTTTGAAGTAATGTTTGAGTTTGGTTTGATCCAGATCATTTTGTGTTGCGGTAGGGACGGGTTGCTCGTCAAAAATAATAGCTTGACCGCGATTCTGAAATAATCTTACAAGTCGAGGGCCAGAAAGTATCTGCTTACTTGATCCGACACGTACATAATGGCGCCCAGTATTCGTAGCATGAACAAATAATCCCCTGAGAATCCTCACTAATAATACAGTGGTTCTATTACCATCAGGACGGGAAAGACGTCGTTTAGTCAGTACAGGCTCAATTGGCGGCTCACAATTATTAGTAGCTACGTTGATAACCCAGTCTTCTACATCCTTAATTCGTGTTTCAGGAAGCCCCTGAACGATTCCCTCATCATCTACACCTAATAAAACAGTTCCTCCATTCGCATTTGCGAAAGCAATCATCTCGCCTGCAAATGCTTCAGAATTAGGTGATCTTACTCCCTTGGAGCCAAGAATTACCTCCTTGAATTCAACGAGAGAATCTTCTCCAGCAGCTAATTGCTGTTCAATTTCTTCGGGTGTATTTAGCATGATTCAGTACTCATATCCTTTCTGTGAAAATGGTACCACCAAGTCGTGTACTTCTTGCTTGACAAAAAGCACTTACATGCTTTTATGGGTGCATGTACTTCAAAAAGAGATAGAAATCCAGCGGAATCAATCCAAAATAAAAACATGAATTTCCCGAAAATCAAACAGGGACATCTGGTATTCTGGTCCCCAGATGCCCCTGTTTGATTTTCTTTGAAAGATGACTATTTATCCCACCAAATACGCGTTGTAAGTTCGTCAGGTCCCTGAGCAGCGATGGCTGCAGCATAATTCTCAGGATTAGCTACTGCCTCCAGTGCTCTATATCGCAAGCGGCGAGGAATGGTTCCGCCAGTCACATTACGCGGGTGATTTGTTGGCGTAAGTTCGGGATAGCCAGTCCTTCTCCAGTTAGCATAAGCCTCATATTCGTTCAACAAAACTGCTGCCCAAATCTGTTCACTTATCATTTTCAATCCATTTGCTGGATCGTAAGGATTTGCCGCAAGATATGCATCAATATCAGCACTGGAAATTGCTCCTGCAGCACCATACATCGCAAGATATTCCATGGCTGCACGAACACCATTGGTGTAATGAGTTGCAGCGTCTCCACTGTACCATCCCCGCACAGCAGCTTCAGCTTTGAGAAATTCTACTTCGGCGTAAGTCATGAAAAACATGGGATCATCCGTTCCCGTGATAACATCATTGGGAACCATATAGATATCCATACCACATGGCGTAGCACCTGAATCACAGCTTACCCAGCTAGCATGATTCTCTATCCCAATATTGGGATCCGACCCACCGGTAATTCGGCCATTTGGCAGACCTATTGGATCAGCACCAGCAACGGGGGTTTGACCGTAGACAAATAAGCGGGGATCATTATGATCTTTCATCCAGTTGACGAAAAATTCGCTCATTCGCGGGTTTCCATCAGCCCCAAATACTTGACCATTTCCGTTGGGCCAACCGGCAGGGTCGTTATGAGGAACATAGGCGATGTCGTCATTACTTTCCATAGTTCCACCAGCAATGGCCTTCTGAACCCAGCTTTGAGCTGCACCTGGATCGACTTCAGTCAAGCGCATACCCAATCTCAACATGAGAGAGTTAGCAAATTTCCTCCATTTTTCAACATCCCCTTGGTAAATCAAATCTCCTCCACCAAAGGAGGGGCTACCAGAGTTGAATGCATTAGTCGCGGCCTCAAGCCTAGAAAGCATGTCAGGATAAATGAATGACTGAGCATCGTACTTGGGATGAGTAATCCCGTCAATAAATCCTCTGCCAGCCTCGGAATATGGGATATCTCCATACAAATCAGTGAGGCGATGATACATGATTATCCGCACTATCTGAGTTATATGATGCATATTCACGAACTCTGGATCCTCTGCGGTTTGTTCAAGGAGATCTTCTATATTCTTAGCAATATTTGGATAATAGCGATCCCACATTGCTGAGGAATAGGCACTATTGTAGAAATATTTATCCCCCGACCAGTACCCCGGCAGAGCAGCCAAATGCTGAATCATAACGGAACTGTAAATTAGGTTTGTCCGCCAATTTTCATAACGCTCACCGCTTATTCCCAGTTGGATATTGGTCAACTTAAAGTTAGGATCTATCTGATCGGCTTGCGTTGGATTTATGTTCATTTCCTCAAAGCCCGAGTCACACGAGGCAATCAGAAGAGACAAACTCAAGGCAACAGCAAATAATGAAAATCTTTTTAATTGAGTCATTTTATCTTAGATTATCTGGTTATCGGGAGTTACAGTCGGACATTAAGATTGAATCCTACGCTTCTTGTCTGCGGCACCCCTGAATGCTCAAGTCCGATTCCTCGATTCGTGCTGTTATAAAGAGATTCAGGATCAATGTTATCCACATTGCTGTGAATCAACCATAGATTCCTGGCGACAAGGGAAATAGAAACAAACTTGACCGGCGTACGCGCAAATAAGCGTGATGGCAGATTATAGTTAATCTGAACTTCTCGTAACTTCACAAAGCTGGCGTCATAAACGAATTCCTCACCAATCGTTCCACCACCAATTTCGGAAAAATAGTCTTGAGGATCAACTTTTACATTATTGGGCTGCCCAGCTTCATCAACACCTTCCCCGATGATATATCCTGTTTCGCGACCTTGGAGGGTATTTTTATGGAGTCCATTAACGTATCCAGCACTGTTGGTAACTGAGAAAAGTTCTCCACCAAAACGAAAATCAAACAGCATGTTGAGTGAGAGACTACGCCAACGTAGTGCACTTCGAACTCCACCACTTAGATCAGGAGAGCCGTTTCCTAATACACAGAGGTCAGATGTTCGTATTGGTAATCCGTCCGAATCATGAACAATAGGGCCGGTTGAATCACAATCAGAGCCGCCAGAAGGCACATTTTGACGAAGATATTTTCGGCCCTTGATTGACCCATATGGTTCTCCTACATCAGCTGTAACAAAATTTCCTCTGTGTCGAGCTTCACCAAGTACTAGTGAAGTTTGGCCTTCTACAAGTTCAATAACTTCATTTCTGTTACGTGCAAAGTTTAAATCCAAATTCCAGCGCCAATCCCCCTGACGGATAGGAGTCGTGGTGATGAGTAATTCAATTCCTTTGTTGGAGATTTCGCCCGCATTTATCACTTGGCTCCCAAATCCTGAGGCACTCGAGATCGTTGTAGAAAGAATCTGATCCGTAGCACTCTCACTATAATACGTGAAATCTATGCCTAAACGATTTTCTAGGAATCGCACATCAAAACCACCCTCGATCCCAACAGTAGATGAAGGTTTCAAACCTGACAGGGGTATACTTCCCTGTGCAATATTTCCACGAGGCTGACCAAGATGACTACCACCCAGTCCGTAAGTAAGCGCAAGTTGGTATGGAGAGGTATCTCCACCCACTTCCGCCCAAGAAGCACGAAGTTTTGCAAAACTGACCCAATCCGGCAAATTAAGCGCATCTGTTAGCACAAGGCTAGCGCCGATAGAGGGGTAAAAATAGCTGTTATTCTCCGTTGGGAGTGTAGATGACCAATCATTTCGTGCGGTAAGAGTGAGGTAGAGAAAATCATCCAAGGCGATCTCTGCCGATCCATAGAGTGAGTTAATCTGCTTCTCGCTATAACCGTAGCCATTAGAACGTTGTCCCTGATTCGTTACAACCTCTAGACCTGGAACACTGTAATTTCTTCCGGAAAGCGTAAGATCCTCCCTTTCCCGATACAATAAATTCCCACCTGCAGTTGCTTGAATTCCAATTCGGCTCGTTATGCTACGATCAACTGTTAGAAGAAAATCTGTATTGATCTCTGTGATTCGAAATTCTTGTTCGTTCTGAGATCCATTAGGCTGGTAAGCGGTTCCCCAAGGGGTGAGTCCTGTACGACGTGTCGTATATGTGTCACCACCCAATCGTCCTCTCAGTTGGATGCCTTCCGCGAACTGATATGCCAAGGAAACAAATCCCAGGAATCGTAAATCTTCGTCCTGGTTCTTATACTGGTGAGCCGCCCAATAAGGGTTTTGCTGAAAGGTATTTCCAAATAAACCGCGATGTAGCTCGGTGCCATCAACATCCTGCCCATATTCAGTACATTGAGGATCTTCGGGGGGGCATTTCAGAGATTCTACATTAACATTTCGTGCTAACTGATAGACGGAGTAATTAGCATTTCCAGGGGAATCACTTAGCCTGGGACGATTGATTACATACTCTCGGATCAAATTCATTTTGGCATCAGCACTTAGCTTGGAGCCAAATTTTGAAGCACCTCGCAGCGAAACCGAAGTTCTTGTGATACCGGAATTCGGGCTGATTCCTTCGTTCTGTAGATGAGATAATCCAATACGTAAGGAGCTGATGTCATTTGCTGTCGTCAGAGCCAGACTATTTGTGGTAGTAAGCCCTGTGTTGTAAAAGGATTTTACTGGATCAGAGGCAAGACTATAAGGCTGCTGAGAGCCATCCCAACTGAGTGACTGCTTACCATCAAATCGCGGCCCCCATGAAACGTCTGCGGTTGAAAGAGCTTCATCTACAGATGTAGGTTTTTCTCCTAGCCAAGTGTCAGGCTTATCTTCATCTAGAACCGTTGTCCCTTGACCATATTCAGTCTGCCAGTCAGTATTCACCAAGACATTTTCAAAAGTGGTGTTACTGGAAAACTCAATTCCTAATCCCACTCCAGGGGTGGCACTTTTTGTTGTAATGAGTATGACACCATTTTTGGCTCGAGTACCATATAATGCTGCTGCGGAGGGTCCTTTAAGAACCGAAATTTTTTCAATATCATCAGGATTAATTGAACCAATCCCATCGCCACCATCACTGCCTCCCCACATTCCGGCGCTTCCAAGAGTTGTGTTATCAATCGGAACACCATCTACTACATACAGCGGTTGGCTATCTTCACCAAGTGAAGATGCTCCACGAATAATTACACGACTGGATCCCGCTGGCCCGGTCGCTGGTTTCGTAACAACGACGCCTGCAACTTTACCGGAAAGTGAGTTGGCAACATTATTCTCACGCGCTTCTCGCAAATCCTCCCCACCAATCTCGGTTACGGAGTAACCGAGTGCACGCTCCTTCCGTTCAATACCTCCGGCAGTGACGACCACTTCCTCCAGAAGACCGGTATCCTCTTCAAGTGAAATTGTGATGTAATCCCGACCCTCAATTGCGATTGTCTGAGTCAAATAGCCGATAAACGTGACGGAAAGCGATGCGTCAGAACTGGAGACATTAAGTGAAAAGGTTCCATCAACATCGGTTGCCGTACCATTCAAAGTGCCCGTCTCAAGAACTGAAGCCCCTGGTAGAGGTTCGTTATCAAAAGCCGACACCACAATACCTGATACGGTGTGATCTTGCGCATGGGCAAGGTTATCAATTGCTGCAGAAAATCCCAGCAACATAAACAGAATATACACGCTAAAATTCAGTAAGATTTTTTGCATAGTTGAATTAGCTTAGTTATTGTTGAAATTCATCGAAGTCCCTAAAAAAGCGAACTAACCCGGATTAATATAACAAAAAGCAATAAATCAACACACATTCTCCCGCCTCTGACTACGGGATTATCTTCCTCTGCAATTGAAAACTGAAGTGTTAATTTTCTGACAGGGCGCTACCCGCGGTAAAATAATCCTCATTCAGATCAATATGATGAATCAAAATTCGCGCTCTTGTCATCCTCACCATGATTCGAGACGCTCTTCCAGGATGAATCCTTGCATACCTGGCAAAACTGCGCACAGTAATCTTCCCTACTTCTTCAAGCTGTTTTAGTAAAACACGTTCTTTCTCACCAAGTGTGATCAGTGTGGCCTCCAACTTAGGCCCTAAACTCATTAATTTTCGTGCCTCATGACTCGCCATAATGCACATATCCTCAAACCTGACAAAGACTGACTTCCGCTGGGTAGATAACTCCTGAACATAATGTGGGCGTATAGAACTCATGGGAACTTTGACCACAATGACCGTCCGAGTTCGGCTGACCTTGATACGTTCGTGCTGAAAATCAATATACGGGATGCAGTGCATCTCAAGTGCATTTTTGAGTGCATACAATTCCTCTTCGGGGTCTTTCACACCCATCAACCTTCCAGTATCGTCAACACCGATCAATAGATGTCCTCCAGAGGTATTAGCCAGTGCGGCCATTTCACGAGCTATTCGTTCACTTTCTGGTAAGCGATGTTTGAATTCAAGATATAAACTCTCCCCTGCCGCTACCATTTTCTCCAAATCTCCCTTGGTCATAATGCCGAATTATCTCCGGGGCCCAAGTCCCGATTCCTACCCAATCAAACGAATATATGTTGGCCTCCGCTCGTTCCCTGCAACACTGAGAAAACACCCCACTGGGAGATCAAGTGTTTCATAGGCCAAACATTAATATTCTACTCCCGCAACCATTCCTCCTGTTTTGCAGAGCGAGTCATTAACTGTTGCACTATATCATCCGGTCGCTGTCCATCAAATAGAATTCCATAGACAGCTTCGGTGATTGGCATTTCAATTCCAAGACGCTGTGCTATGGAATAGACGGCTTCCGTTGTTTTCACTCCTTCCGCAACCATACTCATGGATGCAGTTACTTCGGAAAGTGTCGCACCGCGCCCGATCATCTCTCCAAGATGTCGATTTCGGCTGTGCTGACTCGTGCACGTGACTACTAGATCTCCTAGCCCGGTTAGCCCCGTAAATGTGGAAGGATTAGCTCCCAAGGCGCTTCCCAATCGCTGAATTTCGGCGATTCCTCGAGTAATCAGTGCAGCTCTGGCATTATCCCCGTAACCGACACCATCACTGATCCCGGATGCAATGGCCATGATATTTTTTACGCTTCCTCCAATTTCTACCCCCCTTACATCACTATTTACGTATATACGGAGTCGATTTGTCATAAAAATTTCCTGAACCATTTCGGCTTGACCCATGTCACTTGATGCGGCAACCAAAGTAGTTGGCTTCCCCGCAGCAACTTCTTCTGCATGACTTGGTCCATATAGCGCAACCAGGTTCCCTTTTGATACAGATGGGGTCAAAACATCTTCCAACACACCAGTTGTGGTAAGCTCTGTCTGCCGTTCAATGCCTTTTGCTACAGATATAACCGTCTTCAACTCATTACAGTGCTCCGCTAAATCTCTCGCAAGATCACGGACAGCATGGGATGGTGTAGCAACTACCCATAAATTGGCATGCCTTGCCGCGGAGACAATGTCAGCGGTTACCGATACTGACAATGGAATCGGAACGGAGGGTAAATACTCAGGATTGCGTCTCGTTTCGAGGATTCCATGAGCAATATCCCGCCTACGTGCCCAAAGTGTAACCTCATGACCTCCCAAAGAGAGGCTGACTGACAGTGCAGTGCCCCAGCTACCAGCACCAAAAACTGATATTGCGCGAGGCATTTGACCAATAGAGATTAAATCTCATTACGCCCACGCATTCCGTGAGCCAACCGAAAATGTCTAACCTGATTCTCAGTTCCTGAAATTAATCTCTGGATATTACTGCGATGAGCATACAGGATTGCGATTGCAAAAAAGCTTCCGAATAGAATAAGACTCCTATCGAGTGCCTCAATATCAAAAACAAACATTCGGATAGCAACCGTAGCAGGAAACATGATTGCCGCAATCATACTTGCCAAAGACACATATCTTGAAACAAATAATACCAGGGCGAAGACTCCGATAACAATCCACATGGTCTTCGGGGTAATTGCAAACAGAACCCCCGCTGCCGTATTAACCCCCTTCCCACCCTGGAATCGAGCCCATACTGGAAACATGTGGCCCACAATCGCTGAAATACCTGCCAAGAGGCATATGACAGATTCAACCTGTAAAAAGGCAGGTGCTGTCGGAAGTTCATCAATCCGGATCGTAGCAATCACTCCCGCCGCCAAAACTCCTTTCCCTACATCAATTACAGTTGACACTACCCCTGCCTTCCATCCCAGTACCCGGAAAACATTTGTTGCCCCCGCATTACGGCTGCCATGCTTTCGAACGTCAACACCATATAACAGCTGTCCCGTCCAAACACTTCCGGGAATAGATCCTGCCAAATAACTCAAAACCAAGATCAATATAATTGAACTCATTAGCAAAATAAATAGATAGATAGATCAGATACCGTAACGAAAACCGTGCCATGTGGTTTCCTGCCTAGTATACTGTACCAATTGCAATTGGTGTTTCTTTATGGGTGGCAGCAATCCGAAATACATCCTCCTCGGCTGATGGTGACGTAATGACAACGAGGCCAATTCCAAGATTGAAGGTGCTACGCATATCATCCTCCGGAACAGAACCTCGTTCTTTAATAAGATTAAAAACAGGAAGTCGCTTCCAACTTTGATAATTTACCCGAATCTGAAGCCCTTCGGGAAGAACGCGTCGAGTATTTCCTTCAATTCCTCCTCCAGTGATGTGTGCCATAGCATGAGCATGCTTTTTTAAGTCCCTGATCAGAGGTAAATAGCACTTGTGTACACTCAGAAGTTCTTCCTGAATACTCTTGCCTCCCAACTGTTCTGGACGATCGTCAAATGAGTATCCTGAGAGGGTTCCCACGAGAACTTTGCGCACAAGTGAGTATCCATTGGTATGAATTCCTGATGAGGCAAATCCCCAGAGTATATCACCCTTCTGAACCTTGCGACCATCAATAACATTATCTGAGTCTACAATTCCCACAATTACACCTGCCAGATCATAATCTGTCAGTGAGTACAGGCCCGGCATTTCAGCTGTTTCCCCACCAATCAAAGCAACGCCAGACTTTTTACATGCTCGAACCAAGCCCTCCATTACACCGTGAACAACCTCATTAGAAAGCTCACCGGCTGCAAAATAATCAAGGAAGTATAGCGGTTCGGCTCCGCAGACCGCTATATCATTAATGCAGTGGTTTACCAAATCTTCTCCGATAGTATTATGAACCCCGGCCTGTACCGCAATTTTGACCTTGGTTCCCACTCCATCTATTGAAGAAACCAGCACCGGGCGCTTCCATCTGGCAAGATCAAGTTGAAAAAAACCACCAAATCCCCCTACATCTTGAACCACTCCCGGAGTGTGAGTGGATTTGATGAGTGGTTTGAGTTTACTGAAGGATTGATCGGCTCTATGGATATCAACTCCTGCTTCTTTGTAAGTCGTCATCGCCTCACTTTACCTGAATATACTTGCAAATATACATGTGTTTTTCGTAGTAGCGACAATCGCGGTGGTTTTGACCAAACATTAAATTTTCGAGATTCAACACGAGCCAATAGGTCTAATCCGCCAGTCCAGTAGAGGCGAAAACGCCGCTGACACCATCCGTTCAAGTCACTGTTCAATGTTTTACAGGATGCATATGCATCTCGTGCGCAAACAATCTGTTTCCAGAGAACAGCACGAACATTTTGTGATGGACTTCTGTTCATTAAATCTGCTATTGACACCCCGTGGGCTTTCATGACATCTATCGGAATGTAATGCTTACCCTGTTGAAGATCTTGTTTCAGGAAACAGATAGATCTTGTAAGAAAGATTGCCCGCCCAAACTCCTTGACTGGAGTTTCAGCCCAATTCGCTTTGTAGCCTGCGAGTTTTGCCAATAGAAGCGCATGGGAACCTACATGAGAATCCATATAATCAAATAGGTCGGGAACTGTATCGATGACGTCTCTATTGCGCTTCATCAATTGTAAATCAACTAGATGAAGAGGCAAGTCGAATTTTTGACAAACCCTGTGAGCCTCATTTTGAACAGACCTCGATGGTACGTTACTACGTGCATTACGATGCCATTTCCAGAGTAACTCGGCCGCCTGTCTTAAGTCATTTTGAGGCCAATCTGATGGAGTAAATGGAATCATGAATTAGTCCCAGGATTCTAAATTCAAGCGTAATGAGTCGGCTGTGGGGGGCAAGGACTGAACCCAGGTGGGCATTGAATCCAGTTTTATCAATGCCGGCACGGATGCGGGAGCAAATCCAAGTGCTTGTTCGACGATATCAGAAAATTTTGCTGGATGGGCAGTAGACAAAACTATCACTGGATCCGGATTATCACGGACGGCGGCAAGTGCAACTGCGGTATGAGGATCTGCAATATATCCGGTTTCTTCGTAAACACGCCTGATTGACGTCAAAGTTTCTTCATTAGAGCATGAACGTCCTTGGATCATGCATCGTAACCGCTCATCTGACAATAAAAATTTAAGCCTCTCAAAGTTACTAGGCCGGCCGACATCCATTGCGTTCGACAACGTTCGTACAGAATCTTTGAATGGAGTCTCATCCCCTCTCAAAAATCTCGGAAATCCATCATTTGAATTATGAGCGGCAATAAATTTCCTGACCGGCAGCCCACAAAGATGTGCGATTACTCCAGCGGTCAGATTGCCTAGATTGCCACAAGGGACACATACATCTGCAAATTGCCATTTGCCCTTTGCAAAAGCCCAATAATAGTAGAGCATCTGTGGTAAAAGCCGACCCACGTTGATTGAGTTCGCTGCCGAGAGATTCAATTTCCCAGGTGAGACGAGAAGTTCTTTAACCATAGACTGGCAATCATCGAAGGTCCCTTGAACTGCGAATGCTCGCACTCCCTTCCTGCGTACAATGAGCTGCTTTTCCTGTGTGGGACTGACCTGCCCTTTAGGGTATAGCACAGCAACACGTAAATTCGGAAGATTGCCAAATCCGTCAGCTACAGCACTTCCTGTATCTCCCGAGGTAGCAACCAATATGGTTAGTGGCTCGTCCTTGACAAAATGATTCATGAGGCGAGACATCGTACGTGCACCAAAATCCTTAAAGGACAATGTCGGACCATGAAAAAGCTCCAATACCCATACATCACCAACCTTGACGAGCGGAACCGGGAAGTCCAGCGCCCTCTTCAAAATTAACTTCAATACTGCCCCTGAAACTTGGGTGGCCAGCCACGGTGTGAGAATCCGTGCTGCCATATCGGGAAAATCCATGCTCGCTTCCCAAGCCTCAGTTTTTGATTTTGGAAGTGTTTGTGGTACATAAAGCCCGCCATCCGGTGCGAGTCCATTTAATAATGCCGTTGAAAAATTAACGGTTTGGTCGCTATTCCGTGTACTTACATATCGCATTAACTTATGTACATAGGCGAGCACCGTGCATATCTGCCTGAGTAACAATACCGTTCGCCCCTTCTCCTGCTGCCTCTACCATAGCAGCACATATCTCTGATGTTGATTTTTCATCTTTTGCAATGGCAAACATTGCTGGACCCGAACCAGTTAGGGCGACTGCATATGCTCCAGCATCCAATGCGGCTTCACGTACTGCATTATAGCATGGGACAAGACTTGCCCGTGCAGGCTCCACAATTCGATCCCGCATCATGTATGGAGCAGTGACTTCCCAGTCACCAACCATCAGCGCATGCAGCATAAACACCAAATCACTAGCATTATGAATAGCTTCAATTCTTGGCACAGCCGAGGGTAAAATTGTTCTGGCATCAGCAGTAAGAATTGAACGTTTTGGCAATACGACAACCAAATGCATAGTTCTGGTAAGATTTACGCGGCGATAGTCGAGAGGACTGACAGGAGAGGTGAGTATGAGGCCACCCAACAGAGACGGCAAAGCATTATCTCCATGAAGTACTCCCCCACTTGCCAATCGTTCGGCCTCAAGGACTTCATAGGCCAGTTCACTCTTATTGAATGGCGCTCCCAAGAGAAGATTCACTGCCCAGGCTCCTGCAGATGCACTTGCGGCAGATCCGCCAATTCCAGAACCTATAGGAATTCCTTTTTTGATATGCAAATGAATCCCCCGCTTATCAGCTGCTTTCGTCATCACGAGATGTGCTGCACGCCCTGCGGTATTTTTTGAAGCAGTAAGCGGGATCGCAGCATCAGAGGTAATGGAAATGCCCTGCTTTGAAGAAAAGCTAGCTTCAACTACATCTCCAATTCCCTTGAGGCATAACCCCAATGTGTCAAAGCCTGGCCCCAAGTTAGATAACGAGGCCGGACCAAAAACCTTGACTATCTGTTGATCTGGATTACTCAAATATCGAATGTTAATTCTGTGGATGGGATTGGACTGACACCATAGAGCGAATGATAGCAAAGCTCTCTTTATGAATTTACAACTTGTATTTTGATCTCAACTGCTGAAGGACTTTCAATGTATTTTGTGGCACCAAGCTCTCGTCCGCCATCAATCTCTTCAAATCATCGGGGGTATCCACATCGTACCACTTCGGTAGTTCAACAACATTGACGCCTGAATGATACGCACGTTCTAAAGTTAAACGATACACATCCGGCTGGCTGTAAACCATCCCATCAAATAGATCATTAATGAGGGGATTCATTCCCAGAAGATAATATCCTCCGTCCTCTGTAGGACCAATACTCATGGTGGGCCGATGAGAGAGTGCATCAAATGCGTCCTGAATAAAGGTATCGGGTAGAGTGGGATGATCTGTTCCAATAATCACGATCTGTTCATATCCTGCCTCTGCTGATTCCCTGAAGGCATGCTTCATTCGCTCACCAAGATCATTCCCAACTTGTTGCCAAATTGTTGCACCGTAAACAGGAAAATCAAGATGCTTTTTGACTGACATGTACAATCGTACGGCGACACCGAGAAACTCGTATTGTTTTAAGCTGTCTATGAGAAATGCGCGATAAATTTCTGCCGCCTCCCGTGGGGAAATCAAGCTGGTCAGTCTTGATTTAACTTGACCTACTTTGGGGGAGCGGGCAAATACAATCAATGCTTTATTCTCCATTCCTCCTTTGTCCGCGCATTCTTTTTACAACGTTGCAGATACATTCCACGGTTCTGGCAATATCTTCCCTTGTAGTAGAACGACCGAGAGACAGCCTAAGCGATGCGCGAGCGGTATGTTCCGGAACCCCCAGTCCTAGTAGTACATGACTTGGAGAGATGGCTCCACTGGTACACGCTGAACCGGCAGATGTATAGATTCCTTCCAGGTCTAGGTTCAGAAGCAGCATTTCTCCATCTAGGGGAATATCATCCATAGGCTTGAATGCTACATTAAGGACATGCGGAGCTGAACTGGGCGGAGTATTTACGATTAGTTGATCCCCAAGCTCAACAAGAAGTTGCTCCTGCAATTCCTGTCGAAGCAAATATATGCGACACGCATGTGTATCTTGATCTTCCACAATCAGATCCATTGCAGTTGCCATCCCAACTGCTGCTGCAACATTCTCTGTCCCCCCTCGACGTCCCCGTTCCTGGGCACCTCCAAGGATCTGAGGACTCAGCACCACAGTATCCCTTACATAAAGAATACCAATTCCCCTTGGTCCATAGAACTTATGAGCTGAGAGGGACATCATATCTACATCAAGGCTTTCCGTGTCCAGAGGAACCCACGCTGCTGCCTGTGCTGCATCCGTATGAAGAAGAACATTATGTTCATCGCAGGTTCTGGAAATTTCTTTCAGAGGTGTACTCGCACCAGTTTCATTATTCACATACATCACTGAAACAAGGCGTGTATCCGGCTTGATTGCCCCTGCAATCTGGGTGCCATTCAAAGTGCCAAGTATTGAATCCGGCGTCAGCAAGGTAACTCCAATCCCCGAAGCTTCCAGACCTTTAGCTGGTTCTAATATTGCTTTATGTTCAATATTTGACGTAATCAGATGTTCTTCTGCACCTAAGATGTTAAGTGCAAGATTATTGGCCTCCGTAGCCCCACTTGTAAAAATAATATGCTCAGGTTTTGTATTGAGATGTTGTGCAATTCGCCCCCGGCTTTCTTCAATCGCACCTCGTGCCTGTCGGCCTAGGCAGTGAACTGAGGATGGATTTCCATAGCATTCCGTGAGATACGGCAACATTGCCTCAAATACCGCTGGATCCAGCGGCGTAGTCGCCGCATGATCCATATAGATTGGCTTTATACTTGATTCTGTTATCCCCATTGTTAACCTAGGCGTTTAGCTACTGAAAAGCTTGCTCTCTCATGAAGTAACCTGCAAATCATGATAACCGAGCTTCATGTTCTCAATAAAACACCTGTACACTCGGAATGGAGAAAATAGATTTAGTGATATTTGGGGGCCAACACAAGGCCAAAAACCGTTGATCGATGCTTCGGAACGTAGGCATCCACTACATGCTGTGTTGAGTATGCTTTTTGTTTGGACATTAGATTCGTATTGACACTTCAAGGGGTTGATTTCAAATCTGTCTCCAATTCTATTTGAAATTGGATTTCTTTGAAATATTTTGAATTGGATGCGAAAATCTTAGGCAGTTCTTGCGTGTATCTATGACAATCCTGCGCAAGAATATTCTTTGCCTTTTGGGCGTGTTTTGTAATATCAATCTGCGTTGTGCCATCATCAACGAGTTCTCTTATTTGCTGATCAGAAATTTTGGATCTTATGAATCTCTGCCAGTTTTGTGAAAAAACCGAAAAGAGCATAAGTCGCATAAGTTTTTTCAGTGTTATTATGTCCATAAATTAAGGTCAGGTCACCCAATTCAAAGGCTGCCCTTTTTAGTACGCCCAAATCATTTATGATTATTTTCATAATGTTTGTTTCTGCTTCCAGACAAATCTGTTATCGACCTGGCGAGCTCTGTGAAATATCAACAAGAATAACGCATTGTGGTACCATGTACAGAGCTAGATGTTTAATGATCTTTTAGAGCTGTCTAGATCTTGAAAGAACATAGAGAGAAAATGGGAAAACCTCTCAGATCTTGACACTATCTCAGAAATATATATGATCAATAGCGAGGACTCAACACTTATAAAACCTGCTATCTCACAGCAGGCTACAATGTATGAGTCCATTGCACCTGAACGGCTTAATGCCTGGTTTGAATCATACCTTCCCGAAGAACCAGCCAGTATTTTAGATATCGGCGCAGGCAGTTGTAGGGATGCAGCTTGGCTCGCGTCAAAGGGACATCAAGTGATCGCCGTGGAGCCATCTTCTTCCATGCGAAAGCAGGCAAAACAATTCCATTCCGGATCTTCCTTCAAGTTGGTTGACGACCGGCTACCCGATCTTAAGATCAGTCGTTCGGGTTTGTCATTTGACTTGATTCTTCTCAATGCTGTATGGATGTTTGTTCCCAGCAAAGAGCGGGGGCGGAGTTTCCGGAAATTGATATCACTTCTCAAGCCTCGGGGAGTCATCGCATTCTCCCTTCGAATACCCTGTGAGAAAGAGCGGGGCATGCATACTGTTTCTAAATCTGAGATTGAACATCTTGCGAAGAGGCATGGAGCTTATATAGAATCATTTGAAGATGTCAAAGACCATTTAGGACGCCTTCAAGTAAGGTGGCATCAAATTATTGTTCGTTTGCCTGACGACGGCACAGGTGCATTACCATTAATTCGCCGTATTGTCTTGCTCGACAACAAGTCATCAACTTATAAGCTCGCGCTATTGCGTTCTCTCAGCAGAGTGGCCAGCATCTCTCCTGGCCTTGCACGAGAAGACGGAGCAGATCATGTCAAAATTCCCATGGGGGCCCTGGCGCTTTCCTGGCTCCAGCTTTATCTGCCATTACTGAAAGCAAATATGCCACAAAGTGGCACTAATGACTTTGGAGGCCATAGACTCGGGTTTGCCAAAGCTGCTCTTGAAAAAATCATCACAAATCCATATGAAATCAGATCGCTCCGACCGGGGGCATCATTACACTCGAACCGCGCAACAGATTTGACACAGGCACTCCGTGATGCCGCTGCTACGATCGAAAAAATGCCAGTGCGATACCTTAATTATCCTGATGGTAGCCCAATTTTTAGAGTGAATAGGTGGCAGTTTCGAATCGGGAGCTCAATTACACTGAACGAAAATTATTTTTCAGAGTTCGGGGAAATGATCGTTCCTGCTCATCTCTGGCGGGCACTTCTACGTTATAGCATTTGGATTGAGCCTGCATTAGTAGAGGAATGGACCCGACTAATCCTTCAGTATGCGAAAAACCAAAATAGACAGATAGAGGAATCTCAATTAAGACAGTTGATGCTTCCATATGAACCTG
Organism: Bacteroidota bacterium; assembly: GCA_026709335.1. Classification (GTDB taxonomy): domain Bacteria; phylum Bacteroidota; class Rhodothermia; order Rhodothermales; family Bin80; genus Bin80. The sequence goes on along the minus strand of JAPOTE010000005.1, from coordinate 13,795 downwards.
AACGCAATCAGGCGGAAGTACGCAATCGTGCTCTAAGGTTATTAAATTCTCAATCGATTTATTGCGTATGGACCGGCAAAAAATTGCGTTCCAATAATATGCACATTGACCACTGCCTTCCATGGGCGGCATGGCCATGCGATGATCTCTGGAATCTTATGCCCGCAAACAAGAGTTCTAATCTCAGTAAGAAAGATTACCTGCCAGATAATATTACTCTTCACGAGTCGCAAGATCGCATCATAACTTGGTGGAAAAGTGCCTACTATGGCGAGGAGGCAACGAGTGAAAGATTTATTTCAGAAGCTAAGGCCAGGTTGCCTGCCTTAAAGGATTCAACCCCTTCGCTGGATGATGTGTTTTTCGCTTTAGACATGCAACGGATGCGACTCCACAGCGATCATCGTATTCCAGAGTGGTCGGGGCCCAGAGGTCTGTCCCATATTATTACGGATAAATCGCTGGTTGACCTTTCACTGACGCTGTAAATTATAGTCGATGTATAAATTGATGCAAACGATCAAGCCAACTAAGTTCAAGTGGAACATCATGTATTTCCAGTGCTAACCTGACATTGCCTCCTTTGAGTGTATTTACATCTTGTGACTTTCCAGCCAGAAAATTTTCCGCTGGATTCTATTCTTTGTTGTCTAAAACCATATTCATAACTCTTTTTCATCATACTATTTCTTTATGGAAAAACTTGTGATTCAGGGAGGCCAAAAGCTACAAGGCACTCTCCCCGTCAGTGCATCCAAAAATGCTGCACTGCCACTCATGGCTGCTGCTATTCTTCCTCACGGGATTACATATCTGGATCATATCCCAGAGTTGCGCGACATCACTACATTCTCTCACGTGATTCGCATTACTGGTGCTTCTGTAGAGCGCAAGAATCACAGACTTCAAATTGACGCAACACGTGTCGGATTCCCTGAATCTCCCTATGATCTTGTGAAGAAAATGCGTGCGTCCTTCTACATGTTGGGTGCATTGATTGGACGATGTGGTCAAGCGAGGGTGTCGTTACCCGGTGGGTGCGCATGGGGGCCTCGACCGGTTGATCTTCATATTGAAGGCCTTAAAGCATTGGGAGCAGAAATTGATCTGGATGAGGGTTATGTTGTAGCAAAGGTACCGAGAGGCGGATTACCGGGGGGAAACTATCGGTTTGAACCTTCAAGTGTTGGTGCCACAGTTAACCTGCTTCTTGCAGCCAGCTTAGGTCGAGGAGGTAGCCGTATTGAAAATGCCGCCATCGAGCCTGATATCATCGTGTTCTGCGAAATGCTCAAGACTATGGGAGCAAAATTGGATGGAGTTGGAACACGCACAATTGAGGTTCAAGGAGTTCCAGAATTGCACCCAATCAAATTCAGTAATTGCCCAGATCGTATTGAACTTGGTACATTTATGATTGCATCCGCAATTGCTGGTACGCCCGGTAAACCAATACGCTTGACACATGCTCGCCCTGATCATCTTGGAGAGCAGTTCCTGGAAGCATTTCAGAATACAGGATCGGGATGTATCATAGATGATGATTCTGTAATCATCACGCCCCCCGAAACCATCAAACCCGTTTCTATCAAAACTGCAATTTATCCTGGATTCCCAACCGATTTACAGGCTCAATGGACTGTACTTCTATCCTGTGCAAAAGGGGTGGCAACCGTTACAGATCAGGTATATGGGGATCGCTTCAACCATATTCCAGAATTGGCCAGAATGGGGCTTGATGCACGGGTCTCTGGCAATCAAGTCTTGGTCCGTGGTGGAGTGCAACTCACGGGTACACGAGTCATGAGCACAGATCTACGAGCTAGCGTATCACTGGTACTTGCCGGAATGATTGCAAAAGGCACCACGCATGTTGGACGCATCTATCATCTGGATAGAGGTTATGAGCGATTAGAATCCAAACTCAACAGATGTGGGATTGACATTCGACGAGAACAGTACGACGAATTTGGTGCTCCGAGTCAGGGCTGACGTTTAACCAGTTTCAAAGTATGCTGATGAATTGGCTGAGCTTCAAGGTTATCTGATGGGTGACGCTGCTTATAAGGGCCCGTGACAGCAAGTGCAGTCTCATCCTCCTTATAGAATTCATAAATTCTTTGTGCTTCCGAAAGTTCATCGGATTTTCCCATTGCGCCAAGTGTCAGCATCCGGTTGTACAATCCTCCCAAATCTTCCGGATCTATTGCAAGAACATGATCAATCCACTGCAGTGCGCTTTCATATCGTTCCATCAAGTAATGGATTCGTGCAATTGAAAGTAGAAGTACTCGATCATTCGGATACACCTTGTAGACAGTCATCCACTCGGCAAGCGCCTCCTCATAATAGCCATTCCCTTTCAATACTTCAGCGCGAAAATAGGCAGTCTTGAGATATCCGGGTCGTCTCTTCTCTGCTTCCTCAAGCTGTAACTCAGCCTCTCCTAAGTTGCCCTCGTCAAGGTATACACGTGCCAAATTAATCGGCCCCTCTGGACTTTCAGGTGCTATGCGTGAAACTTGGCTGAACGCCTGCAACGCACCACGCGTATCTCCTTCAATAAAGAGCCCTATTCCATAATCATTCCAGCGCTCCCATAAAGGATGCGTGATGTCTGGTGGACGGTCAATGGAGCGTTGAATTGACGCCATAAGTGTTACTGGAATGGTCGGTGTCTCGCCAGGCCCCAGCTCCCATTTTCGCAAGTCCACTTCTTTTCGAGCCAATGAGTCTGGCTGCTCAGGTGCTATCCGACCACGGAAGGTCCAGTTATGGAAATACCACTTGAATTTACGATGGTACAACTGAGCAGAGAATATGCCAATAGGAGATCCCGGGGGAACACGAAAGGCATAATGCACGGTATGTGCTGTACCTGGTCCAATCATGTTTGCATAGACGGTTGCAACCCAGTCCTGAGCATTTCTTCTGTTAATTGCCTGGCTGGCTCGATCTACCTGTACTGCTCCCCAGAAATGCGCAGTTGAATCGACTCTTCCTTCTGGATCCAAGTCACCTGAAATCAGAATACTTATTCCCGATGTATCCATTACAGAAAATTCAAGCCACATTTCGTTGGAGTCATTTGTTCCTCCTGGAAGTAAATGGCCCACCCGACGGTTACGAACAACTATGGTGGCCATTACCTCAGAGCCTGGTTTGAGTAACGGTATTTGATCATTTGGACCGTAAGTTCTACCATCAACAGTGATTGCAAAGATATCCACCGAAGCAGAAGACTGAAGAGATTTTTGTACCTCCTCTACCTGATCAGGATAGTCCATTAGCTCTGGAATTGCAGTGTTTGCGGCTGCAAACGTATGACTGCGAATGAATCCATCCGAACCTCCCTGATCGTCAGACACAACATATGGCATATGACAGTCAATGCAGGTTTGGGGCTCTTTTGGCAAATAAAACGATCGTACAGTATTTCCACTTGTTCCACTATTGTGCCATGCGTCGTATTCGTTCTGACCTCGTTTCCACCGATAATTATTAACCTCAACTGGTAATCCTACCTTGTGACAGCTACCACAGAATTCCATTGTCTGATGAACAGATTTGAGCATAGCTTCTCTGTGAGGACCTGGCTTAGCCCTTACAAGTGTATTGTGAACCCATTGGCGAGTATCATCATTGGATCTGGCAAACGGATATTCGTCCGGTACAGAAATTACATATCTGCCATTTCCCTTAACGTCCCTCAAAGCCTCAATTGCATGGCATGACAAACATGTAATCCCTGCAGTGGACGTTGGATGTTCAAAATCCAGTAGTTGATCATCCGTAAAACGCCCCGTAAATAGTACGAGTGGATCATGGCAGGATGCACACCATCGGGCAGGTTCATTACCACCTCGCTCAATCAACGCCTCGATACTCTTCCGATAATACGGGTTATTGAAGGAGGAAAAGCGGTGAGCGGAGGCCTCCCACTGGGCAACAATGTCTGGATGACATCCCTGTTGCCCACAGGATTCGGATCTCCCCAAATCATCATCACTTAGATACTTCTCATGTGCAAGGACAGCCTGAGATGCAGCCAAGGGGTTTCTGTCTATCTCGTCTAATTAGATTGAATCGCCTCCCTGTAGCCAGGGTACAAGTCCAACCAGAAATGTGATGGTAAGCCCGATTAGCAGGGTAAGTGATAATGGGTGCCTCCATACATAAAACCCTCCCGATCGAAATGCATGGCCCCATTCCAGAAACTGATATCGTATACCCTTTTTCAGAGAGATGTGGATAACAAACCCAATGGATGCAGTGAAAATAGAAATTACGTGAACATACAAGAGTATACTCCCTGCCCAGGTAGAACCTAGGAATACAAGCCCAAAGCCTGACGACAAAAGTGCACTCAGCGAGGCTCCTGTTACGGTTCCAGCTATAGTTGCCTTCCAGTTGCTTCGTAACGGCATCCTCATCAGATGCAGTGCGATGAAAACTACCGATGGGAAAGTAAATAATGTACCTAGTCCAATGTGAAGCAACACATTGGACATGTAGAGGAATGCAGTGGACCCCTCTACCAAATACAAGAATAGACTATTGACCAGAAGTACAGAAAAACCCCCCAGTAAAATTGCAACCAATCTTCGCTGGTTCCTAGGCAATCGTATGTAGCGGGTGCGCAAACGCGTCATTCGCTAGTATATAGATTCCGGCCATCTTAACTGGATCCCCTGTGCCACTAAATCATCTTGAAAATCTTGCAGATGATTTGCACGGACACTTCTGGGGGACACCGATTTGGCAATACACCATGCAGCAAGAATACCCGCCGATTCACCAATATTCCATTCAACGGGATGCAAGCGATAGCAGCCACCTGTTATATGAGTAACTCCGATGTTTTTGGCCGCAGGCAGTAAATTATCCATACGAATCGGAATGAGGGACCCCAAGGGAATTTCAAATGGTAGAGAGGGTACGTCAATATAATTATCTCCACCTGTGGAGGGATGCAGGTCAATACGGTAGCTGCCAACACCTACGGAATCATTAAATTGCTCAGCCCTCGGGTTTCCTGCCCGAGCTTCCTCTCCAATATGATGTTCTGTTACGATGAATTCCGAGTGAATTCGGCGAGATTCTCGTAAATAAGGAGCCTTTGCGAGTCCATCTGCTGTTCCCAACAGATCGCCTCGCAATCTTAATCCGGGCCAACCCTGTTCCCCGTCTTCGCGAGGAACTTCAGTCTGGAGCCAGTAAAAAAATGACAAGCTCAGGTCACGAGCAGCCTGTCGGTGGAATTCACTCTCTGCGTTGCCAAATAAATTTCCATTGATGTAATCATTCTGTGGCCAGTTCACCAATGAGATTCCACCCCGGTATGTTTCTGATGTAAATAATCCGGGATCAATCAGTCTCCGATAGACCCATAAATTGAAATTCTCCGTTTCTGCCCCTAGTCTAGGGTCAAATGAAGCTGTCGTTGGCTCAAGGGTATACGGATGGGTGTAAGTCAGGCTAAAAAGCTTACCTGGCCAAGGAGGATCAATCGGGGGGACATAGTCGCGCCAGTAGTCATACGACTCTGGCCTGTCAATCGTATGATCTGCACCAGGATCGTAATCCATCGCAAAGCACCATGTCGGAGCCTGCATATTATCAGGACCTGGTCGGGTAGAGGCATGCAATTCACCAGTATCTGGTTCAGCTCCTGAAATATATTCCGTCTGGGACAATTCAAGAAGTAGACCATCTTCAGTTGCATCTATAAAGTATTTGGCTCGGATCACTCCCTGCATTGATGATATTTGAACAGACCGAATCCGATCACCATTTACCTCTGCAGAAGTTGGTCGCACATTTAGAAATATTTTGAGTTGACCGCTGCTAAGGTAGGGGGCCATCCAGTCATTCAGGACCGAAAGCGCAACTCGAGGCTCATGGCATAGTCTGGAAACTCCGCATGTTCCCGGGTTCAACAATTCTGCATTACGATTTGTTAATGGATAGAATCTCCGATAATAGTCACGGATTTGATTTCTGAATTTCAGATAGCTATCGGTTGCCCCTTGTGATTCAATCCACTGATGCTCATCTGGCGGAACGCCCTGTTGTGTAAACTGCCCCCCAATCCAATCTGTCTCTTCGGTAAGAATTACTCTTTTATTCATTCTCAAGGCAGCAAGTGCAGCCGCACACCCTCCCGTTCCTCCGCCAATGATTGCAATATCTGTCTCCCATTCACGGTTAAAATGAGGCAGTGTCAGTAGCCCACCACTTGAAAGTTGAATGAAGTCTCTTCTTGTAAGCATGAGTAATTGCACTTATTCACTATCGATTGACTTTTGTACAACGATGAAATTTATCTGATCAGTAGCCGCTTAGGCTATTGAGACGTAACATATTTTCTTGTGCTTAGATGATTTGCTTGATATGGTCTATATCCATGTTCTCTGAAAACTGCATTTTACAAATTACTAGGGTTTTCGTCTAACCAGTTTATGGTATCCGTCCCCCCCCCTTGTACGTGATATATAAGTGCCTCTTATGCTGGGAGTTGCTTCGGGATTTCATCTTGACTGAAGGGATTGGCCCAAAATTCGTTGGAATTATATATATACATGCCGGGAGTAGCCAATAATTTTCAGATTTGGGTAGGCAAGTCCTACGCTATATGAAAAACGTCATAGATCCAGCAATGCCATGATAAAACAAAGCTCTCAATGCCATAATATCTCTTCCAGTCAATGTAACTATTCCCTGAGATTCCAGATTTGCTCACACAGCTTGACCTATATTAACATTAAAATGAGAAGCTGAGATCATATTTGCTTTGCCTACGGTAGCAAGGCCCAATTCTTTTGCTATCCTTAACAGCTGTTGCTTGCACCAGCATCAAACAGAATAACTCTCGTGCAACTCGTAACAGTTTCCTTAGGGTTTAATCCGATTACGGCTTTTTGTTGTGCATCAGAAAAGGTTAATGTTTCATCCATACATGGCCCTCTTAACCTCAACGATTCAGATGCCACAAGTTCTCTTTCATTTCTATCGGAGTCTGTACTAACACCCTCGAACCTAATTGTAATTATTGGCATCCCAACAACCTCAACGATAGTGCTGTATTGAAACTGCTAGCTCACTCTCACCAGACTTGCGTACTAAAAAAGGTTCGATGCTAAATTTTCGTACACCTTCCGTAATCGCCTCTTGTACTGTTGTGAAGTTACCCTCAACTTTTTCGCCATAAATCAACAGTACACGTTTAGGGTATTTTAGAAGTAGCTCGTTTCGATTTTGTTCAAAAAAAATCAGACTCCTGTTGCAGTAAATTCCAAGATTCGGCCACTATTCACTCAAATAATTCATGATCAGTAAGAATATACGGATAAGATGCAAAAATCTACTCACTCAGCATAGCTTGGGCAAGACACCATATGACTGTGCTGAGAATAAAAGAATGCTATTTGGAGCCAATATGGCAAGTGTAACTGATGCAATGTTGGATTTTCAATTCAGAAATTAGAGGTGGATCATATTGTAGCCAAAAAGGAAAGGATTGGATCATATCGTATCAGTACGAGGATCCTAGGTGAATTAGTGTTTTCCAGAATGCCTTTCGTGCGCGAATATCAGATGTATACATACCATCCATGTTTGGAGGTGTGAGTCGATACAAATCCCCGTAACTATCCGAATGGCATTTCAGGTCACCGACTTCCGAGATCTTTGATTGAGTACTGCTGTTACAGTGACGAATTTTCTTGGAGTTGAATAGCTAGTTTACTGAATGATTTTCGATTTCGCTTGAAAGAGATTGACGGGATGCGATCAGGCCATGTATAACAGATCGGGATTTGATATTTTGGTAAATGATCTTCTAGGAATTCTCGTAAGCCCCCGAATTCTGATAATCCACGAATAAATGCTACTGGGCGCTGACCATATTTTGCATCCGGTACAGGGACTACAATCACTTCCTTCACTTTGGAAAACCTGCCAAGAATGTGTTCAATCTCTTCAGGGCTAATATTTTCACCGCCTGAGATGAACATATTATCTTTACGACCCTGCACATAGAGTTCCCCTGCTCCATTCAACTGACCCAAATCACCAGTATGAAACCACCCATCTTCATCTACTACACTCTGTAATTTTCCCTCGTACAAATATCCGGAACAAACTGCTGGGCTGCGAACGAGAATTTCACGGTCTGTTGCAATTTTTACGTCGTATCCCTGCAATGCATACCCGGAAGAGCTAATAGAGAAATTTTTATCACTAAGGGTTACCATAGAGCTGGTTTCAGTCATTCCATAGGTGGTTTGAATCGGCCAACCATTATTTATTGCTCTTTCTACCACATGAGCCGGTGTAGGTCCTCCTCCCAGGATGACGGCACGTAAACTCGCAGGACATGCCTGATTCATCACCTGCATTAACTGGGTAGAAACCATCGATACATGAGTAATTCGATACTTTGACAATGATTCAAAGAGTGATGCTTCGGGGGGTAGAACTATGATTTCTGAGCCAGCTATTAAACACCGAAAGACAATGCTCATACCGGAAACATGCCAAATTGGTAGGCTCAATAGCCAGCGATCTGTATCTCCCAAATTCAGATTTGTGATGACACTGTTCGCGCTGAAAATATGGCTTTGCACAGAATGCAATACAGCTTTAGGCTCAATCGATGATCCAGATGTATGCAAAATAGTTGTTGCATTGATATCAAGATTTCTGACCTGATACTGTTGAATCCTATCTATCCGAAAGGTGGAAATACCCAAAGAGCGTGCCCTCAGATCTGTTCGTGTAGTCAGAACATTCTCAATCCCTAGCCTATGCAAAGCCCCATCTACAGAAATAGCCGGCCAATTTACATTAAGTATACATACCTGCATTCCGGCTTGCATACAGCCCATTATTGCTTCAATTGCCTGCCAGCTTGTTTTAAGACAGATTCCCACACTGTTCATGCGTTCCAAAATCTTGAGATCACATACATGCCCCTTGAAGAATACCGCTCAGATTTCAGGGCACAAGAAGGCAATATCTTCTCCAGAATTCTATGACGGTAAGATTTATCCAGGCTCATGTGGAGAAAGAGGATTGGAGTCAAATAGCAGTTCGGAGCCGGACAAAATCCTATCTTTACGACATGTAATAGTTTAGCACCAGGTAGATGAGCCTTCTTTTTCCTGAAAAAATAGTTTAGAAAAGAAGTGAGAAAGCGAGAATTCATCAACTTATCCCGCAACATCTCCTCCCGATAGGGTAGAATTACTGACTCTTTTTTCTCCCATTTGGTCTAGCTTAGATCAAATTCAATATCGTAAACCGGCTTGATAATTTGAGGATTACCCGAATTTTTCTTATCTGATATACTCGTCGAATTATGCTCTGTTTCTCGATAAAGATGGAAGTCTTTTGGCAACTTATCCTGCTCAGTTAAATATCAAAGCTTCACAAAATGGATTTTATCGACTCAATCAGGCTGTACCGATACTGTCTACCATTAGTAACCCCTATCGCATGGCAAGATAAATTTCATTCGTATCGCGAAGGACTGCTACTATGCCTTAAACGATCGGAAAAAGAAGGCTGGGGAGAAATTGCTCCCCTCCCCGGATTTAGCCGCGAATCACTCATGGACGCAGAAATTCAGGGAGTTTGGCTTGTAAGACTATTGCGAAACCGCGAGATAGATCTGTTCAAATCCTCCATTTTACTGGCTCATCCTTCAGTACAATTTGGTTTTGAATCTGCTTGGTATGACCTTGGCCCTGAAGACAGAAGCAAGTCCAAAAGTAAACTGTTACCGGTTGCATGCTGCAAATTACTGGACAGCAAGGATTATAAGCAAAATAAACCAATCAATTTTAAGGATAATCATGGCTCTAAAGCTGTTAAGATTAAAGTCGGAAAACAGAGTCTGGGGCACGATCTTGCGTTCATACATGAGGTTTATGAAAACAATCCTGGACTTGAAATACGTATTGACGCAAACCGTAGATGGTCTCTGAAAACAGCTAAGGAATTTCTCTATAGTACACGTAGTCTGAGCCTAGGATATATTGAAGAACCACTGAGGGATAAGACTGAGCTTAAAACATTCACAAGTTCAAGCCATATTCCCCTTGCCTTGGACGAAACGCTTCGTGAACCCGATGCTGCTCTGTATAAGCAGCTGGCTGACATATACGTTCTGAAACCAACTCTCTCAGGAGGAATCACTAAAACTGCTACGGAGATACAACAGGCGGAAACTGATCACACTCGATGCATCATTAGCTCTTCATATGAATCCGGCATTGGGATGTTGAAACTTCTAGAATTAGCGAGAACTATTCCCGATGAAATACACGGCCTGGATACCTATCAAGTATTTGAACGTGATGTGTTCAAGAAACAACTTCCACTGCATAGCCCAATTCTACAACCAGATATGCCTTCAATCAAAGAGCGTGATATAGATATAGCCTTCCTGAAGCAGGTAGTTGAACTTTAATTCACAGACTAATAGCCTTCTCACAGGCACTAATCAGATACGCTCAGCGAATAGCTTCAACGGCATAGTAACGAGGTGTAAATCGGCGAAGAAGAGGTCGAATACCAGTGCATGAGCCATAACTGGTCCATTTTTCAGTTCGCACAATTTTCCATCCTGCGTGTTCCAGAAGCCAATCAAACTGCCAATCCTCAAACTCATGAAAATGCCTATCCCACGGATCACTTGGATTGCGGTATGCCTTTGCAAACCATAATCGAAGTGGGACAGTCGCAACAAGCCGAGGTGCCTTTATAGCTCTCAAGACATTATATGGAGATACTAGATGTTCAAGAATCTCAAACGCAGTCACAACATCTGCATCTTCCCCGATTGACTCGACCGATTCAAGATCTCCCTCGGTATTTTGCACTTCATATCCAGCACTCTGTATTCGGCGTCCGAGCTCATTGGGGGTACCCAGATCAAGAATACGAGCTGGTGGAGAGGAAGTAGAATGAAGAAAATTGAGCGAATTGGTGAATCTTCTTTCAAGTGTTTTGTTGCTTTTTTTCATGACACTCAAGTTAGAGATTTCTCGCCTCCTATCGTTATCAAAGTATCCATCCAAGTGAAAAAATTATACTGTATCCTAGTAATAATAGTGCCGTTTGAGGCAGAAGCGGATTCAGGAGCCTGGAATCTTGAATTGTGATGAGCCCGTGCAGGATGCGAACACCCGGAATCAGTATTAATGCCGTAAGCCCAGCCCATAAATGGTTACCTGCAATATAAATTAGTGCAAAGGGTAATAAAGCTGCAATGACTACACATACCGTCCAAAAGCAAATCCCAAATGTTTTCCCATAACGAACTATCAAAGTCTTTTTATTTGCTGCACGATCTTCATCTACATCTCGAATATTATTGACCACCAGGATTGCCGTCGCCAATAGTCCAGGCGCCAAACCTGCAATAATTACATTTGAGGTAATTGCCAGTGTCTGAACATAATAGGTACCCCCAACTGCCACTGGGCCAAAAAAAATCAAAACAAATAGATCTCCCAGTCCTTTATATCCAAATGGCCACGGTCCAGATGTATAGGAGATCCCGGCAGATATAGAAGCAAGCCCAATAAGAAGAACGATCCATCCACCCCGATAAATCAGGTACATTCCAATTACTATCGCCAGGGCGAAGACTATGTAAGTAGCAATTCTAACCTGACGTGACGGGAGTAGACCTGCTTGCGTGACTCGTGTAGGCCCTTTCCGGTCAGCGGTATCTGAACCTCTTGCAAAGTCAGCATAATCATTGCAGAAATTGGTCCCAATTGTGATCAAAAGTGCACAGACCAAAGCAACTATGGCAGCCCCAAGGTTAAAACCTCTATCTTCCCATGACATTGCAGATGCCATGATGATCGGCGCGATTGCAACGGGTAGCGTCTTTGGGCGCGAGGCTAAAACCCATGCATTCAGCCGGTTTTCATTCATGGCTTGTATCCATTGCTGTCAAAATTTGGCGGCCGCTTTTCCAGGTATGCATTTCTTCCTTCTTGTCCCTCTTCTGTCATATAGAACAGCATTGTCGCATGCCCTGCCAATTCTTGTAGACCTGCCTGGCCATCACAGTCTGCATTAAATCCTGCCTTCAGCATGCGAATGGCAATATTTGAATTCATGAGAATTTCTCTGCACCACCGCACGGTAGTAAGTTCTAAATCACCGAGTGGAACAACTGTATTAACCAAGCCCATTTGCAAAGCCTCCGAGGCATTATAGGGCCTGCATAAAAACCAGATCTCTCTTGCTTTTTTTTGACCCACATGACGGGCAAGATAGCTAGCTCCATAGCCACCATCAAAAGATCCAACTTTGGGCCCCGTCTGCATGAATTTGGCATTATCAGCAGCAATAGTAAGGTCGCAGATGACATGCAGAACATGTCCTCCGCCCACAGCCCATCCTGCCACCATAGCAATCACTGGTTTGGGACAGGTTCGAATTTGTCTTTGCAAATCCAATACATTCAAACGTTGGGCACCCGTAGCCTCTTCTGCATATCCATGATCTCCCCGAATACGTTGATCTCCGCCAGAACAAAATGCATCGGGACCTGCCCCAGTCAAAATTATTACTCCAGTTGATGCATCATCCCGTGCTCTTGCGAAAGCATCTTGCATCTCACTGACAGTGAGTGGCCGAAATGCATTGCGTACTTCTGGTCGATTAATCGTGATCTTAGAAATACCTGCAGTATCCGTATCAGGAATTCCCTGTTCATACAGAATATCTGAGTATGTGCCAATATTTTCCCATTCAATTGGACCTTCCACGAGCGGACGATAAGTAAAATGATGTTTCTTTTTTGTAGACATACTCAAAAAATTAATGCATTATTATGGCGTATGTTAGCTCATTACGAGTAGTCAGACAGTGGCTACTCATCCGTTTAACTAAACGATACTTAATCCCTTCCTTGCCCCCTTCATAATCCCACAAGGAAGATCTTTCAACCTTGATAGATTCCAAGTGTGCTAAACTCTTATTCAGCATCCCTGGACGGTTGCTTTATACAAAATAGATAGGTTCATGAGGTGTCGAGCAAATACATTCCACTCTCACGCGTAGCTTTCTTATCAAACGCCAAAATTTCTAGGGTACCTGACAGCTTAGCAGCCCGTGGATAAAGTCCCATATAGAAATGGGACAGCCTGAATTGAATAAAAATCTTCGTTTTTGCTCCCAAAACGCTCAAAAATCGCTACTTGTAGTGCATTTTATCTATCAATTTGTCTGTCAAATCATGCAAGGTCAGCATCAAAAACTGCCATCTAAATTTATTTGGCCTTATCCACGGGCTGCCAGAGGTTTCAACGACCATGGTATCAGCAAAATCAACTGAAGATCCATCACGATAGCTTGCCAGAGCCCGGTGATTTGTCTCGGTATTTTCGAAGACAAGATCATGGGAGCGCAATAATGCTTCAATCACATTACCAATTTCTTCGCGATCAAAATTATATGAGACACTCAGGATCCAGCTCATTTCAGCCAGTACGCCAGAGCTGACAAAACCCGGGATGTCTTGACTTAAACCATCTATGACTGTAGACGCGATTGTACTTTAGATTTTATCATCTTGAACGAGATAACGGATCAAAACATTGGTTTGGTGTCATGACCTGTCATCTATCCCTGCTCCCTTTGCTAAAATTATTTTTTTCCATATCATCAAGCGAAACAAGCCTTTGACTACGCCCTCGAAAAAACCTTTCAAAGGTATGCATACGAAAATCCCATGTAAGATAATCATTTTACTAATAAATTGAGGTTA
>JAPOTE010000078.1 GCA_026709335.1 Bacteroidota bacterium | reverse complement strand
TTCTATATTTGATTCAGCTTGAATTTAATCATTTCATACAAAACCCTACAGAACCCAAGATCTTTATCAAACAGTGTAGCTTCATGGACCGCGTGACGTGACTTGATCAATATGCCGCCCCGCCGGAATCTTGGTTTTTCGCGTTCGAGTTGTTCACTTGTTCGACTAATTGTCAGGTTTGCCTTTGCCCCCGCATAACAAGGTACATCAAATGCTACTTTGAGCCGTTCTCGTCCAGCCAATACAGGAGGCTCAATTACCATTTGCTTCTCAGCACCATCCTTTAATATGATTTGGCGCCTTGGGTCTTTAATTATGTCCCGCAATGGCACAAGTAGGCGAAGGTTCTTTTTCAAATTAGTGGGGGTGGGAATTCTTCGGCTTGCATTCAATTTGATGGTAATTACCGTTCCTATACTCGCAAGGGTCCCCAATCGTTTTCTTTCGGTTTTGGTAATCTCGGTTGGCATATATAGCGCAAAATCGAAATACTCTGATACCTCACAAACATGTATAAGGCCATCACCTGGAATGGATTCAAAGATAACGTTTCCCAAGCAGCGATATCCTTTGCCTCTCGAGAATTAGTCCCACGAACGGCTAACCCCTTGCTCCATGCCGCTGACTCGTCCACCTGTATGACCAATCTTTTGACTCATAACTTCCATGGACATACCGTCCGCAAAATCACGAACGCGTAGTGTTACGATTCGCCCGCCGTGCGGCGGCGGATTAGTCCAATTTCTATTTTACCAGAGGTTCCGAGAATCTGGTAGCGATCATCGGCATTGATGATCAACTCCAACAACGCGTCATAGATATCACGTATGGCCAGGTTGGAGTCTTGAATCAGGCGCCGCGTGCCATCTAATTCAACCTTTCTCTGCTCAACTATTTTCCTTGTCACGATAATACCATTGGTTGTTCAGGCTCGCATGAATAGCCTCTATAAAGAGACTGTTGCAAAACCCTCTTGTTCAAGTTACAAACATATCACTGGGAGTGTTCAGAGGCGTGATTTACAGCTTCTACATGGGGTTTTGCAAGAATTTCTAAAGACTCACGATTTTGTTGTAGAAGGTACAGATCTATGAAATATTTTTTACCGATAAACCAGTCCAAACACGGATTTTGTTCATGATTTCCGCATGATCCAAGAAACACGTAGAATCAATCGGGCTCTAACACGAAAACTGCATCCAAAGTATGGGGAGGTCGATTATAACCTATTTTAGGTCCTTTGGGGCATACCAAGGAATGAAATTTTTCACATCCATCGTTGTAATGACTGGAGGAAGTGAATAGGGCTGATGTCTAACGCTTCGTATAGCTCACGCTGAGTCGGATGTAAATGGTATATGGGCGATTCCATCCTACACTGGGCGGTATGCTTTAAGGGAGAACGTTCATTTCTGTGTCGGGGCTCACCTCGTTAATCTTCGGAACCGTTGATCTTGTATCCTGTCTAATCGATTCCGGAGGGCTTTCAGTTCATACTATGCCGAAGTTTCAAACTTCCCCCACTACTCCAACCAAGTCAACACATGATCGCGGGCCTACACCATATTTTCATGGTCGAAGGCGAATTCTTCAGAATTTTATTAAACAATTAGAGAATTCAGCGCAACAAAAGGACGGGACGATCTTTTTGATCCAGGGAGCGCCAGGTGTAGGAAAAACTGCTCTGCTATATGAGTGTGGAAAACTTGCACGAGAGCGTAAATGGCAAGTTGCAGATATCCATCCAGATGCACTCTGGAACACGGCTGCATTGATGCGTTCACTTGGGCGTGGAGATGAATTCGAAACTTCCGAAAGGACAGGTGCTGTTGACATTAAACTTGCTAAGGGAGGGTACACATCCGTTCCTGTTCCAAGAACTACGATCAGCATATTAAAGGAAGCGGATATCCCCCTGTTGCTTATTCTGGATGAAGCCCAAATCTTAGGGATTTCAGGTAAGCCACCTACCGAACAAGCCATTCATGCTACGAATACGCTCAAGGAAATACATAATGGCAGTCTGGAGAGATCAGTTGTATTACTCGCAGCCGGATTGGGGACTACGTTGGATGCTTTTGGGTTCTTGGGAATCTCACGATTTGCAGAGGGTTGTTTTGTCGAGTTAGGAGCGTTAAGCAAGGAGTCCGAGCGAGCAGTGATCCACGATTGGCTTACGAAGAAAGGCGGAGTCAAGGGGGATCCGACTGCATGGATTGATATGATTGTACAAGAAACACATCAATGGCCCCGCCATGTCCATTCTTATGCAAAACACGCTGCAGAGCACTTGAAAGAAAATGATGGAATCATGACGTCTCAGGGGCTGAGTGCCGTCATAGAATTGGGACAAGAGGGGCGTAAGCAGTATTACAAACAACGCGTAGGCAAATTTTACGGTGATCAACTTCAGTGCCTTGTAGGTTCTATTTCCAACAATCCGTTAGGAGAACCTATCTCCCGTCTTGCTATAATATCCTCGCTGGCACAAACATATGATGATAAAGCTGAGGACCTACTTGAAGACTTTATTGAAAAGGGGATCCTAGAGAAAAACGGGAAAGGCCTGTCCATTCCCATTCCCTCCATGCAGACTTGGTTACAAAAAAATTATGGATCCAAAAGTGGAATTTTCCCGCGAGACAAAAGTGCGCCCTAATCCTCCAAAGGATTTTGGTATGGAGCGTTAGCTGATCAGATTTTCGTATCTCGTGGGTCAAATCTCGCACTCTTTCCGTGCTGGTGGGATGTGATCGAACAGGATTCAGCCGAAATGATCCTACCTATGTTGGTGCTTTTCCTAGCATCTGAAAGTCCATAAACTGGAACACTGGGATAAGGGAATTACCAAATAAGCGATAGAACACCTCGCTGTAATGAATGAATATCCACGCTCGGATGTCTCCCACGTACCAAGGGTTAAAGAAATAGATGAAGAATGTTTTTCAGTTGATCCGTGGATGCACGCCTTCGCATGCAGAAAGGCATTGGTGTATCTGCGTACTTTTGTATTGCCGCTGCCAAGCGCAGTCGTCAGTGCCTGGACCAGCGTGTTGCCTTCGCAGTCATCAATCAAGGCCGTTTCTCTATTCATTTTTCTAGATCCAATATGAATCGGGCGTTTCCCAGGCGTAGCATTTCAAATGGGGTAATACATTCCACATTGAACTCCTCGCACACCTTTGGAATTTTAATTTTGGCTCCTGTTTGTCTATGAGTTTCAAGGGTTACCACCTTGAAATTTTTTGCCATAGCATACCCAATCAAGTAATAATCTGCGGCTGATATGAAATCTCGAATATCATTTGGCTTAAATCCTTGCTGTGCAACATACTCGGAAATGAGATTCAGATGAATCTCTAAATTTGGTGGGTTATTAAGAAAAAAATGTTCCTTATTCTTACGGGCCCATTCTGTAAGAGTATCATCTCCTTTACAGATTTCATCGTAAACTTCCTTAATGCTGAAAATTCTTCCTTGTATGTTACTGATCAGCAGCCAATCCCAGAACCCAGGGTGAAAATCAAATTGATAGTAGAGATTTTTTGCATTAATGAAAACATTTGTATCCAATAGATACATCACTCAGTCCTCATTCCTAAATTTTTCCCAAATGTTTTCAAGGTAGATGTCTTGTTAATGCCTAGATAATGAAATGCATCGGTGAAAGACGTATCACCTGAAAACGTGCTTGCTACAAGAGCCGAACCAAATCGTTTTCCTACCCGAGTTTTGAGAGTCGCATGGAAATCACCTCCGGCGCTTCCTTTTTTCCTTGGGGCATTGCGACTGATCTCAGTACGATAATGCTCCATAAACTCAGTGCGTTGCAATAATCCAATATCTAAAAGGCGGCGAAGTATGACAAGTGCACTAACTTTGTAATGTCGTGATAGATTTGAAATATTCTCGGGAACTTGAGAATGGTGTTGATAATTATATCTCAGTGATTCTTTGGGAACCAGCAGTTCAGCTGCTACGTGATTGCACCAGCGCTCGGTATTATCAGAGGGTAACAAGTTAGGCGGCGCATTGGACAAGCTTGAATTTCCCAGCCAGATATGAGCCAGTTCATGTGACAGAGTAAATATTTGTGCTGCTTTTGGATCAACACCATTAATGAATATAAGTGGGGCTAAGTTATCGGCCAACGCAAAGCCACGAAATTCATTGGGATCAAGTTTTCTTTGTGTGTTATTCCCAACAATACCACTGTTCATAACTAATATACCGCTGTCCTCCGCCTGATCAACAAGGTATCGTAATGCGTCTGACCAAGTAGTTAGTTTATTGCGGATTTCTTCATTAAAATCCAATCTGTCACGAATCTCAGCTGCAACAGCATAGACATCACTATTGATGGTGGCGGACCCGACAAATGGAATAGCTTCTCCTCCTTCCCTTACGATAAGATCATGATACCAGGCTTGGCGCTGTAAGCATAGATAGATTGTATCTAGTAGATTAGAACTTGGATGTTCAATCACCTGATCATTCATAGTGCGTAGATCGCGAATTGGCATATCTTCTTCTGGTGGCTTAGAGAGGAAAAGAGTCCAAATCGGCACATGTGTAAAATTAGCAAAATCCTTTAATTGCTTGTGTGTTGGCTTTAGAGTACCACTTTCCCATTCGGGATATTTTGGAAAACGTTTGCGCAGTTTGTTTGGATCTACTTGGCTACGCTTACAAGCCCATTGCAGTAACTGAGGGCTTACGGTTACACGAGGAGTCATAGCACTATAATTCGTGTCTGGTAGTATTGTGATACTCCATGGAGTTGAGTGTTAGATTTTTCAATGATCGGAATCTAATGCGACTTGAATCCTCGACTTCTATGTAACTATTGGGAATTCGCCTAAAGAGAAAAGTTTCACACACCTCTTCCGGTCTTCAAAAATCGTGAAATTTTTGAGGGGCGCGTTCTGCACCAATCTGCGGTTCATCGGGCCAACAATAATTGGATTTTCCTATTTGTACGATACGATCATCTGCTTTGTGCAGATTTCAAAGACCAAGGAGGAGACGTCTGTTCAATTGATAAACTCGTTTATGAGAGTCCCATTGTATATAGGTCTAATGAGTAAATTGAGTAAAGAACACAAGATATGCGCCCGTTTTTTCATTAGACCTATTTACGTGGCCTGCATTACTCCACAAATTAATTGTGTGACAGGGTCCTACTATGTTTGGTGAACCTGTTGCAAAGCCCTTGAAATTGAGCATAAATATTGCTCTGAAAGCCCCTGAGGGAGTCTTTTCTGTCCGAAAACAGAGGTTTTGCAAGAACCTCTGGTTAGAACATTAATATAGGACAAACTGCCGTATACCCACAGAGTATTCATATGATTGATGTTTTGCGATTCAAGGATAGTGTGCCTGCATGATTATTGGTTTGAAGCTATGTGATCCAACGAAGTACGGATCACATGAGCCCCTCTATCTTTTCATTGGTATTCCCAGTATTTGCCCGATTAATGAAATTATTATGTACTCCCAGTAATTCGTTTCATGATGCATTCTCAGAGCAGATCCCAGCTTTTTCTACCCAGCGAATACGAGTACCTGTTTGAAAATAGTCCTAGCAATAATGGACAGTCATTTTTCTGTGTTCCACTACAACTAATTTCGTACTTTAGGTTCTTCGAATAATTTATATATCATCTAGTCACAAGCTTCAATACTCATGCCGCCAATTGACATCATTATTGCTAACGTAGATGCGGAACAGCTTACTCTTCCAAGTTTTCAGAGAGGGTATGTTTGGGGGCGGCAGCAGGTAAGAAACCTATTTGATTCACTCTATCGAGGACACCCGGTGGGAAGCCTATTGACTTGGCTTACCACGCGAGATGGTTTTAAAACGGAGCTTTTGCTTGACGGTCAGCAACGTGTGACCTCGCTCTATGGGGTCATTAAAGGGCATCCACCTAAATTCTTCATTGGAAATGACTGGGCCTTTAAGGGTCTTTTTTTTCACGCTGTAGAGAAGAAATTTGAATTTCATCAACCGATCAAGATGAAAGGCGATCCACTTTGGTTCGATGTAACGAAGGTAATGAAAGCCGGTGCTGATGAAATAGCGTCTCTTATCCGTGAGCAATTTGCAGAATATTCTGAGTTTCAAAACCTAGAATTACAAATTAAAGTGACAAACAGCTTGATAAAATTGGTTGGTTTGGCTAAAAAAGATGGTTCTGTAGGGTTTTGTATGAAATGATTAAATTCAAGCTGAATCAAATATAGAA
>JAPOTE010000042.1 GCA_026709335.1 Bacteroidota bacterium | reverse complement strand
AATGGGGCGATTGACAGTCCCTGTGGATAAATCTGATCACTGTCGGTGGTTAAGGCAAAGGTTTCGGGTGTGCCATCTCCACCACCTCCGCCATTGTCTCCATTTCCACGGTCTGATACCTCAATGGTGATGTCTACAGTTTCCCCGTCATAGCCTCCGCCGCTGGCTGTCAATGTAATGATTTCACGCTCATCCGTCGTATTATTATCCTGAGCAGCGGATACGGTAACCCCCTGTGGATTATTCCAAGCTCCTGGTGTGAAAGTTAGTTTCTCGGGGCTTCGGGTCAGATCTGTATTTGTGAACGCAGGAATCGTTATCATGACGTTAGCAGAGGGAACAGAGGATAACGCCACATCAAATCTGGCAGAAAATCCTTCTTCGACTGTTACGGTTTTACGGCTGACTACAATCCCGACATTGTCATTATCTATTACTGTGATCATGACATCCGTGGTTTCTCCGTTGTAGCCTCCACCGTTGGCGGTTAAGGTGATGGTTTCGGATTCATTCACTGTGTCTGTATCGTCATCGGCAGTTATCGTGACCGGCTGTAAAATATTCCAGTTTTCAGTTGTAAAAGTCAGTGAACCAGGATTCCGGGTCAGATCTGTATTCGTGAACGCAGAAATGGTGACAATCACATTTGCGTCCGGGCGCGCTGATAGCGCCACACTAAATGTAGTCAGAGATCCTTCTACGACCGATACGCTAGAGCGATTGACCGTGATTCCTGCTCCGGACACATCATCATCCAGCGAACGAACCGTGAAACTTTTAGTCACTCCCCGATAACCATCCCCGCTGGCGGTTAAGGTGATGGTTTCAGTTTCATCATCGCTATTCGTATCGTTATTTGCAGTGACCGTCAGTTGCTGATTTGTATTCCAGTTTTCCGTTGTAAAATTCAAAGATTCCGGAGTCCGGTCAAACGCTTCTTTCTGGAAATCCGGGATTATGACCGTCACAGTTCCCCTGGGAGCTGCGGCCAATTTCACGTTGACGGTTCGGTTTTCTCCTTCGGGGATTTCCAGGTTGTTTTGATCAGTGGTAATTTCGGCACCGGGTACATTATTTACATCGATGATTTCAATGGAAATATTTTTCACGGGCGACAGATCATATCCACCGTCGATGGCAGCCAGAGTCAAGGTTGCCGATTCGTTATTTGAGTTATTGTCATTTCCCGCAGATACAATGATCGTCTGTGTACGATTCCAGTTTTCGGTTGTGAATTGTAGCGTTTCCGGTGTCCATCCTAAATCTGGATTTGAGGGTATGACAGAGGTGTTTACAGTCACGTTCCCCGCAGGCATTTGCGATAGTGACACCTCAAAGGAAGTCGATGCCCCCTCGTCGACCTCTACCGTTTCAGAACTGACAACAATCATAGCTCCTGCAATGTCATCATCTGCTACCCGGATGGTAACCGTCTCTGTGATCCCATCATATCCACCCCCGCTTGCCGATAGCGTGATGGTTTCAGGATCGTCTTGAGTATCATTATCCTGCGCCGCCGTCACCGTCACTGTTTGCGGTGTACTCCAGATGTTCGCCCCAGAAGTCGTAAATGTCAAGGTAGACATATCTCGCGTTATATCTGTGTTCGTGAACGCGGGGATGGTCACTGTAACATTTCCCGTTGGTGCACCGGCCAACTTTACCTCAAATGTTTCGGAACCGCCCTCCGGTACTCCAACCGTACTGGGAGTTATCTCAATCCCCATTGTATTTTGCCGTTGAAATACGAAAGTACCTACCGATTTGACAGAGCCATTGACCAAAAAAGGAGATTCCGCAATACTTCTGATATTCACCCTTGGATTGAGAGGAACATCGGCTGAGGTATAACTGGTTCCTCCGTCTGTTCCTGCGTCGTATGCAAACAGCTCAACTTCTACCCGATCTCTCCAACGGCTGCCGTCTAGGAGATTCAGTCCGGATACCCCGACGAACCAGTCCGGGCTGGGAGCGATCATCGAGGTAACGGTCACGAGTGGATGACTCGGTTGAATTTGAAAAGTGACTCGATCTGTACCGGGAGAGCTGAACACAGACCCCTGAATAATCGCATCTGAGTCTGCTCCAGCTGCATTAATTTCACTCCGAAGAGTACTCGTTCCCCCGGTTTCAGCCATAGATTTGATGCCATCAGATGCAGTCTTCCCGGCACTCCAGAATTCGACATTGCTGTTGTGCGTACCCCCGATCATCCACGAGAAGTGAGGGCCGGGTGGAAAATCCGTTGGATGCGTATTACTACTCCAGGTCGCGGTAAAGGTGAGTTCATATTCAGCTGTACCCTGTGCCATGGCCATGGAGGCCAACAATACGCTGCCTGTGATGCAAAATCCCAGGCAGCGGTAAATCATAGCGCTAATCTTTTTCATAGTTGAATTAATGGTTTGGTGGATAAGATTTTTTACGACACATCATCTCATTGACTCTGCCCATCTTTCCTGAAACCTGATAATTCAGGTTGACAAAAACAAGACATGTGTCTGGAAAAGATGGATAGAACGCATACCTGAATCAGGTAGAATTTTTATTCTGATCAGATTTATATGAAAGCGTTTTCATGAAAAATTCGTGTTTCTTCACAAGGAAACCTGACTAAATATAAGGGGAATCATATACTTGGTTACGCATTGTGCAGTCTCCACGTATCCATTTGACGGATCAATGGAGTGCCTAGCGGCAACGCTCTTCCCACATCCAGTTGCCCCAATCCTGGAGGTTTTGCGAGAGATCCCCCAGACAAGCATGTTGACGTTTATGGGGGTTACAATTCCCGGTTTACTTCAAATCTCTGAGATTTTCATAGCTAAAAGTCTGCAGAGAGTCTCAGATATAGAGCAGCACCGTTGTAATCCCACGGCGTGCTGGGCACATTGGCATTTCCTTGGCCATCGCGTTCAATTTGATCGGAGGGGCGGTCAATTGCGAAAACATTATTCACTCCGAATGCAGCAGAATAGTTATCTCTGATTCGATATCCAATTTCGGCGTCCACGATCCAGCTCCCGGAGTAGCTTCTCAGAACGTCCTGCCCACTCAACTGACAGGTGAAGCTGAATAGAAGGCATGCTTTCCACCCACTGTAGTAGTTAAGACGAAGTAAGCCGTGATAGGCTCCTATAATTTGACGGCCGGTTGCAATGATGCGGTGATGGGGGTTTACATGTTCCATTTCAACCTTCCGCCTCGGAGAAAGAATACTGACCTCTGTCGTCTGGGCGAGAGGCTCTCCAAGGAACGTGCTGATCGTTGTAGGATCGGAGAATTTCAGTAGTTCTGGACGGGTCCAATTATAGGCGATACTGACGATCCTGGCACGATTCTCCCCGTATTCTTTATCCCAGGAAAGGAGCAGATCAATCCCAAATTGTCGGGTGTCAAAGTCGTTAGAGTAGAATTTCACCTCTTGCAACGTTTCAAATCCTGCAAGCTGACCGGATCGTCTGAGAATTCCCGTGAGCTCATCACTGAGTGGAATACTGCCACTGAGTGCAATCCGGTCTCGAAGGGTGATACTGAAAAGGTCTGCAGTAAGGATCAGATCCGGGGAGAGGCGAAGGATAGTACCAAAGGTAAGGTTGACTGCTGATTCTTCGGTAAGCGGCCTTCCTCCCAATGCCTGAGCAATCGGGTGATAGGAAGGGATTTGTCCCGCGTCAATCAATCCATACACAGGATGGAAATTTGTCTGGATATTCTGAAGGTTAACCTGTCCGGGCGTGGGCGCGCGCACTCCGGTACTTACTGATCCGCGTATACTCAGCACAGGTGTCGCGCGCCATAAGGCAGCCACCTTTCCTGTAAGTGTGGTTCCAAAGTCCTTATAAAAGTCTTCAAAGCGCCCCGCAATGCCGAGTTGAAACGACGGGAAAACGTCTGCTTCAAGGTCAATATATGCCGCATAATTCGGACGTCCCCACTTTCCGGCATACTCCGGAGGAATTCCCTGATCTCCGTTGGATCCCACCGAAAAGGTGTAGGGACCCTGCCTTACATAGGGACCAACCGAATAGGAAAAAAGGTCTCCAGGGCGGGTTTCAAAGACCTCGGTGCGCCACTGAGCTCCCCAGGCTATGTTTAGCGGTGAATGGAAACCATCTATCTCAACAGGGTAGGTCATATCCAGGTTCACTCCATATTCCAGTTGCACGAAATCACGCTGACGGAATTCAGATGGGTTCTCCGGCCCCCAGGATGCATTCACTGTATTTCGAATGAAGTAGTCCATAAAGCTTCTGCCGAGACTGGCACTCGCATCCCATGTCAGTCCGGATGGGGAGCCTCCACCGATGCCCAATACCCCACTCACATCCGAAATGTCTGCACCAAACCTGGGCGTGAATCCACCAGGAAAATCCTCGTTAAACAGATAGCATGTCCCCTGGTATTTTGAGACAAAGGATTGCACTGCATCAAAATTTGAATCCAGAGGAGGAAGGTCTTCCAGGGATAGGCAGTCAATCCCGTCATTGGGGTCCAGGTCAGCCACCGCACGGATCGCATCCTCACCAGATCCAAACCGAAATACATTTGCCCGTGCGTTCCCACCGCCAGGCATTCTGAAGAAGTAACTTCCGTTGCCATGGCGTCGCCCATAGCCTCCAAAAGTATACAGGCGGGTAGACGGACTCAGTCGCAGTTCGGCATTGACGAATGTAGTTATGGCATGGTCAATATCCGGGTTTCCCCAAATAATTGCAGGGCGTTTAACTGGATATCCTTTAGCGATCAAGGTTTTTGCATCTGCCTGATCAACGGATCGACTCGTAGGCTCTATATTTCGGTATTCGAGACTCACATTGATAAAGCCATTATCGGTGAGCGGGAATCCGGCGTTGGTTGCAAGGGAGATATAACGTCCATCTCCCTGATGATACTGTCCCACCTGTGATCGAACCAGAAATCCATCACTGGCATCACGTAACTGTAGATTGAAAACGCCCGCAACTGCGTCTGCACCATATTGGGCGGAAGCGCCATCACGAAGTACTTCAAACTGCTTCACTGCAATCGCCGGGATCATATTCATGTCAGGCCCCTGAGAGCCGAGGATCAGAGCACTGCCGAACAAGGCAATAGAGCCTGTACGGTGGCGGCGCTTCCCATTGACGAGCAGGATTGTGTTATCGGGTGAAAGTCCTCTGAGAGTAGGGGGTCTGACAAAGGTCGTGGATCCGTCTATTTCGTGTCTCTGAACATTATAGGAGGGGATTTGAGATCGGAGTATGTCATCAATATCTGTACTCGCGGTGCTCTGTAGATCTCGCGGGGAGATCACATCAATAGGCACTACGGAATCTGTCACAAGTCGGGGAAGGCGTCGGCTACCCACAACGGCCAGACCTTCAAGGACTGCAATGGACGGAACCAGCGCTACATTGAATTGATCATTGCCCTCGACAGGCGCAAGACGCTGGGTTACGTATCCAATAAATGAAAAGACCAGAATGTCATCGGCAGAGCGCACTGTAAGCTCAAATGTGCCGTCCGATGCAGTGGAAGTACCAATGGTAGTTCCTTCAATGAGGACAGTTACGGACTGGAGGGGGTCTCCGGTTTCCGCATCAGTCACTGTTCCACGTACGGCTACCTGGGCGTTGACGTTGGATGCAGTCCAGAAAATCAAGAAGAAAAAGCAAAGCCTGAAATATGACATATTCTAAGTAAAAAATCTCCACTGAGAGCCTCTTGCAAAATATCCCTTACTTGAGTACAAACATTACTCCAAGAGTACCTGCGGGATTTTTCTGCCTGAACAGGGGTTTGCAAGAACCTTCTAATTTTATTATATCCCATAAAACCCGTTACGTATCATTGATTCCTAAAATTTGGGTCATATGGCCGAATTCAGGAACCAAACTAAGCATTTTTTTGATGAATTGTAATTCCAGGTTCTAGTAGGCGTTTTGTTTTTCAAAGACTCCCTCCGCAGGGATCCGTGGGTTCGTAGAGCAGAGCCAGAATTTGGTCAGCATGACTCAATTCTAGAAGCTTGTGGTTTGGCAGTATGGGGCTTCCAAAGATTTTTCGCAGGATCGCATCGGTTTTCAAGATATCGATACAGTGCGGAGGGGGAGGGATTCGAACCCCCGGTACCTTGCAGTACGCTGGTTTTCAAGACCAGTGCATTCGACCACTCTGCCACCCCTCCGGGACTTTGTCCTAGAGTCCACACCCATACAGCTTATTTTTCCACACAATCGTTTCTAAGATGCGGAGAGGGTGGGATTCGAACCCACGATGAGCTGTTAACCCATACTCCCT
>JAPOTE010000098.1 GCA_026709335.1 Bacteroidota bacterium | reverse complement strand
CGCAGACGATTACTCCGCCAACCACAGTTCTGGTGTCGCCGAGGTTAACGCCTCGGGCTATGTTGTGCGTAATCCACGTGGGTCCGAGTAGTGTCGGATGCTACCGTGTCGCCGAGGTTAACGCCTCGGCCTTTGTTGAGCGATCATCAAGGGACAAAATCGTATAACAGTCAGCTAAAGGTGTCGCCGAGGTTAACGCCTCGGCCTTTGTTGAGCGCGCCTTCTTCCAGCTGACGGAATTCAGTCCCTTCACGTGTCGCCGAGGTTAACGCCTCGGCCTTTGTTGAGCGACCTAACATCGACTTTCCAAGTTGGGACACCGAACTCGGGTGTCGCCGAGGTTAACGCCTCGGCCTTTGTTGAGCGTCCACGCTTCTTCGGCCCAGATGCAGGTTCTTTTTTCTTTGTAACCGGCTTCTCTCTGGCCTCAATCGCTGTTGAATCCCGGGAAATATGTCCGATCAATTCCCCTTCGTACCCCTCTGCAATCAAGGCCTCATGAACTCGATTCGGGAACTGCATCTGTGCAAACTCCTGGAATGCTCGCGAAAACGTGGATTCACTCGGCACATCCATCTCACTCGGCCCACCACAAATAGACCGGAGAGGGGAATCAGTTAACAATCGCTCTCGCAGCGCAGAGGTCGTCTCGATATTGAAGACCATCTTCGCAAGAAAACTCCGGGCAAGACTCGTGCGATGCGCCTTCGACCGCCCCCCATACATGCCGGTGACCGGGCGAGGCAGATGCGTTTCGATATTCACCAGTTCAACGACCAGTGTCAGCTTCTTGTACCGCTTGGGGAGTGAACCAAGCTGCCGTTCCAGCCAGGGAAACAATTCCTGTTGGCAACTGATATAAAACCCTCGTACCTCCGTTTTTCTGTTAGGATTTTGATACCCTGGAGATACGGAATTCGGAGGTTTCCGCCCTTTATTTTGGAGCTGAAACAGGGCCTTTCTTTGTGGTTTCGAGATGAATCTGGTCAGGTTTCCCTAACGCGATCTGAATCACCAAAATCGGAAAATCAAAGATCAAAATTCCTCAGAAAATCCCCCGATCCAGAGGTTTTGCAAGAGGCTCTATCATATGATATATGGGATTCACTTGGAGTTAGATGCCCAGGTCGGAAGGTTTTCCAGACGCTGGTGTAACCGGCTGAAACATTCAGTGATTCTGGACTGAATCTGTTTCACAGCTTGATCAAGGGGGATAATGGTAAGATTCTTGCTCCGCCTTCGGCCAAATTCCACACCTCCTCGGCCGAGTGAGCGAGAGCTGACCGTACATCGCAGAGGGATGCCACGCAGATCTGCATCGGCAAATTTCACACCAGGGCTAACCGTGCGGTCATCATAAAGCACCTCGATACCGGCAGACAGTAGTTTCTGATAGAGGTTCTCCGCAGCCTCATGGACCTCACCGGAACGTCCGAGTGACACCAAGGCCACCTGATACGGAGCCACGGAAATAGGCAGATCCATACCATATTCATCGCTGTATTCTTCTGCAACACAGGCCAACGCGCGGCCAACCCCAATTCCATAGGATCCCATAACGATAGGATGATCCTCTCCGCTCTCATCGGTATAGAGCGCTCCCATACTTACACTGTAGCGGGTTCCTAATTGGAAAATATTTCCAACTTCAATGCCTCGAACCAGCTTTAGCGGTTTTCCTCCAATCGGGTCTGGTGCTCCGTCGTAGGCTCGAGCAATTGGAGCAATCACATCTGCAGTAAAATCTCTTCCATAGTTTGCACCGGTATAGTGCCAATCATACTCGTTTGCTCCAACTACCAGGTTGGTAGATTCAGGAATAAGATCATCAGCGACCAAGATGGCTTTAGTTCGGTCAATGTCACAAAAGGATGCATATCCAGGCACACATCCTACGGCCGTGATTTCTTCAGTTTCCGCGGGGCGTAGGTCCTGTGCCCTGACGGCATAGCGGAGTTGCAATTCATTGATTTCCATGTCTCCTCGGACGCAAGCAGCAATGAGTCGGGGTGGATTATCTGGCCCAAAATTCCCCATATAGAACACCATTTTTCCAGTTTGCCGTGTACTGACCCCACAAAAATGTGCCACTTTAGCAATAGTGGATTGCCCGGGTGTATGAACGCGCGTTAGTGGTTCTTGCGGATTGGCAGGTTCAGGAATTTTTTGAAACGTGGCCACATCCAGGTTGGATGCATAACCTGTCTCCTCACAAATTGCCAAAGAATCCTCTCCTATGGGGGTGATGTACATGAATTCATGAGCCACTTTACCCCCCATCATCCCAGGATCGCTTTGCACGGCGACCAAATTCAATCCCAGTCGTGCCCCAATACGGTGATAGGCATCATAATGTGCTTCGTATTGAGACTGGAGGCCTTCAAAGTCTTTGTCCAGCGTATAGGAATCCTTCATCACGAACTCACGCACACGAATGAGTCCTCCCCTTGCTCGTGGCTCATCTCGAAATTTTGTCTGTATATGATAGACCATCTGAGGCAATTGCCTGTAGGATCGAATTTCTGATTTACAAAGACTAGTCACCACTTCTTCATGGGTCATGGCCAGAACAAGATCTCGTCCTTTGCGATCTTGAAAGCGTCCCATTTCGTCTCCGATTTCATACCAGCGTCCAGATTCCTGCCATACATCTGCCGGATGCACCACAGGCATACACATTTCCTGTCCATTGATGGCGTCCATTTCTTCGCGGAGAATCTGTTCAATCTTTCTCAGGGCCCGATGAGCCAAGGGGAGATAGGAATACAGGCCAGCGGCTAACTGTCGGACATATCCTGCCCGAACCAGCATCTGGCTGGATGCCGAGTCAGATTCGGACGGTGATTCACGGAGAGTTTCTCCAAAGAATTGTGATAAGCGCATGATTAGAAATGATTTTGTTCAAATTTACGGCGTGAGGCGTCGATTATCTATATCAAGTCCGTTCGAGGTCAGTTTTTCTCAGACAGTGACAATGCAACAACTGTGATAGATTGGAACTATCTACGGGCTTTTTATTTATATTAAGTCCAAGTACGTATACTTTAGGCAACGTTATTCACTTGGCTATGATTCCTGCTCCATTGACATCCTACGGTGATGGATGTATTCTTGTGATTCGTTATGTGGATGGAAGTGCACAGGAAAGGTTGCGAGATATTGGCATACGAGAGGGTGCTTGCGTGGAGATGATAAAAAATTCAGAGGGCCTTATTGTACGTCTTGAGGGTAGTCGAATCGGACTTCGTCGCGATATGGCAGAAGAAATTTTCGCTACCCCGCTGATCCCATGACACTTCAAGATTTGCAACCTGGTGAATCGGGCAAGATACTAGACTTCAAGCCCAGTCCAGTAACGGATCGACTGATGGAGATGGGAATGTTGCCTGGGTCAGAGGTACAGGTCGTTCGCCTCGCCCCTCTTGGAGATCCTATGGATCTGAAGATTCAAGGGTATCATCTTTCAATACGGAAAGCCGACGCAGCTCAGATCCTGGTTTCAAAATGCGAATCATAAGCTGCTGGGGTTGACGTGGATTCTCCGAGTTCTATTACTATCGCCCTCGTTGGTAATCCCAATGTGGGAAAGACGACACTCTTTAATCGACTCACGGGTCTGCATCAGCGCGTAGCTAATTTTCCAGGAGTTACAGTTGAGCGGAAGATTGGATCGCTCACCGGAAATCCGCTCGTTGAGATCATTGACCTCCCAGGTACCTACAGTCTCACTCCTAGATCTTTGGATGAGCAAATCACATATGAAGTTCTTGTTGGCAGGAGAGAGGAAGCCCCGGATCTAGCGGTTTGTGTAGTAGATGCGGGTAATCTGGAACGTAACCTTTACGTTGTCAGTCAGGTGATGGATATAGGAGTACCTGTGATACTGGCCATGAATATGGTGGACGCCGCCGAAAAAAATGGCATCATCATAGATACCTCTGTTCTAGCGAAGGAGCTTGGGGTACCAGTTGTTCCACTCGTGGCCTCCGAGGGAAAAGGAGTTGATCAGCTCACGCAACAGATTCTTGATCCACCTCAACCTGTACGGGGGTACCGCTGGCGGTTAGTGCCCGCTGTGGATGCAAAAATCCCGGATTTGTCTAAACAGTTGACGGAGGAAGTATCTCAGGTAAAACCGGAACATCTTAAGATGGAGGTTCTACGCACTTTGGCTGAGGACAAAGTTTCCGATGCATGGAAAGAGCAGGCCCCTAGATTTGTAAGTCGTATCGAAGAACTCAGGCGAGAGTTTACCGAAAGAGGAGTCGCATGGAAGAATGCAGAGATCAGCGGGAGATATGCATGGCTTAAGCCGATCAAAAACAAGGTGATACTTAGAGTTAATAGGCGTGCAACGCTCAGCGATCGAATTGATGCGATAGTCACGCATCAATTGTTTGGTCCACTGCTTTTTCTGATCATTTTGATTGGTGTTTTCCAGTCTGTATTTTCTTGGGCAATTCCAGCCATGGATTTGATAGAGGCCGGAGTCACTGCACTAGCATTTGGAGTTCATTGGCTTCTCCCATCTGGTTGGGTGACGAATCTATTGGCGGATGGAGTCGTCACCGGAGTAGGAAATGTAGTGGTATTCCTTCCTCAGATTCTACTTCTATTTTTCTTTCTGGGCCTCATGGAGGATACTGGATATATGGCCCGCACCGCGTTCATTATGGACCGTATCATGAGGCGTGTGGGGTTGAGTGGAGGATCGGTCCTGCCCCTTCTCAGTTCCTATGCATGTGCAATTCCAGGGATCATGGCTGCTAGAACTCTGGATAGTGAGCGTGACCGCCTAATTACAATCATGGTCGCTCCCCTAATGAGTTGTTCAGCCCGTCTGCCGGTCTATACCCTGTTCATTGCTGCCTTTATCCCTGCTGGGACACTTTTGGGAGTGATAGGATACCAAGGGCTGGCAATGTTTACAATGTATCTCATGGGAACTGTGATGGCATTTGTTGCTGCAGCGGTGCTGAAGCGATTCGTATTCAAGGGATCCGAGAGTTTCTTCGTGATGGAGCTCCCCCCGTACAGACGCCCTCGTATGCGGCAGCTATTGTGGCGTATGATTCAGCGCTCGAAGGTATTTGTTATTAGAGCAGGAAAAATAATTCTTGCTTGTAGTATTGTGCTATGGTTTTTAGCGAGTTATCCACAGGTTGATGCAGATTCTGAAAGTACACAAATTGAAGAACAGGCAGCACAACAACGTGATGCAAAGTACGCTGAAGCTCGCGCACTCCTTCCTTCACCGGGAATGGATATTTTCGCGCTGGATGATTCTGTGATGAATGCAGATGCTGAAATGGCACGTGCGCAATCAATCGTCAAACAGGCGGAGAGTGAGTATTCTGCTGCT
Source organism: Bacteroidota bacterium (assembly GCA_026709335.1). GTDB lineage: Bacteria > Bacteroidota > Rhodothermia > Rhodothermales > Bin80 > Bin80. The sequence goes on along the minus strand of JAPOTE010000098.1, from coordinate 1,007 downwards.
TTGGATAGTGCACAGATCATCCAGCAGTCTGCACAGATTCGGGGGAGCGCGATTGGTTATTTTGGTCGATTTCTTGAACCTGTAATGCAGCCGCTAGGATTTGACTGGAAGATCAGTGCAGGTCTTGTAAGCGCCTTCGCCGCACGTGAGGTGATCATTTCCACGCTCGGTATCATTTATAGTGTTGCGGATGCAGAGGAAGGAGTGGCCTTACGAGATGCAATCAAAGCCGATCGCTATCCTGATGGACGCCCGGTATTCACGCCTCTGGTGGCCGTGAGTCTGCTGGTTTTCTTCGTATTTGCTCTCCAATGCATGAGTACATTAGCAATTGCGAGGCGAGAAACGAATACTTGGAGATGGCCAATTGTCATGTGGTTATACATGACAACACTTGCGTATCTGGCTTCACTGCTGGTATATCAGGGAGGCCAACTGTTGGGTTTCTCCTAAAGTGAGGGTGGGCCCAGAGGGACTTGAACCCCCGACCTACGGATTATGAGTCCGCTGCTCTAACCAACTGAGCTATGGGCCCCAAATCACAAATTTAAGACTTATAGTGCTGAGAACGCTTATTCTGTGAGCGTGAATTCATCACGCAGTCATATGAATCGGTAAAACAAGTAACTACTGTCAACATTTTTCACGATTTTGGTGTTCGCCTCTGAGGAATCGCTGCGGTACAGTTTGGAGATATTACCCCCTTCACTGATAGAACTTTTTAACAGTTTTGATTCTACTCATTAGCCCACTCTTGGGGTGGATTTCGTCCCCACGAAATGACAAAAAGATCACAAGGGGCAGGATACTATTTAGAGATCAACTCGTTCGAGTTAACAGGGTAAGCCATGCTCATAATTAAATGATGCATCGATTCAGTTTGCCGAAGGCCAGAGGATAAATTGATATTGAAATTAATCGGAATATCACCAATCATTTAAGGGACTATGTGTAAGAGGCTTTAATGAAACGCTTATATTTGTGACGTAGTGCACACAAAACGTAGG
>JAPOTE010000071.1 GCA_026709335.1 Bacteroidota bacterium | reverse complement strand
GATCAAAACCATCGGAAGAGGATACAGAAGGTTTGAAAACTTCAGAGTCGCAATTTTCTTTTTCTGCGGAGGTTTAGATCTTAAACCACACAAAGCTCAGTAGAACCAAGATATGGAATCGTTCAACTCCGATGTTGAACAGCTTGATTTCGAACTCGTCCTATTCGCCTCTGCTCTTATTGATTATGATTACATTATGAAACTGATCTCTGATTTTTCGAATCAAGATCCGAAAAAAATGAAGATCAACCGTGAAGAGCTCATTGAGTTAATCCAATCTGACTCCAAGTTCCTTGACGAACGTGAGGACATCACCGAATACATTCAATTTCTGAAGGAAGGCGGAAGACTTGACGAGGCTCAAATTCGTGAAGATTATAGTCAATTCAAGGCTAAGAAGCAGGGCGAGCAGATCGACAATCTCGCAAAGATCTACGGCTTAACGAGTAAGTCGCTCTTGGATTTTGTAGATACTATCCTCCATCGCAAGATCTTCGACGGCGAGATGCTCACTGAGCTAATGGAACCGCTCGGGCTGGCGTGGCGCGAGCGAAGTCAGCAAGAACTCACCCTCATGGCGGACCTAATTCCGTTATTGAAAAAACGGGCGAATGGTCAGATTATTTCGGGATTAAGTGCCTACGAGCAAGTAGGTGTGTGATGAAGATTGACAGGCGACAACCTTTGGTGCCGAAGTTGCGGTTTCCAGAGTTTTTGGAAGATTCGGAATGGAACTACGCCTTTGTTGCTGATCTCATAAATACGATCATTCCCCCAAAAAAACTACTCTCTTCAGCGTATTTGCCTGATGGTTGTTTTCCGATAATCGATCAATCCCGGAGTTACATTTGCGGCTGGACGAACGATAATGATGCCGTCATCACGAAACAACTTCCTGTGATTGTGTTTGGAGATCACACTTGTGTGCTGAAGTTTGTCGATCAGCCATTCGCACAAGGAGCCGATGGAATCAAAATAGTTACAGCAAACAGATGTGTGTCTACTGCATATCTATATCATCACCTGTCGTGTATACCGTTGGTACCAAAGCAGTATAAACGACATTTCTCTACACTGAAAAACCAGATTATTTGCTTCCCCAATCCGAAATCAAATGAGCAGCAAAAAATCACTGACTGTCTTATTTCTCTGGACGATTTGATCGCTACGGAGGAACAGAAACTTGAAGCCCTGAAGCGGCATAAAAAAGGCTTGTTGCAACAGATGTTCCCCTCTCTGGATAAGAGATAAGAAATGAGTACGATTGATGCGATTGCGTTGAAACTATGCGACGACAAATCCACTATTCAATTGCTTTATGCTTTCAACTCGGTCGGGAAAACGCGACTGTCAGTCGCATACAAGGATGTAACCAAAGAAGATGGAGCGCACACGGGTATATACTATAACGCATATAGTGAAGATCTTTTCGTCTGGAATAATGACATTGAGAATGATGGGGCCAATGTACGACTGGCCGTCCTTCCAAGCAGTCTCAGTAGGCTTCATTCTGATCTTAATGAACTTGATATCCATGCAAAGTTGAAACCATACAGAGTGAAATTTGATTTCCGCTTTGTCATGCACCCGGACCCTGAGATGGGAATTGAGTCGATTTCATTTTTTCCTGCAGGTACGCAGTCCAGTGATGTTCCATCGATGAAAATCTCTCGCGGAGAAGAACGTATCTTTGTCTGGTGCTTCTTTTTAGCAATGATGGAAGTGGAAGGTTGGGCGGATATTCAGACCAACCATATATTCATTGACGATCCGGTTTCAAGCCTCGACGACCACAACATCTTCGTGACCGCATCAACGCTGTATGACCTAATCGAAACGCATTTCGGCGAACGGAAGATCATCATTACCACTCATCATTTCGGATTGTTCTCAATCCTTAGTAATTGGTTGAAAAAGGGAGAGAAGAGTGCTCAATTTGAGGACAAAATCAGGACGAGTATTCTGAGCAGAAAACAAGGTGAGGTCTCGCTAGAAACCTATCGAAGCGATGTATTTCTCTATCATCTAAGAGTCCTTCAATTACTGGAGAAAACTCGGCAAGAGAACGGTGTTCGTGCATATCACTTCGCCCTTCTTCGCCAAGTGCTAGAGAGCGTATCTTCATTTCTCGGCACCGGTCGGATTAGTCATGTACTTAAACACATAGGTTATGGTGATGTAGATGAAGTTGCTCGAATCGTAAATACCCTTGCGCATAAAAACGTCTACTATTACGAATCTGATCTTCTCGTACCGGACAGTTTGGCACTGTTTGACGAAATTCTTGAGAAGCTAAATACAAAGTATGGATTTATTACTCATGTTGGTTGATTCATGACAGAAAGCAAACAGAAGCAGCTTGGCATAATACTCTGGTCCATTGCAGAAGAACTACGCGGTGCCATGAATGCAGATGACTTCCGAGACTACATGCTAGCGTTCCTGTTTCTTCGCTACCTCTCGGACAACTACGAGCGGGCTGCGAAGAAGGAGCTTGGGCGCGACTATCCAAATCCGGACGATATTAGTAACGGCGGACACTCTTCTCTGTCTTTATGGTATGAGCAGAATCCTGACGATAAGTTGGCTTTTGAAAACCAGATGCGTCGTAAGGCACACTATGTTGTTTTGCCTGAGTACCTCTGGGCGAATATCGCCTACATGGCACGTACACAAAGCAACGAATTACTCAACACGCTTCAAGCCGGTTTCAAGTACATTGAAAACGAGTCATTCCAGAGTACATTTTCCGGTCTTTTCTCTGAAATCAATCTTGGCTCGGATAAGATTGGTAAAGATTACATGGATAGGAACTCCACGCTCTGCAAAATCATCAACAAGATTTCCAAAGGCCTCAAAGAATTCTCTACAAACGGTGACACCCTCGGAGATGCTTATGAGTATCTGATCAGCCAATTCGCTGCGGGATCTGGCAAGAAGGCTGGTGAATTCTATACACCTCAACGGATATCAGACATCCTTTCTGCAATTGTGGCACTTGACAGTCAAGAACCGAAAACCGGGAAACAGAAATATCTGGGTAGCGTGATGGATTTTGCCTGTGGCTCGGGCTCATTACTGCTCAACATACGCAAACGTATGGGGCCAGGCGGAATTGGAAAAATCTATGGGCAAGAAAAAATATTACCACCTATAACCTTGCGCGCATGAACATGCTATTGCATGGAGTGAAGGACACGGAGTTCGAGATATACCACGGTGATACACTGACAAACGATTGGCCAATGCTCCGTGAAACAAATCCAAGCCAAAAACATCAATTCGATGCCGTAGTCGCTAATCCACCATTCAGCTACCGATGGAATCCAGGCAAAGCATTAGGCGAGGACATGCGCTTTAAAAATTATGGACTGGCACCAAAGTCCGCAGCGGACTTCTCGTTCCTGTTGCATGGATTTCATTATCTCGGGGAAAACGGCGTGATGGCCATCATTCTACCGCACGGCGTGCTGTTCCGCGGTAATGCCGAGGCGAAGATTCGCCGCAAACTGCTTAAAAACGGAAATATTGACACAATCATTGGCCTGCCGGCAAACCTCTTCTACTCAACTGGAATCCCTGTCTGCATTCTCGTCCTCAAAAAGTGCAAGAAACCCGAAGATATTCTGTTCATCAATGCATCCGAGAATTTTGAAAAGGGAAAGAGACAAAATCATTTGTCCGACAAACATATTGAGAAGATTATTGACACCTATCGAGAGCGCCCAGAAAGCATCGAGCGATACGCTCGCCGGGTGGAGATGAACGAGATCAAAGCCAATGACTACAACCTGAACATCTCCCGCTATGTAAGTACAGTCAAGCCAGAAGCTAAGGTTGATTTGTCAGCCACCCACAAGGAACTAATTGAAATTGAAAAACAAGTTCAGGAATCAACAGCAAAACATAATGTATTCCTTGAAGAACTTGGGTTGTCCCCATTACCAATCCCAAGGCCGTCAAATCCATGACTCTCTCAGAAATCTGTATCGGGTTCCAGAAGATCTAGTTCGTGGATCCAAATATTACGATAGCGTACATCGTGGCCTTCGGCTTGTAATTTTAGGCCCTCAGGCGTATCCGTAATCCCCCGCCCCTCATCATTTCCACCATCAATACCAGAATTAGGGCCTCCCCATACCTGCTGAATCGATACATTTTCGTGAACCTTGACCCCATTGAAATAGAGCGTTACCATGGCAGGCTCTACCCGCTTGCCCTCTTCAAAACGAGCTGCCCGGAATACTACATCATACGCATTCCACTGCCCCGTACCATTGTAGGGCCAGTAGGGAGAAATTTTCTCATTAATCACCGCTGCCATACCATGTATCGTTGAATCACCGTCGAGAACCTGGATCTCGTAACGATTCTGAAGATAGACGCCACTATTTCCACCGGTCTCTGTGATCAGAAACTCAACATGTAGCCGAAAATCCCTGAATTTTTTCTTGGTCACAATATCAGCTGCCCCATAAAGTCCTCCCGCTGCAGAAGAATCCTTGCTACTAACTACGGTTCCGTCGTCGACAGGATCACCTACAATTTTCCATTTGATGGGTAGTTCAGCCGCTAGGCGAGGACCTTCCCAGTAGGTCCAGTTCTCATCAAGAAGTTCACGAGTTCCATCAAAAAGAACCGTTGATCCTTCGGGGGGAGGCATCCCAACCCCAGTTTGAGCTTGCACAGGAAAAGCAAAGATGAACAGAAGAAAAATAGTAACTAGTCTAAGCATGAATATATTTATGTATTGTTTCGCCATTAATGTAAGCATTTTAAGGAATCTTTACAGCCTGAACCTGCATACCACAATTTGGTTGGAGAACCTGAATAACACTACTTGACCATGGAACAGGCAACTTTCGGAGCCGGCTGCTTTTGGGGTGTGGAAATAGTTTTTCGGCAAACACCCGGTGTCATTGAAACAGCCGTAGGATATTCCGGTGGCACAACGAAAAACCCAACCTACCGTGAGGTATGCTCAAAGCGTACAGGGCACGCAGAGGTAGTACACTTGACGTTTGACCCCACAGTGATTGAATATTCCCAACTCCTAGATATTTTCTGGAGTAACCACAATCCGACAACCCTGAACCGCCAAGGCCCCGATATTGGTACCCAATATCGTTCAGTGATCTTCTATCACTCCGAAACACAAATGACGGAAGCCGAGGCATCCAAGATTCGCCGACAGACACAACTGTCCAGCCCTATCGTGACGCAAATCGTTCCTGCATGCACATTCTATCGTGCTGAGGAATACCATCAGCAATACTTGGAGAAACGGGGATTGACTCACTGCCACCTCTAGATCTGCTATAATGTATAGCCGGTAACGAATGCCTCTGCAGCATAGAACTCCGGCAAACCGAGTCGATTCAGTGCTTCTGCGGTTCCTGTGTTACGATCTTGTGCTCTCTGCCAGAATTCCCGATCGTCGTAGGCGCCAGGAAACATTGCGCGATCCTTTTGGCTCTCATGCTTGAAGATGGCTTCAATCTTCCGAGCCATCTCTTTTCTTGAGATAGGCGTAAATACATCTGCCTGATGGATTTCCCATTCCTGCCACGCACCGCGATATAACCAAACCATTGGGCCTTGTGTCGTCCTTCCTTTGTTGTAAAGCGCCAGAGCCATCTGAATCGCAACATAGCAGATTCGATGGGTGCCGTGGGGATCGGAAAGATCTCCTGCGACGAAGATATGATCAGGATTTTGCTCATTCATAAGATCCAGAATGATCTTTGCATCCTCTTCTCCCACAGGTTTTTTCTTGACACGCCCAGTCTGATAGAACGGTAAATCAATGAACCGGGCATTTGACTGATCCAGTCCCATTACCTCAATCCCCGCAATGGCTTCTGAGTAACGAATTGCCGCCTTAATATGCTGAACCGCGGGAAGATCCACCTCGCCGGGAGACTTGTTTGACAAAAACTTTAACATTTCTTCTCTGTATCCGCGAAACGTCTCTGCCGCCTCGCCAGTAACGCCAAGCTCGTTCAGGCACATCTCCACGAAAGCAAGATAGCGAGAAACATCTGCGTCAAACACAGCTACAGACCCATTCGTCATGTAGGCAACAATGACTTCATTCTCGTTTCGAACCAGCTTATCTAGCATTCCTCCCATTGAAATCACATCGTCATCCGGGTGTGGACTGAACAAGATTACACGTTCTCCTGCAGGAAGCTGATTCCGGTAATAAATCCGACGACGAAGGTCATCAAATACACGCTGACATATTTCATCAATCTCCGGATAGGCATATACCAGACTATACAGTCTGTTGTTGTGAAAATCCGATTCCTCCAATTGTAGAATCGCTTTTCCAACTCGCTCAGAGAGCCATATGATTGCACGCTTGGCCATATCAAGATCCCATTCCACTTCGGATACCAGCCAAGGGGTTTGCTCGCGA
>JAPOTE010000046.1 GCA_026709335.1 Bacteroidota bacterium | reverse complement strand
CTGACCCGGAAGTTAAGAGAATGGAACTCCTTGCGGCCGGTCAGATAGGCGACGGCCGGGATCGGCGTCTCGGTGGACCGCCAAAGCCACGCCATCCTATTCAAGTGGCTCGCAGACATGCCTATAAACTGAAAGCTGCTATACCGCAAGCACCGAAAGTTACGGGTACGATGGAATTAAGCGATTTTCGTCTGCAAGATCTTGCTTGCTACATTGACTGGACACCGTATTTTGCAAGCTGGAATATTGCCGGACGATACCCCAAAATTCTGGAAGATAAAACTGTTGGGAGAGCTGCGCGGGAACTATGGAGTGATACTCAGGAAATGCTTCAAGAAATTATTCATAACAACTGGTTTAAGCCAAAGGCTGTCATTGGTTTTTGGGGGGCATATAGAGAAGGGGATGATATAAGAATTGATACTGGTGACGTATTTCACACATTGCGCCAACAAATGGTTAAGGACAACAGTCGAGCGAACTTTGCACTGGCTGATTTTATCGCAGAAGAGGGCGACCATATTGGCGCATTTGCCGTCACTGCTGGGTCTGAAGCTGACGAGATTGCCAAACAGTTTGAAGACGAGCGAGATGACTATTCATCTATTATGATTAAAGCTATTTCAGACCGATTTGCAGAAGCGCTGGCCGAGTATATGCATGAGCAGGTGCGAAAAGAATATTGGGGCTATGCTGCTGATGAAGATTTTAGTAATGAAGCTTTAATCAAAGAAGCCTATTCCGGTATTCGCCCTGCTCCCGGTTATCCTTGTCAGCCTGATCATACGGAAAAAGGAACGATCTTCCGCTTACTTGAGGCAGATCGGATCGGTATGAAATTGACGGACAGTTATGCGATGACGCCAGCTGCTTCGGTTTCCGGATTATATCTCGCCCATCCAGAAAGCGTTTACTTCTCCGTTGGCCGGATTGAGCGCGATCAAGTTGAAGATTATGCTCAGCGCAAAGGTATGGATATGCCTATGGCAGAGCGTTGGCTGGGGCCTATTTTGAATTATGATCCAACAGAGTCAGAAGTGGCATCCGTGTGAGTATGAGTTAATTTTGTGGAGATTCCCCATTAAATAGAAGGAGTCTGTACTGCGGTCATATGGATGAATGACTAAATATTGATTGAGTAGACTAGACATACTATGACTTATATCGTGACGGATCCCTGCATCCGGTGCAAATACATGGATTGTGTTGAAGTATGTCCCGTCGATTGCTTTTATGAAGGTGAGAACATGCTAGTTATTCATCCAGATGAATGTATTGATTGCGGCGTTTGTGAGCCCGAGTGCCCAGTTGAGGCAATCAAACCCGAATCTGAAGATGACCCTGACTCCAAGTGGTTAAATCACAATACGGAATACTCTAGGATTTGGCCGAATGTTACTCAAATGAAAGAACCGTCAGAGGATCATGAAGAATTTGTGAACAAAACAAACAAATTCGCTGAGTTCTTTAGTCCAAACCCAGGAAAAGGTGATTAATCGGAGTCGTGATTTTTGATTTATCGAAAGAGTTTCTGGCGCGCCTTATTATCGAGTGTATGAACTAAGCGATCTCGGGCGGTATCTCACAAGTCCAGATAAAATTCGCCGATCCGTTCCAGAGGTTTTGGGTGCCATGATCGCGCGCCGCTTTCATCATAGTGGTGACACACATGTTGCTTTCGACAATTAAGGTCATTTCGATGCTCAATAGCTTCGAACATATGCACCGCTATCGCCGCCTCATTTTTACCCTTCCAGACATATACAGGTGCATGGTTCGCGGAAATATGCAATTTGACTAAGAATGCACTGCTTTTGGGGGTAAACGTTTTGCCCCGGATTGCATGACTTTCATGCTGGAAGAGGAACATAACCTGTATCAAATTCGAGCTACAAAACAGAAAAGGGTATGGCTGTGGTATGCTCCCCTAGTGGCAATCGGATATTCCCCGGATGCACCACATATCCGGGAAGCACAGTTTCTCCTACATCACGCTGGAATGCCCGAATGGAAGATGCCATGGCGGGGCGTGGAGTCGCAGAAAGTTTGACTTCAATTGGAATCATACCGTTATTGGTGTTCACGATAAAATCAATCTCGGAGCCAGCCATCGTTCTCCAGAAATATATTTGTGGCTGCATTCCCCTGTGGGTCAGTGTACGAACTAACTCCGACAGGACAGCTGTCTCAAAAATAGCTCCTCCCATTGGACCAGACGCCGCGTGTGTAGGATCTTTTAAGCCAACCAGATGGCAGAGTGTGCCTACATCAGAGAAAAAAACCTTGGGTGTTTTCACCAATCGTTTGCCAATATTGGCATGATATGGTCGCAATACGGTTACTTGGTACGTAGCCTCAAGGATGGAAAGCCACGCTTTGATCGTATTTACTGCGACTCCAAGGTCGCGGCTAAGGTCGGTCAAATTTAGAAGATGACCGTTCCTTGCGGCTAATACGCGCAGGAAAGACTGATACTGCATAAGGTCACCAACCTGTCGTAAGCTACGGACGTCTCGCTCGAGGTATGTCTGGATATAGCTTGCGTGCCACAATGATAAGTCTCTATTGGGGTCAGCAGCTAATTCTGGATATCCACCACGAAGGAAGCTGTTCCAGAGATCTTTAAATTCATAATTTTTTTGGCCTGTCATGTGTGTATGCTCCCAGATCATGGGATTTCCGGGGCATCCTTCCTGTTCTCGCCTTGATAGGGGAAGAAGTCTCAATACTGCAACACGTCCAGCCAGAGATTCAGTAACCTTCTCACCAAGCAGAAGGTTTTGAGATCCAGTCAAGATAAATTGGCCTGCACGGTTTCGGTTACCATCAATCTTTTCCTTGATGTAAGGAAGTAACTCCGGCGTGTACTGAATTTCATCGATGATAACCGGTTGCTGGTATTGCTCTAAAAAGCCACGCGGATCTACTATAGCCGATTCACGGACATCTGGGAGTTCAACAGAGACATATTGGTACTGATGACCAAATAAATACTTCAGTAAAGTGGTTTTTCCAGACTGGCGAGGACCCGTCAAAATAACTGCTGGAAATTCTAGGGCTGCCTTTATTATAACAGGCTCAAGTGACCTGTGAATATATTCGTGTTGCATAAGTGTAAATCGTGCATTCAGAATGCATAATTTACACTTAATTTAAGTTTTTGTTGCTCTCAGAGATCTGAGAAATCCTTCTAATGCTTTATTTGGATCGGTTCTTGCCTCCGCAACAAACATCTGATGTTCAGTCAATCAGGTGCAAATCATTTTGCGTCATATCACCAAGTTATGACTGGAAGCTCTTTTGTAGCCATGAATTTCGATCCCAGCCATGTCCAATTCTATGATGGAGAAGCAACTGTTTTCAACTCCTTGGTAATCAACCATTCCCAGTTGTGTGATATAATGGGTGCCATTCACTTGTTGAAATCGTTCCTCATGAACATGACCCTGAAATACAGCTGCCACTTTTCCATGGTTCTGAAATAACTGTTGAATCTGTAAGTAGTTGTTCACATGAAATTGTTTGTCATCCCGGATAAAATGAAAAAGAGGGTGATGGCAAAAAACCAAGACGGGTTTGTTCTTGTGAAGGGAGAGAACATTTTCGAGCCACTCGATCTCTACTTGTGGGATATTGGTATTCTGAAAGTCGATGGGGTATTTATAAAAATGGTCGCGGCCATCTTCATAGTAATTGGCATCCAAAACAATGCAATGGAAAAATTCCGTGTCGAAGGAATAGTATGATTTTTTAGTAGAGATACCAGTGTTTTCAATTCCTTCTATGAATTGCGTTTTGGTGATACTGTCGACGTCATGATTGCCGACACAATGGTATATAGGGCCCTCAAATCGCGCGTACTCTGACTCTATGGCTTTAAGATACGACAGAGTATCATCGGCGCGCTTATTTTCATCTTCATCTTTAAAGTCGCCGAGATGCATCACAAAATCTACCTTCTGCTTGTTCATCATTTCAATGAAATAGCGCATTTTTTCGAGAGACTGCCGATAATAACGTGTCCTCAAAGGTGGTCTGTCTGCATAATGAGAATCTGCTGCAAGTCCAAATCGAAGGATTTTTTTGGGAGAGTGGTTGAAATTTCCTGTACTTCCGGAAACTGCTACTCCTAATGCAGCCAAAGTAGATTGCCATAAAAATCTGCGGCGTTCAAATTTTAACATAGTCATGCAATATATAGGCTCCAGTATAGTGTTGCCTTAGATTCAAGTTCAAGATACCCCTAATTATCAGCTGAGACCTGCCCTCATTCGGTGAGCAACTTGGATCCCGTTATAGCTCTTATATGCGATGGTTCCAAGAGTTACGAGAGATCGAAAACTCGCCATTACGAGGGCATAAAGAGTCAAGGAGCAATAGCAGAATAGGCCGCTTCTTGAATGTTCTTTGCTGTTACAGCCCGATGAGATGCATTGAAAAATGGCTTGCCCTGATGAATTAAAATCACTTGAGGTGATTCATGCCGAATCCCAAAATGAGATTCAATATGATTAGATAAAGGGCGCGCAGTTTGAACTACAAGCTCAAAAACAGGAAGATTCACCTTCAACATCTCATCTTTTGCATTGGCTGAGAGATCACAGGTGGAACTGTGTTTGAAGATTACGACGGTCCCGGATTCAGATTGCTTTAGTAAGGAATTAAATTCGGCAATAGATTCAATTTTCTGGTAAGACATTAAAAATTTGATTGGCTAAGATGAAAGAGCGAGCTACAACAATTGACGGAGGTCAAGGTTCTACCGAATCTCTAACTATTTATTTGCTATGAATATCCGAGAAACCGGTGCAGAGGATGTACACTGGGATCTAACGCATCTTTATGCTGATGAATCTGAATTACGAAATGATTTATCAGAGATCATGGGCGGATCGGAAAAATTCAATCAATCCTGGAGAGGGAAGATAGCAAGCCTGTCAGCAACCCAATTAAAACAGGCAATCATGGAATATGAGCAGCTTCAAGAGCGTGCTGGGCGAGCTATGACCTACGTATATCTCTCTTGGGCTACGGCTACGCATCATGCGGAACGTGGAGCACTGCTGCAGCATGTCCGTGAACTATATACACAGATTGGCAAAAATCTATTATTCTTTGGATTGGAGTGGCTCAAGGTAGAGAGTGCTCATGCGCAGAGGTTGATGGAAGAGGAAGAACTCGCTGGCTATCGTCACTTTCTCGAGTGTGAACGATTGTTGAAAGAGTATACCTTGTCCGAGCCCGAAGAAAAAGTATTGGCAGAAGCGCAAGTGACGGGAAGAAGTGCATGGACACGGTATTTTACCGAAATAATCAGCAGGATGCGTTTCACGCTACGCGGAGAAGAACTCTCCCAGGAACATGTACTTGCCAAGTTGCATGCGCACGATCGAGACCTGCGAAGAGAAGCGGCAGAAAGTTTTACACATGGACTCGTTACCAAAGAGCATACCCTGACCTACATCTTCAATACATTTCTCGCTGATAAGGCTTCAATTGATCGTATGAGGGGATTCCCACATTGGCTTAAGTCTCGCAATTTGAATAATGAAATTGCGGATGAAACCGCCGAAGCCTTGATTCAGTCTGTCGTAGAACGATATGATTTGGTAGTTCGCTTTTATGAGTTGAAAAGTAAAATTTTGGGGGTGAGTCCACTCTATGATTATGATCGCTATGCGCCTGTTGGAGAAAGCGATTCCTACTATTCATGGAGTGATGCACGACGCATAGTTCTGGAGAGTTATGGAGGATTTCATCCACTTTTAGCAGAAATTGCCGAGCGATTTTTTGAAGAAAAATGGATTGATGCGCCTGTTCAGGAAGGTAAACAGGGTGGGGCATTCAGCCATGGTGCAGTTCCGAGTGTACATCCCTACGTTCTGTTGAACTATACTGGTCGTGCACGGGATGTACAAACTCTTGCTCATGAATTGGGGCATGGAGTGCATCAATTCCTCTCCCGGGGTCGAGGGTATTTGCAAGCGTCAACCCCACTAACTACTGCAGAAACTGCTTCTGTATTTGGGGAGATGTTAACCTTTCAACGTCTTCTGTCTGCAGAATCAAATTCACGTAACAAGTTAGCTCTTTTGATCGGCAAGATTGACGATACAATGGCTACGGTATTTCGTCAAGTTACTATGAACAGATTTGAGGATGCAATCCACACTGCAAGACGTACGCAGGGGGAATTATCCTCAGACATATTCGCTGAACATTGGATCTCAACCCAGTCAGCAATGTATGGCAGCAGTGTAACCCTGACCGATCAATACCGTCATTGGTGGAGTTATATCCCACATTTTTTGCACACCCCTGGTTATGTGTATGCGTATGCATTTGGGGAGCTATTGGTGTTGGCTCTGCATATGCGTTATCAACAATCTCCGGATGAATTTCCAGATCGGTATATTGAACTTATGCGAGCAGGAGGATCAGATTGGCCACACATTCTTGTTGCTCGCTTGGGGGTTGATTTGCAAGATCCAGAGTTCTGGCAGCAGGGATTGAGCGCAATTGAAGCCCTGATTGAGCGGGCTGAAGAAAGGTATGCATACGAAAATCCCATGTAAGATAATCATTTTACTAATAAATTGAGGT
>JAPOTE010000044.1 GCA_026709335.1 Bacteroidota bacterium | reverse complement strand
TTGACAAGAAAGATACTAAATTTGTGACGACATATTATAGATGACATTACACTAGTTGCAACGATGAAGCTGGCGATGTCAAATTCATTTCAGCGAAATAACGATTTAATGCGCTTCGATACAGCCTTAGTGTTCCCATGGATAACATTCTATCAGAATTTCTTACTCGTTGAGATGCTAATTGAATAAAAAATCTACCACATCATTCGTAGAAGCCTTTTGAGGCTCAATCTCCTTCTCACCACAGTAGTGTAAAAATCGATTCCAAGCTTTAGTATATGCTCTGTGGGTATTCTCAGAATGAGCCTCTCTTCGTAAAATTTCAGCCGCGCGTGGAATCGATTCTTGAATAGTTATCATTTCATCCACTGAGATAACCTGCATTCCATAGCAGCCCGTGGATAAAGTCTCTCATAGAAAGGGGACAGACTGAATTGAATAAAAATCTTCGTTTTTGCTCCCAAAACGCTCAAAATCGTTGCTTTTAGCACATTTTATCTATCAATTTGTCTGTCAAATCATGCAAAGTCAGCATCAAAAACTGCTATCTAAATTTATTTGACTTTATCCACGGGCTGCTAGCCGAGAGGAATTTCACTTCAAGACTATTCTACGGTTCAAGAAAATTTAATGTGAGAGTTCTTCAGTCGTGGGATAAGAACAGAGACTTGCGCTTTGAAGTTAAGAAACACTCCAATACCCCACTATTGCCCCGCATGAAAGCACTCGGTAGCTGATATGAAGTTTTGTAAAAATTCGTATCCAAAGTCACTCAGTATTGATTCTGGGTGAAATTGAACTCCAAATGTGGGAGCCTGACTATGCCGTATCCCCATGATCTCGCCCTCTGGTGATTCAGCTTGAACGATCAAATCGGACTCATCAATCTGGGTCACAATTAAAGAATGGTACAACCCTACTTTAAGGGGGTTGGGGAGCCCTCTAAAGAGGTCACGACCATTGTGCATTATAAGGCTTGTCTCTCCATACTTCGGAAATAAGGAGTTGGTTACAGTACATCCAAAGGATTGTGCAATCGCTTGATGGCCAAGACAAACTCCCAGAATTGGTAATTTTCCGGAAAAATATGAAACCACATTTAAGCTGATTCCGGCTTCATCTGGAGTGCAAGGACCTGGTGAAATCACCAGCGCTTTCGGCTGCATTATTTCAACATCACGCAGTGTAAGATTATCCGATTCAACCACATCGGCCGTCTCACCTAGCTCCTGGAAATATCTGCTGATATTGAAAACAAAACTATCCCTATTATTGAGAATTAAGATCATTTGAGGGCTACCCCATTAATTAGTAGTTCCGTCAAAAATTTTTTGTGCTTTCAACAAAGTTTCCAAGTACTCCTCTTCTGGATCAGACAAAGATGTAATGCCACTCCCAACATCAAGGCGTGCCTGGTTTCCCTCAACCTGAATTGTCCGAATAATGATGTTGAAATCTGCAATACCATGAAATCCAAAAAAGCCTAATGATCCACAAAAAGCGCGGCGTGGTCGTTGTTCCAGAAGTTTAATAATCTCCATCGAACGACGTTTCGGTGCCCCCGTAATTGATCCTCCCGGAAATACTGCAGACATTAGATCAAAAGCATCATATCCATCAATGAGCTGCCCTTGAACAGAAGATGTAAGTTGGTGCAATCCAGCATATGACTCCAAGACACAAAGGTCCAGTACATTCACCGAATGCGGTCTGCACACTTGCGATAAGTCGTTGCGAAGTAAATCAACGATCATGATATTTTCAGCGCGATCTTTTTTCGACTCGCGTAGCCTGTCTCTTCGTTGTTGATCTACGTCAGGATGCCTTGACCGTGCAATCGTTCCTTTGATTGGTCTTGTCTCAACCCATCCGCGAGCATCAACAGTAATCAATCGCTCTGGAGAGGTACAGGCAATATTTCGGCCATTGAAATCAGCATAGGCTGAAAAAGGAGCTGGGTTGCTCTTTCGAATAGAGAGATAAACCTGAAATGGATTTATATCTTCAGGTAAATCTGCTATAAAAGTTTGCGAAAAATTTGCCTGATAAATATCACCTGCTTGGATAAAGCCACGAATATCATGTACAGATTTCAAATATTCTGCCTTTGTAATCTCATTATTCCAAATGAGATTTGTAGCAGGTGTAACAAATTCTGGTACGTTTTGGAGGTCCAGCTCAACTGCTTTGATACGTGCTTGAGCTATATCCTTATCCGGCTCAACGGATCCTTTTTTGAAGCCCGATGAGATGATCCATGTAAGATTATCACTGTGATCTACAGCGATGACCGTATCATATAGCCTGAAGTGGCAACCCGTTTGATCATGCTGACATGATACCTCTGCTGCTTGTATATCATATTCTGAGAATTCATAATCAAAAAACCCCACCAATCCTCCCTGAAATGGTGGGCCATAGTCAATACGACCCGGCCTGTAGAAATTGAGGACGCGCCGCAAGTCGCGCATTTTGACCGATGCAGGAATCGATTCAATCGGATCTATGCAAAGATAAGAGTACCGATCAAATCGCAGGGATTCTGATGAACTATCAAGCCAAATTAGACCTCGTCCCTGTGCATATTTTTGCGCTAGCGGTTGTAGATCAATTTCCGATAATTTCAGCGCCCACATCCTGCGGATGATTGTGATAATACCAAGTATGATATATCGGGTAATGTTCGCCATACAACGGTATGAGGCTCACAAATCCCGAATCCTCAGTCACTACTCGAAAGATCAAGGCCCACCGGAAACGTCGCTTGATATCCTTTGTCTCCTGGAGACAGATCGAGCACTAGACGTTTTCCTGTACGCCGAAAAATTCCATCATTGGAATTCCGTGTTGTTCGCATGCCGCGTACATTGTATGGCGGATTAGAATGCACCTGATCCGTCAGATCATCGTCAAAATACAACTGTGAAGAAAATTCAAACTGCTTGCCCTGTTCTGTTTTCGTACGAATTTTAATATGAATGTGTACGGTTCGCCCTCTATACCATCCAGGGTAAATTGTCATGAATTGGACCATCCCACCTTCATCCGCCAATTGATACCCACGCAAGAATTTTTCCTCGCGTAAATCTGATCCCCGATCCCGAAACGCGGAATAACGCCCTGCAATGTCACACTGCCAAAGATCTACCCTGGCCCCTGGCAATGGTACACATTCCTCACTGCCAACTCGCAGAATCTGAAATGTGAGATGGAGAGGCAAGCCGGGGAATACGATACCAGTGGAAGGATCAACCCGAAGGTCTGATCGCTCAAGCTCAATGTCTTTGAAAAAAGGTCCTTCGGTCTGCTCGGGTCGCACAATACAGGGCGGCACAGATCTTTCGATGGAAGGCGCCGGTTTCCCAAAAACAAAACCGCTCGAACCTACCAGAAACGTAGTTCCGAAAATCTGCATGATTTCTCTTCTTGAGAGGATTCGACCAACGGGTATATCGTCTGATTTTGTCATATTCGGTTTAGTTATTGGGCTCTTCAATTTTGAAGCTTCCATTATTTAAGCGGGTAAGGTTTTCAGTCATTCCAAGAGTACACTAAGTCTTTTCAAGACACATCCTCGTCAACTGGTATTCTATATTTTGGAAAATATTTTATCCATGACTTGACAGATGTCTGGATCTGCCGATTGTGGCTTTTGTAATAGAAGTATCGCTGCTCTTTTCGATTCTGAAAACACTCATTTTGATCTGGATATCAATTATGGTATTTGTAATAATCAATCCATTGACTGACCGCTCTATGAGCCAGTGAAATCCAACCTATATCAAGGTACTTCTACCTGATCCTGCGAACTGTAAGATATACAATTCAATTGGATGTTGATCCGAAACAGCCTGATTTTTGTATCACGCGAGAAGTATTGAAGGCAGTTCAAAGCCAAATATTATCAGTCGATTTTATGAAGACACCCACTGACCGATGAACTCTAAACCTAGCAGTCCAAAAACCGTCGTAGTGATGGGGGCTGAATCTACCGGCAAAACTACGCTCGCATCCGCACTGGCAAAACACTACCAGACTGTTTGGGCCGAAGAATACCTTCGAAAGTTTGTTGACGAGAAAGGGACACTTCCCGAAGAAGCTGATGTTCATGCGATTGCCCAAGGTCATCTAGATCTTGTGTCCCGGATGCTGGACATGGCGTATAGAGTTCTGTTTGTAGATACGGATTTGTTCACGACGTGTGTCTACCAGCGTATCTACTTCGGTAAATGCCCCAAATACATTGAAAAAGCTGCCATACATCATCAATCAGGATTGTATCTGTTTATGGAGCCGGATATTCCTTGGGTAGCCGATCCCGGTCAACGAGCAGGACCTCAGGAACGCTTATACTCACACAAATTGTTGAACGCTGAGGCAAAAGCACATTCATTGAACATTGTCCCTATTTGTGGGACCCATAACGAACGCGTGGAAACCGCTATTGAAGTGGTGGATGACTATCTCCGTTCAGGAATGTCTTTTACTAAGCGAAATCCTACGTGATAGAGGGCGGTTTCCGGCGTTGAATGACTTCGTCCGGATACCCGGTAACCATGACACCAGCCAGGTTCACACAAAAAACTCCCGCCCCGCTGTGCTTTCTCGCTACTGGAGTTTGGCTCAAACTCCTTGTTCCGATCTACATATGACCTATACCAGTCAGCTGTCCACTCCCATACATTCCCCCCCATATCAACCAATCCCGCCTCAGTTGCCCCGAATGCTCCAACCGGTGATGTAGTCGCATATCCATCCGTATTCGTATTAAACCTGGGAAATTGTCCATTCCAAACATTGGCCTTGTATTCTCCATCCTCCAATAGATCATCCCCCCAAGCATATTGGCCATTGCTCTTCAGACGTGCCGCATGCTCCCACTCTATCTCACTGGGCAATCGTTTACCTGCCCATTCTGCATAGGCAACGGCATCATTCCAGGATACCTGAGTCACTGGATGATCCTCTTGGGCAGGTGGATTCTCCGGCCCCAGTGGCCAAGCCCAAAAGGCGCCGAGGGTAAGTTCCCATTGCCGAGTGGAATCGTTAAACACCGCAGCATCTCCAAACAATTCAGCCTGTGTCACATATCCAGTTTCCTGAATAAACTCCCCAAATGCTCGGACGGTGACCGGAGTGATATCCATAAAAAAAGGCTGCACACGGGCCTTAAATACTGGACGTTCATGTGGCATCCCGCTCTCTGATCCAATTTGTGTGACTCCTCCGGGGATATAGACCATGCCGGATGGTGCAACCGGCGGCGGTTCCTGGCTACAAGCACTCAGGAATAATACTATAGAAATTGACACACCTGTTACTCGCCCCATTCCGGAATATTCAATTGACTGGGTGCCCGTACAAGTTCAGACATGTGTTGATCCACCATTGCCTGTATTTCAAGAATTACCTCTGGCTCTTCCGCGGCAACATTGAATCGTTCACGTGGATCTCGTTCGAGATCATAGAGAAGCGGCGGATTATGTACTACGGGCTGATCCCCAACATATGCGCTCTGAGTAATATAATGTAATTTCCAAGGCCCCTTTCTGGCTGCCCAAAGCTGAATTCCCCGGTAATAGTAAACTTTCTCCCGTACATTGGCGACGGGGTCTTGAAGAACTGGCATCAGATCAACTCCATCCATGATACGATCGGTTGGAATCTCCGTACCTGCAAGTGTTAGTAATGTGGGGAGTAGGTCCATAGTCGTCCCGAGTGCCTGAGTCGTATGGCCAGATAAAATGGTTCCCGGCCACCAGGCGATGGCCGGGACACGCATTCCTCCCTCCCAGGTAGTTCCTTTTCCATCACGCAAAAGCCCTGCGGTTCCACCTTCCAAGCCCTCTGTAAGCCACGGCCCATTATCACTTGTAAAAATGACGAGCGTTTTCCGATCCAGGCCAGTTTCCCGCAAAACATCTAGGATCTGTCCCACGCTCCAGTCTATTTCTTCAATCACATCTCCATAGATCCCACGAGTACTCTTTCCCTCAAACTCATCCGAAGCAAAGAGCGGAACATGAGGCATGGAATGAGGGAGATAGAGGAAAAATGGAGTATCAGTATTATTTCGAATAAATGAAATGGATTCTTCTGTATATCTTCGTGTCAGAAAACGCTGATCTGGATTAACCTCGATGATATCTGTCCCGCGCATGAGAGGGAGCGGAGGATACGTCTGAATACGCCCCTTCAGCCCCGGCGTGGGCATCATATCATTTGAATATGGAATTCCGAAATACTCATCAAACCCGTGATCTGTTGGAAAATGCCCTGATACATGCCCCAAATGCCACTTCCCAATCGCCGCAGTTGCGTAACCCACTGATTTGAGGGCTTCCGCAATCGTAACCTCCTCTTCCGGAATCCCACCCTTGCTCGGAGGAAACAAAACTCTGATCCGCTCGTGTGCCATGCCACTGCGGACAGGTAGTCGCCCGGTCAATAGTGCAGCACGGCTCGGTGTACAAACGAATGAACCTGTATAAAACTGGGTAAAGCGAACTCCTTCGGCGGCCATCCGATCTAAATGAGGAGTTCGTATGGTAGGATGTCCATATACCCCGACATCTCCATATCCCATATCATCTGTGAAGATGATCACGAAATTTGGCTGCTCTCCAGGCAAAAATTCCTCATATAACTGTGCGTCAGGATTACAAGCACATAATGAAACAAAGAGTATAAAAATCGGTGTATACCTGAAGAGCATGATCGAATTGTTTTGTGAGCCTCTTGCAAAACCTCTGGATCGGGGTATTTTTTGAAAAATTCCCGACCTCT
>JAPOTE010000090.1 GCA_026709335.1 Bacteroidota bacterium | reverse complement strand
CACTTATATGACTCATCAAGATAGGAGTTGGTTACAGTTAGTTGGATAATTCCCTAAAATGTAATCGCCCTTCTGAATGGGAAATTGCTTGAAGGACTCTCCTGTTCCTTCTCCTTTTGTCGCTGTCAATTTGAAAACTTCAGATCCGCCATCCTCTTCTTCTGCGAAGGCCTGGAACTTTATCCACAACAATCGTAGTAGTACCAAACAAAATAATTAATTGCATGGCAAGCAATTCAGCCGTACCTGTATCTATATTCGAACCTGAACTCAAGCGGGAAATGACGAAATGAAAAATGCGGAGCTAAAACCTATATCACTTTCTCTTGCGTTATCTCAGCCAGAGCCAAAAGATCAAGATTTAATTCTATTGGATCGAGAGATGCCATTTGAATCGGAGGATGAGATAGAATATGAAGGAGGGGATAGCATACCGAAAGGATTCAAGCCCTACTAAGCAACTCCCCAGTACAGAGGTAAAGCCTGATTATCGGAATGCTCCGAAGCAGAGCAATGATTCGAAAGACCTTAGGCGTTTTCTCAACCGTGGAAATGTGGAGGGAATGCCAAAAAGATCGAAAGCAAGTGGGGGAAAATATGGAAGCAGTCGAGCGGCGAGTGATGATAAGAAAAACGCATTACGGAGCTACTCTCTTCACACCGTAAAACAGTTCTTTCTGCGGAGGTTTAGATCTCAAACCACACAAAGCTCAGTAGAACCAAATGAAGGTTCAGAAAAGAAAGTTTTAAGAGCAACTATATCGGGAGAATTTTCCGCGCTTCTGTAATACTATTGCATAAGATGCGAGCTCGCTCAGTGAGCACTGAAAATTGCCCACTTTGAATCACTTCCACATCAATCAGAGCGCTGCCTAGGCCCACAGCCACCGCCCCTGTACGAATCCATTCCCCTGCATTTTCGGGGGTGACGCCTCCGGTAGTAACCAACTTCAAATTTGGTAATGGGGCCAGAAGTGCTTTCAGGTAACCAGACCCCAATTGTCCTGCCGGAAAGATTTTTATCATGTCTGCCCCATACTCATGGGCAACTTGTGCTTCAGTTGGGGTAAATGCCCCGGGGATGACCGGCAATTCTCGAACATGCCCAGAATCTATCACTTCCTTCTTTGTTACAGGGCTCACAACAAAATCTGCACCCGCCGAAGCAACATCTTGAACCTGCTGCTCTGTAATCACCGACCCTGCTCCGATCAATATCTCTGATCCATGGGATTTTTGAAGTGCTTCGATTGAGGATAGGGAGCCCGGAGTTGTGAGAGTGATTTCGAGTACCTTGACTCCTCCTCTTATAAGCGCATCTACTGTCTGCTCGAGTGGCAATTTCTTACGAAAGCGCAGGACGGCTATGGCGCCCGACGTGATAATCTGTTTGACTTTCTCCCTTCGATTCATCTTTGTTCACGATTTATGAAGCCTTTTTGATTTTTGTACGTATTCAGTTTTAGGTATTTGATCGCATGTCTTACCTGATCAATACGATCAAATTGATATCTATAAACGCCTCTCTGAGGGCTCAATCAGGATGCATAGAACTTCTTTGTTTGTTAACTCTTCAAAAATAACGCTAAGATGAATCATTCAGCACACGTATCTACTTCCAGTACAAACGAACAACAGAATATCAGGAAGAATTCAATAAATCATCAATTATTGGAAGAACTTGAAGAGCAAGCTCGAACTCTGGAGCCCACACAAGGGCAACTGGAAGAACTGTTTACAAAAGTGGAACAGTATGCCCGCCAGCATCTCGCCAATGTGCGCGAAACTCCTGCTTTTGTCAAATCACAGGAGCGTAGCGTTGGATTACTGTCTTCTCCCATTAGCGAAACTGGTATTTCTCTGGATGAAACGTTACAGCTTCTTCACGATCATGTAGATCATGAAGGAATAAATTCAGGATCTCCCCGCTACCTCGGCTATATTCCATCCGGTGGCCTGGTTCATTCCGCTTTTGGGGATTTTCTTGCCGCCATTGGCGGACGATATGCCGGTATATTCCATTCTGCTCCCGGTGCCGTTCGTATGGAAAATATGCTGGTTCGCTGGATGACAGACGTTGTTGGCTACCCAAAACGAGCTGGTGGGTATCTGGCCTCGGGAGGGAGCATCGCTAATTTATCCGCAGTGATTACTGCGCGCGAAGCACATGGGCTTCGTGGGGCTGACTATGACCGGGCAGTGATCTACATGACCGATCACACTCATCACTGTGTAGACAAGGCACTACGGATTGCAGGGATGGGAAGTTCGATCTGCCGCAGAGTTCCCGAAGATGGTCATTGCCGAATGTCTGCCGAGGCACTCGAAAAAACGATTACAGCTGATAGAGCATCCGGTCTGAACCCATGGTTGATTGTTGGATCCGCCGGAACGACAAACACGGGCACAGTAGATCCGCTGGGAGACATCGCTTCTATCGCACGCTCAAACAATCTCTGGTTCCATGTAGATGGGGCGTATGGGGCATTTTTTATCCTCTGCCCAGAAGGGCGAGAAGTTCTCGCTGATATGAATCAGTCAAACTCGCTTGTTCTTGACCCACATAAAACATTATTCTTGCCATTTGGCACAGGTGCCCTCCTAGTTCGGGATCAGGAATTTCTTGGACCTGCACACGGAGGCCGTGGCGCCTATATGCTTGATATGGACTCAGATGCACACGAGTTATCTCCTGCTTATCTGTCTCCTGAATTAACAAAGCATTTCCGTGGACTTCGCATGTGGCTGCCCCTTAAACTTCTCGGTGTAGCTCCATTCCGCGCAGCCTTGTCAGAAAAAATTCACCTGGCTCGATATGCTTATGGACAACTTCAAAGTATTGACGGAATCCAGGTTGGTCCATATCCAGATTTATCTATTGTCACCTACCGATATGTTCCGAAAAAAGGAGATGCAAATGAATTCAATCTCTCTTTGGCGAAAAATTTACATCAAGACGGACGAGTATTCATGACATCCACGCAAATTCGCCACACCATCGTTCTTCGTATGGCCGTTGGTTCATTCCGAACACATGTTGAGCACATTGACGAAGCGATGGAGGTTCTGTGCGACCACATCAGAGCGCTGGAGGAAGATTGACAGGAGAGCTCTGATCCGATATCGAAGCGGGATTGACCATTATGGGCTAAAGCATCCCGAGTTCTTTCGGTATTATTGACAGCGAAGACTCTGACGGGAACACCATACCGTGCTGGCCAGAATCACTACAAAAAAACATTACTCTTGATTGAGTAGAAAGGAAAGCTCCCTGCCAACACTTAATCTCGTAATGTAGCATGTACAGTACGTGCGATTTCGGCTCCCAAAGTAGCAGAGTCGATCTCCTCCAACCCCTCAATCAGAATGACCAGAACATACGGCGCAGAATCTGGCGGATAGATGATAGCCGTATCATGATGAATTCGGGTGATTTGACCGGTCTTGTGTGCAACCTGTACATCCGGCGGCAATCCGGCAGGAATCATTTCATTAAACTCCTGATCCAGTAACACATCAATCATACCACTGTCTGATTCTGGACTGACTGCTGCTCCCTGACTAATCATTTCCATGAGGGTTGCCAAAGCACGAGCTGTCGTAGAATTACTCAGTCCGAGTTCAAACGCTTTTAGATCTTCAACCCCTCGCAGTACTCGCATGCCGGGAGCTCCTAAGGAATCTACGGTATTCTGGATAGATTCTGCCCCCAGAAAATCAATCAACAGATTCGTCGCAAGATTGGACGATACGGTAATCATTTGATAGACCAGTTCCGAGATCTTCATGCGCTGCCCCAATCGTTCATAAATCGCATCATCAGAATCCTCTCCAATACTGTACAGAGTGCCATCTACGATGGAACGGAAAGAATTCTGAACTTCAAGCGTTGAGTCCAGCTTCAAACCTTGTTCATGAACTCTCCGCCATGCTTCAATCTGGACAGGTACTTTCATCGTACTGGCTGCATGAAAAGATCGATCTGGCAGAATATCAAGAGTAGTCTGGGAACTCGCATCCCGAACGGCAACCGCAACTGTGGCGTTGGGGTATTGACTGATAATTTCCTGTACTTTCTCTTGCAGCGTGGCTAAATCACTGCATGAGATCAAAGTCCCGCAAATGAGGGCCGGCATCATCAGCAAAAGAATTAAGCGAGACACAATCTTAGACTCTACAGGTACGAATATCGGTAATGACAATCCCGGTAGCTCCGATTTTTTCGAGATCATCCATGATCTGATTGGTTTCTGCACGTTGAACCAGCGCTTTCACAGCAACCCAGTCTGGCTTGCTGAGTGGAGCAATTGTAGGGGATTCAATTCCAGGCGTGATCTGACAAACTTCCTCTAATACTGAGCGAAGACAACCGTACTCAATCATTACATAAGTTCTTGCATGAAGTATGCCCTGAATTCGACGTACAAACAGATTTGCGTCAGTTAGTGATTCCATGATCCCGGGACGACCAGCCAGTATCGCTTCGGTGTGCAAAATAGGTTCCCCAATCACAGAGAGCCCTGCATCTTCCAGGGTGCGCCCGGTTTGGACAAGATCAGCAATAATATCCGCAACGCCCAGCTGAATTGAAACCTCAACTGCCCCATCAAGGGGGACAATT
This sequence comes from Bacteroidota bacterium, assembly GCA_026709335.1. GTDB lineage: Bacteria > Bacteroidota > Rhodothermia > Rhodothermales > Bin80 > Bin80. Next base: position 44,623 of record JAPOTE010000090.1, on the reverse strand, counting down.
TCTGCCTTAATATTTCGTCGATCCAGATCTGCAGAAACCAGATGAGTGAATGAAGTGGCGACGCGTAAACCGTCAAACTGATCGACATCCAGGTTGCGGTTTTCAGGACCGGCATAGCAAAGCCGCGCATTACCAAAACCCAAAGAGATGATTTCATCCAGCCCTGCCTGCTGTTCAATCAGAAAATCTCTTCCGATGATTCCTAAATCAAGGACTCCATTACTCACATAGGTGGCAATATCACGAGGACGCAGAAAATAAAACAGGACTTGATTTTCAGTATCCAGCACTCGCAGCTCGCGACCTGCACGTTGGCACCGATAACCCGCAGCTCGGATCAACTCGACAGCATCAACAGCAAGTGCCCCCTTATTGGGAAGAGCAATTTGCAACATTTGAAAAATCAGGTGGCTCAGAGATGACGATATATGTCGTCTAAAGATAGGTTACAGGCGAGCATCATCACCTGAGTATGATAGATCAGTTGGGAAATTTCTTCGGCAGCCCGCTCGGGGCTTTCATGATTGGCAGCCATCCATACTTCTCCTGCTTCCTCCAAAAGCTTTTTGCCAATCTCATGCGGGCCTGCTAGGACCGCTTTGACCGTGCCTGATGCTGGATCTTGTTGATTTACTTTATTCTGGAGCTCCCGGAAAAGATCTTCAAAGCGCTTCATATAATTATGGGATCATTAGGAATTATGATTGAACTTATCTTCCATACTGCCACAGTCTGTCAAATACTCCATCCATGAGGCGAGTATGATGGCAACGCATGTAAAAAATTTTTGGATAAATAATTCCCCAAATATAAAAGAAAGGGCCAGATCATCAGATGCTGGCCCGCCAGGATACGAGATCCTCGAGAATTATTTTGAATATTCAGAGATGCTCTACGCCTTGACTGCTTCTGCAAGAATACGATTGAGTTGCGCTTTGGAACGCTCACATGTTCCTACGAGGATATCATCAATAAACGTAATGAGTGCTGAACGTTCGCGTGGATCGGATTCATATGACTCCAATGCGGACATAAAACGTCTCCAGACAGATTCCTCAATCTGCCCGTCCAAGTATCGAGCAAACAGTCGCCCCAGCGGATTTGAATGTTTCATTTTTTTCGGATGTAATTTGATTGAAGAGCAGTGAACTGAAGCCTCGATTATCCTTACGGCAAAAATCGGGCCAAAGTTGCATTTCTGCATGGCATTCAAACGGATTACACACGAAAAGTAGCATATACGCAATCCAGCTACAAAGATTTCGTGTACAAAACAAGAGGACTATATCGAATTTTTTGGAATTCGTCTGAGAAGAAAGGTTTCTACTTGAAGCATTCGGGGGATGCCCTGCCAAACAGGCGATCACGATAGAACAATCTCTCTTCGTAGCCGGGCAACAGGAATTTCCAGTTGCCTTCGATACTTGGAAACTGTACGCCGCGCAATCCGATATCCCTGTTCCTTCAATTTGGCCGTGACAACTTGATCCGTTAATGGATCCGTTTTATCTTCTTCTTCAATCATGCTTGTAATGATTGACTTGACTTCTTTGTTTGATACAGTGATACCGGCATCTGTCTTAACTCCCTCCGAGAAAAAGTACTTAAGCTCGTAAACACCAAAGTCACAGTGAACATATTTCCCGTTCACAACACGACTGACCGTAGAAATATCCATACCGATCCGTGTTGCAATATCCTTAAGAATCAGGGGACGTAAATGTCCTTCACCGTATGTGAAGAAGGCCTCTTGAAACGAGACGATTTCACGCATCACAGAAAGCATGGTTTTGCGGCGCTGCTCCACCGCATCAATAAACCATTTGGCTGACTCAATTTTAGACCGCAGAAATTGCCTGGTCTTTGAATCCGCTGCCTCGGCAGATTCAAATTTCTTGTCCGAAGACATATTCTCAATCATTTCCCGATAGGACTTGGAAATGGTGAGTGTCGGGAAATTTCCGGCATTCAACTGGATCACAAAAGAGCCATTCGCCTTTCGTATCAAAAAATCAGGAATTACATAATTCTCCTGAAGAGTGATTACCCCTTCGCCCGGTTTTGGATTACAGGACTGAATCAAATCTATTGCCGATTTGAGGGCAACATCATCAATATTCAGGCGATCCTTGATACGATCATAATGTCTCCTGGAAAAAGCGCTAAACAACTTGCTGACCACCTGCGTTGCAATTTCATGCCCCGGAGTATGCTCAGGTATGGATTCCAACTGGATCAACAAACATTCCTGTACACTGCGGGCTGCGATGCCTAGCGGATCCAGCCGCTGAATATGATGCAATACCCGCAGTACATCTTTCTCAGACAGTTCTTCCCGATAGTTAAAGGCAATGTCATCCACAATAGAAGCAATCTCTCGTCTCAGGTAACCATCTTCGTCAATGGATCCGATAATTTGCTCCGCAATCAGCGTATCCCGCCTGTCCAGGCTCAAATACCCCTTCTGGTTGCGCAGATGATCCGTCATAGATTCCGCAGCTACAATTGGTATCTCTCGATCCTGCTGCTGATCCTCTACCCGAGCTTTATACCCATAAAGGTCATCTATATCCGGAAGCAGGTCTTCAAGATCAAATTCTTCTTCATTATTGCTTTCATCTGACTCCTCATTTGGGTGCGAAGTCAGATCATCCAACCCACCCTCCTCTAGGAGAGGGTTTTTTTCAAGTTCTTGCTGAATCCGTTGCTCCAAGGCAAGAGTTGGTAACTGCAATAATTTGATATACTGGATCTGCTGAGGAGACAGCTTTTGCTGCAATCTCAATTCCTGATTTAGATTCAGCATGTTTTGAAGGGGAATGCCTAATTTTGTTACACTTGCCATATGAAACGTAGCAGGTGGCTACGGTGTTTGCATATTGAGCGGGTAACACGATATTTGAATATGCGATTGTCTTACATACATCATGACTGAACGCCAGGGAATTGTTGCCCCCAGGGTACAAGATCAGGACTTTGAACGACGACTTCGTCCGCGAAAACTCGAGGATTTCATCGGACAGGAGAAAATCAAGAGCAATCTGAAGGTTTTTATGCAGGCAGCTCTAGAGCGTCAGGAAGCACTCGACCATGTACTTCTGTCTGGCCCCCCCGGGCTCGGAAAATGTGTAACAGCAGATACACAAATCCAGACCTCTGAAGGCCATGTTGCCATGGAACGCCTGCTCCCAGCGAACCTGCGACCCGGCGAATACAGAAAACATCCCGTCACGGTCATCGGATCATGCGGAGCGGAGCAGGCTTCTCATGTGTATGCAAACGGAAATAGTCCTACGGTCCGCATCCATACAAGCTGTGGAAAATCCCTTGAAGGAACACCGGCGCATCCGATCTTGGGCGAAATTCATGGCTCTCTTGCCTGGCGCACTCTGAACTCCATCCAGACCGGAGACGCTGTTCTGGTGTTCCCCAATCCCCCAACAGATACGTCTATCAATCGAAGTGGACTCGGATTCACTGGCCGGGAAGTAACTGCGCTGGAAAATACCAGCTCTGAGAGACCAAAGATAAGCGAAGGATTTGCGTGGAGTGTGGTGACCCGAGTGGAGTTATCCAAGGCAGAAACATTCGATTTTGTCATTCCCGGATCCCATTCATTCTCCGGAAATGGCTTCTGCAATCACAATACCACACTCGGGCATATAATTGCAGAAGAAATGGGAGCATCCATCACGACTTCCTCTGGCCCCGTTCTTGACAAGCCCGCAGATCTCGCAGGAATCCTGACCAAATTGAAGGCAGGGGATGTATTGTTCATTGACGAAATGCATCGCTTGTCCCCATTGGTTGAAGAATACCTCTATTCTGCCATGGAAGATTATTACATCGACATTGTCATTGACAGCGGCCCAAATGCCCGGAGTGTCAAGATTCCGCTGCCTCAATTCACAATGGTTGGAGCAACTACAAGGAAAGGTCTTTTAACCGCACCACTACGTAGCCGATTCGGAATTGATTTTCGGTATGACTACTACAGTACTGAGCTACTCCAGGCTATCCTTACTCGCTCCGCCAGCATCCTGAACGTCTCCATTGATAAAAACGGTGCACTCGAAATTGCGCGGCGAAGCCGGGGAACACCTCGAATTGCGAACCGCCTGCTCCGCCGCGCACGAGATTTTGCGCAAGTTGAGGGAGATGGTTGTATAAGCCTGAAAACCGCCGATCGAGCGCTCACAGCACTCGATGTAGACGCAGAAGGGTTGGATGAAATGGATATACGTATTCTTATGAGCCTTATTGATAAATTCAATGGTGGGCCTACAGGACTATCGACATTGTCTGTCTCTGTGGGAGAGGAACCCGGAACGATTGAAGAAGTCTATGAGCCTTACCTGATCCAGGAAGGATATATGCAGCGAACTGCACGAGGGCGTGTTGCCACAAGGCGGGCTTACAAACACTTAAATCGAAAAATTACCGGCGAGATACCCGATCTCTTTGGCGATCAAAACGAGGATACTCCAAAATGAAACAGGCTTTGACCTTTTCCCTTCTGCTGATCGCAGCATGTACCGTTGAAGAAAACCTCGAATTTGCTTGCGCAGAGAATAATGATGATCTAAATCTTCCTGCCGGTTTTTGTGCTGTTGTGGTAGCAGACTCACTGGGACGAGCTCGACATCTGACAGTTCGTGACAATGGAGATATTTACGTCGCATTCCGAAATCAGGATGATGCCGGAGGGATTGCCGCTCTGCGGGATGAAAATGGCAATGGCAGAGCAGATAGAATAGAATACTTCGGAGATCTGAGAGGTACAGGAATTCATTGGCGCGAAGGCTGGATTTATTTCGGAGCAAATAATCAGATCGTTCGCTATGCTCTGAATGCACAAGAATTCACCCCGGCATCTGCTCCCGAAGTCATGGTGAACGGCTTCCAGGAACAGAACAGCCACCAGGCAAAACCATTTGAATTTGATGATTCCGGGAATTTGTATGTAAACATTGGCGCCCCCTCAAATGCCTGCCAAGAAATGCGGCGATCTCCCGGCTCTGAGGGTCTTGACCCATGCCCACAGTTGAATTATTTTGGCGGAGTCTGGCGCGTGAGTATACGCCCGGAACAACATGTCCATGAAGATGGAATTCGGTATGCAACAGGGATCCGCCATGGTGTAGCCAATGCATGGCACGAAGGGAATCTGTATGTAGTGCAACATGGCAGAGATGACCTTCACAGACTGTGGCCAGATCTCTTCACCGAAACCCAAAACAATAACCTACCTGCGGAAGAATTTCTAGTCGTTCAGGAAGGGGCGGATTTCGGTTGGCCATACTGCTATTATGATCATCAGTCAGGGATAAAAAAGCTGAATCCCGAATACGGAGGTGATGGAGAAATTATTGGACGATGTGAACAAGCTACATTACCTATTCATGGATTTCCGGCGCATTGGGCCCCAAACGATCTGCTCTTCTATACGGGTACCCAGTATCCGGAAAAATATCACAATGGTGCTTTCGTTGCATTCCACGGAAGCTGGAATCGAAGCCCAATTCAGGATGGTTTTCAAGTGATATTCCTTCCGATGGCGGCTGGAGAGGTACTGGGAGAACCAGAGATGTTCGCAGGGGGCTTTGCTGCGATTGATTCCCTGTCTACTCCTGGCCTTGCTCGAGCAAGGCCGACCGGTCTGGCTATGGGACCGGATGGTTCAGTGTATATATCGGACTCCGTAAAAGGTCGAATCTGGAGAATCCTATACACTAATTCGAGCGGCTAATGCCAAGCAAAGAAGTGGCGCTGACAGATTTTTTGCGTGCACTCGAGAAGGAGTGCCAAGGCGAAATCCGGACGGACGATTACAGCCGTGTTCTCTACAGCACCGACGCCAGTATCTATAGGGTGATGCCTCATGGCGTCTTTTTTCCTGCTTCAAGAGATGATGTACACGCAGCAGTAACACTATCATCCAAGTTTGGCGTCCCCATCCTTGCCCGTACCGGAGGCAGTAGCCTTGCTGGCCAAGCGGTTTCTGAAGCCTTGGTGATGGATTTTACCCGTCATTTGAACCGAATCATTGACGTGAATGAGGCAGAGGGCTGGGTAAGAGCTGAACCAGGACTTGTTCTGGATCAACTGAATTATCATTTACTGCATACCGGACTTCAATTCGGACCAGATCCTGCCAGTAGTGACCGTGCAGCTTTGGGAGGTATTGTCAGTAACAATTCAACGGGCAGCCATTCCATCTGCTATGGAATGACCGCAGATCATGTTCTCAGTATGAATGTGGTGCTGAGCGACGGCTCTGAGGTACATCTGCAACCACTGGATGCTGGTAAGGTCAACCTGAAAGCACAGCAAACCGGAGCAGAGGGGGAACTCTACCAAAAAATGATTGAGCTTACCCGGTCACCAGAGCACCGTCAGACCATTATTGATGAAACTCCACGCCATTGGAGACGCTGTGGTGGTTACAACCTTGACCGGCTGGTTGGAGAAGGCCCGTCCTTCAAAGTTCCCCAAGATGGACGATTTAACCTGGCAAAGATCGTATGCGGCTCAGAGGGTACACTGGCCGTGATCCAGGATGTTACACTCAATTTGGTCCCCATACCCGAAGCTCGTGGATTGGCAATCGTCCAGTTTAAATCCACCGTGGAGGCACTTCGACAAATTCCGGTGATTCTGGATGCTGCCCCCAGTGCGATTGAACTGATGGACAACTTGGGGCTTCGATTATGTAAGGATGTTCCCGAATATGCGAGACTTCTTCAAACCTTCATTGAGGGCGATCCCGATTGCATCCTGATTACAGAATTTTACGGAAGCGGAGAAACAGAGCTACAATCGAAAATTGAATACCTGCGAAAAATCCTCGCCGGACAGGGATTCAAGGATTGTGTACTGCCAGTGCTGGAACCAAGTCGACAAAGCAATGTTTGGAAGGTTCGAAAAGCCGGCCTGGGACTATTGATGAGCATCAAGGGAGATCATAAGCCAATTCCCTTTATAGAGGATGCAGCAGTTCCAACCGAGCACTTGGCGGAGTACGTGCAAAAAATTGATCACTTCTGCAGGGAAAGAGATACTCGGGTCGCCTATTATGCTCATGCGAGCGCTGGCTGCGTGCATATTCGCCCTATCATTAACACAAAAGAAGCAACAGAGGTTGCCAAACTCCCCGAAATTCTCGATTTTGCTATTGAATTATTGCATGGCTATGGAGGCGCATTATCGAGTGAACATGGAGACGGACGGGCAAGGAGCTGGATGAATGAACGTTTCTTTGGGCCCGATTTATATCGGCTTTATCAGAATGTGAAGCAGATTTGGGACCCCCGCGGGCTACTCAACCCCGGTGTGGTTGTGAATGCACCCGCCGGAACGGAAAATTTACGTTACGGAGCCGATTACAAGGCTGCATCCCTGGATCTGAATCTTGACTTCAGTGCTGAGCATGGATTCGATCGTGCAGTGGAGATGTGTAACGGGGCGGGAATTTGTCGTAAAGAAACGACGGGGGTCATGTGCCCTAGCTTCATGGTAACTCGCGACGAAGAACATACAACACGTGGCCGTGCCAACGCTCTCAGAGCCGCACTTTCCGGGATATTGCCACACGAAGAACTCACCAGCAAGCGTATGTATGAAGTAATGGATCTCTGTGTTGAATGTAAGGCTTGCAAATCCGAGTGCCCCTCTTCCGTGGACATGGCTAAGATCAAGTTTGAATTCTTGGCGCAGTATCACAAAAAACATGGAGTTCCGTTGCGCACACGCATGTTTGGAGAGATTGCGAAAGTCAGCCGTTTGTCCAGTGGTGTCTTTGCCCCGGCAGTGAATGGAGCACTGGGAAGCAAACCTGTTCGCTTTATGCTCGACCGCACCCTGGGGATTTCCATGCAGCGCAAGATGCCGAAATTTGCACGAACCCCATTTACCACCTGGTTCAAAAAACGCTCAAAAAATGGCCAGGGAAAGGAGAAAGTCGTACTGTTTCATGACACCTTCAATACGTTTAACGATCCTCACATCTGCATTGCGGCTGTTGAGGTTCTGGAGGCGGCCGGGTTTGAGGTGATCCTGCCAAAGCATCGCTGTTGTGGGCGTCCGTTGATCTCGAAAGGAATGGTCCAAAAAGCACGTGCTGCGGCCAGAGATACTATCACACAGCTACTTCCCTATGCAAAAGAGGGTCTGCCTATTATTGGGCTGGAACCGAGTTGCCTGTTATCCTTGCGTGACGAATACCTGTACCTGCTACCCGATAATAAGGATGCACAGACAGTTGCACAGCAGGCCCTGTTGTTTGACGAATTTGTCGCTCTTCTGGCCGAAGAAGGACAGCTACATCTCACGTTTACCAATGCATCCAAGCAAATTCTGCTACACGGTCATTGTCATCAGCGTGCACTTGTGGGAACTGAGCCAACACGAAAAATCATGGCTCTGCCTGAAAACTACCGTGTGCGGGAAGTTGACTCCAGCTGTTGCGGTATGGCTGGAGCATTCGGCTACGAGAAGGAGCACTACGACATCTCACGGAAGATGGCAGAACGGCGCCTTGTCCCTGAAATGCGCCGCGCTGATAGCAATACGCTCCTCGTAGCTCCGGGTACCAGTTGCCGACACCAACTGGAGCACTACGACCTCAGGCAAGTACTGCACCCGGCTGAAGTCCTCCGGGATGCAATTACTCAACCTGCCACTTGAGGCTCCTTACGATCAGTGTGCATCGTGATTTCAGAGCTTCTCAGCACGGTACCCACCGGCCCGAAGATCTCTAACCAGCAAGAGACCGAATACCAAGATCAGAATGAACCCGAAGGGGGCTAGCGTACGAAATGATCGCCGTCCACCCTCATTATCTGCGGGATTCAATTCCTCTTGCGCCCGGGTCACCGCATTCAGTTCTACTCCAGATCCACTCACTGCTCTGAGAGCTTGCATGGTTGCACCACGAGGTAATTCTCCGCTGTCGGCATAATCTGATAACACCGCCGTGACAGAAGCATCTACAGCCATAATATCCTCAGCCTGCACCCCTGTATTTTCGGCAATGCCAGGAAATTCGGAATTGACCTCCTCAAATATTTCAACAACCACTGCTGCATCCAATACATCGTGCCCCTTGTCATCTGCTACACTTCCCAGCCAAGGAGTCACAAAGAAAGCGGCCAGCATTCCCACAGCTCCCATCACCCCCAGCCCCAAGGCTCCACTTTTGGGATTTCGTTCCGATACATACCCCAACATGGTCGGCCAAAAATACGCGATCCCGACTGCCCAAATCGCTGCGGTCAAGAACGCCATGAGTGTTGACTCTGCCATGCTAAACAGAAATAATCCCAACGTAGCCAAGATCGACCCTCCAAACAGAATTCCTGTCGGAGTGAGCACTTTGACTACCGGGCCGGCAAGTAAACGAAGCGTTCCCATGATACCGAAGACAAATCCAAATACCAAGAGTCCATTAATTCCTCCGGCCTGAAGCACGGGAGGCACCCAACTTGAAGGTGGGAGCTCCATGGAGGCGGTTAGCAACATCATAGGCAACATGAGAAGCATAATCGGGGCAAAGAGTGCCTTGAACGATTCACCTACAGACACGCCTGCCTTCACTCCTTCAGTTTGCGGGAATGGAGCAGTAAACATCATTAAGCCATATCCAATAGCGGGAATCAGCACAAGTAATAACTGAGAGCGCCATCCCCCTCCAATATTGGCAAACACCACTGTTAGAAGAATGGCCGCGATAAGGTTTCCATAGGGAAACCACATGTGAAAATGGTTCAGCTTCGATGTCTTGTTGTCTGGATAGAGTGCGGCGACAAGAGGATTGCACCCTGCTTCAACAAGGCCAGCGCCAAGACCAGCGCACAGTGAACCGGCGACCGCGACTACATAACCTTGGGCTGACATGATCAATATCGCCCCAACCACATGGGTCACGAATGCTCCGCGTACAATCCAGCGCATGCCTATGATGTCACACAACGGAGAAAAAATGGCCTGACTAATCGTAAATCCAATAAAGAACACCCCGGTAAAGACCCCCAGTTGTGCGTTTGTTAGAACAAATTCCGATTTTACAGAAAAAGCTATCCCGGAAATCACCGTGAATGCAAATGCTGTGGTAAGTAGGGCAAGGCAACTACCATAAAAAAGACGATTGCGGTTTATCATTTGACTAATTAGATAAATTTCTAGTGAGTGTGCGACAAGTGTAAGCGTTTTCAAATAATATACATAAATCGCTATCTACTTGCACGTGATGCTCGAAACTACCAGAATCTGGCTCTGACCTGTGTCCAAAACTAGCTATTCCGCCGGATATGAGATGATTTACGATGGAAAAGAGTTCAACCTGGCTCAATATATCTGACCTTCCAATCTTGATCAAGATGGACAGCTTCGACGGTTCCAGATGTACCCAGCTTTGCCCTGAAGGTATATACTGGTTCTTGATCAAAGTCATTCTGTGAAACGTGCCTGAATATCATCACATTTCAAGCATGCGGGAATTCAGATTCCTGTTGACGACAGTATGCAGAAACCGAGAAACAGTATCTGCGTTTATTCTCACATTACAACTACCTCTACTCATGTACCGTCTCGTTACTACTGTTTTCCTGTTTGCGCTTGTTCTATCCGGAGTTCATGAAGCGTTTGCTCAGCGATCTTCTTCTCCACGTGGAGAAGCTTCCACACAAATTGGAGAAGCATGGATTATTGTGGATTACGGGCGCCCGATCCTTCGGGGGCGTACCGAAATTTTTGGTTCCGGCGAAGAATATGGCACGATGGTAACAGGAACTGCACCTGTTTGGCGTGCTGGCGCGAATAAGTCAACGCGTTTACACACCGAGATCCCTCTGATGATCGGAAATGTAGAAGTTGCGGCAGGCGAATACAGTGTTTTCGTTGAACTGGACCAAGGTAACTGGACCTTTGTGCTCTCTTCTCATGAAGCCAAAGACTCTGGGAGAGCCCCCGGAGATGGACTCTGGGGAGCCTACGGATATACTTCAGACAAAGACGTACTTCGTACATCCATGGCAGTCAGTGAGACAGCAGCGAGTGCTGATCAGTTTACGATTGGGTTTTTTGATGTGACGGACAAGGGTGGAGTACTTTCAATGATGTGGGAAAATACTACAGCGAGTGTATCCTTTACCGTTGTTCAGTAGCATCTATTTGATCTTCAGGTGATACAACAACGATGCCATCCGTTATCGCGTGAATAGTCCGCCATTTACGTCAATGGTTTCCCCTGTGATGAATGTGTTTTCGATCAAGAGCTGTATCGCCTGCGCGATGTGATTGCTCTCGCCGTTGAACCCTACGGGTGTCTCACCAGCAATATTGGTCAATTTTTCTTCGGTAGAATAACGATCATGAAATGGCGTCAGGATCACCCCTGGAGCCACCGCATTGACTCGAATCTCTGGAGCAAGTTCACGTGCTGCGCCGCGCGTGAAGGAATCCATTGCCCCTTTTGCGGCGCCATAAACTGTAGCCGTAGGCGCACCATGCCGCATTGCGATAGAAGTCATATTCACTATGCTTGGAGAACTTCCCTTCCGCAAAAATGGGACACAAAGCTTCGTTAGCAATATTGCCGAATAGGTGTTCAAGGAAAATATGCGCTCCATTAAGTTCCAAGTCACCTCTTCAACCACGTGGCGCTTCAGAAGACCACCTGCATTATTGACGAATACATCGAGATGTTCCGTCTTACTCGCTACATCCTGCATGAGGGAATGGCAGCCGGTTTGATCCATGAGGTCAACCTGGGACGTATGAACAACCCCACCCAGTCGCCTTACTTCCTCTGCTACCGGCTCAATAGGAGATTGATTGTGATGCAGAATTAATGTATTGCCTTGCGCCAAATGACAAGCGGTTGCTGCACCAATACCTGTACTGGCTCCTGTGATCAAAATTGTACGTCGCATATTGAAATCTGGAGATGATGTATAGAGTTGAAAAGTCAATCCTATCAAACGAATTTCGATTACCTTCGAATAACTTCAACTTCATGGTTCCCTCAGAAGATCAGTTTTGATAGACAGAAAACATCAATGGAGTCGAACTCCAATAGAGTCTGCCCAAGCTTCCCAGCGATGCTGAAGATGCACCGCTATTTGCGGCTCCTCCCCCGATAGGTCATAGAGTTCTGTTGCATCCAGCGCCAAATTGTAGAGTTTCCATTCCGATCGTTCCCGATCCCACAACAGTTTCCAATCCCCCTGTCGAATTGCACGATTCCCCATATGCTCCCAATAAAATGTCCGATCCGGCGCGCTATACCCGGGAGAGTCCAATAGCGATAACAGACTCTTCCCGTCTGTATGTGGTAGCGAAGCCTGCGCAACATCTGCTATCGTTGCCATCAAGTCAATCACATGTGCGGGTGTATCTATAATACGACCTGACCGCCGTATGCGGGCAGGCCAATGAATAATCAAGGGAGTTGCAATGCCGCCTTCGTGCATCCACTGCTTGTACAGCCTGAAGGGTGTGTTGGAAGCGTTTGCCCATGGCTCCTCGTAGGCCAAATAGGATCCTGGCTCTCCAACATGCGTGTTTAGTCGATGGAGTTGACGCCCATCCACACTCTCGGCCGAAGCTCCGTTATCCGAGAGAAAAAAGATGATAGTATTGCTCAAAGAGTTCATGGAACGGAGTTGATCCACCACGCGCCCAATCCCCTGATCCATACGGTCTACCATAGCAGCATAGACAGACATTCGTAACGCCCACTCTCCCTTATCTATAGCTTGCTGCCATGAAGACAAACCAGAAGTCTGGGGAGAAAGACTATGCGCACTACCAATCACGCCCAATTCAAGCATTCGTGTGAAACGCTCATGCCTCAAGGTGTCCCACCCCCTATCATACCTGTGCGCATATTTAGCAATATCCTCTGGTAATGCATGTAAGGGCCAATGTGGTGCTGTATAGGAGAGGTACAGCAAAAATGGCTTGTTTGAAGTATGTGATTGAAGGAAATCCACCGCATAATCAGTGAATGCATCTGTCATATAAAACCCTGAATCCGGTGGACTCCATGGATCATCATCCAGTGCCATTTGACGGAGGCGCGGTTGATTTTCAATGATTTCATAGTAACTGCTCGCACCACTGATCAGCCCGAAATAACGCTCAAACCCCCGCATACGCGGCCAATGTATGGGGCGCTCTCCAACATGCCATTTACCAGACATATACGTACTGTATCCTGCATCTTGAAGCATCTCTGCGAGTGTCACTGCCGACTCACTCAAATAGCCCTGGTATGGCCCAATCGTAAGCTCTTTGTCAACTGGAGAGACCATGGCTCCCATGCCAACTCCATGTGGATAGCGTCCCGTCAAAAGTGAGGCTCTAGTGGGGCAACAACGCCCCGCATTATAGAACTGTCGAAAGCGAACCCCATTTTCAGCCAGTGAATCCAGAACCGGTGTATGAATTTCACCTCCATATGCACCTATATCCGAATACCCCAAATCATCGGCTAGAATGATCAGGATATTGGGGCGCTCCGATGACGTGTTGCAGCCGCTTGTGATCAGAATCAGTAGAAACCATACTGACGTCGTCAGGCGAACACTTAACATGCCCCTTGATAGCATCCTGTTAGTTACCTCTATCTGGTAGAATTCTGATGGTAATGTGGTATTTTCCACCGACAAATCGTAACAGGATCTTGCTCACTTACACAGATATAGCGCAAATTCTTGAAGAAGGACTCTGTGACAAGTTTGTACATGGTGACCGGGTTCTGGTCATTATCCCCGATGGTACACGCACAGCACCTGTCCCCGCTCTCTTTTGCCAGATCTGCAACCTTTTGCTGGACCAGGTTGCTAAACTTGATTTTCTGATTGCACTTGGAACACACCCTCCGATGAGTGAGGAAGAAATTTTGACTCATGTTGGAATTACACGCACAGAGAAACAGAAACTCTATTCCCGTGTCAACCTGTTTAATCACACATGGAAAGACCCTGAAACGCTTGTTACATTAACGACAATTTCAGCCGAAGAAGTCGGTGAAATTACTGGCGGGCTCATTCAACACCCCCTTCCAGTCACGGTCAATCGAAAGGTACTTGACTACACTACAGCCTTGGTATGTGGCCCTGTTTTTCCCCATGAGGTTGCAGGATTTTCTGGAGGAAACAAGTATTTTTTTCCAGGTATCAGCGGACCTGAAGTGATTGACTTTACCCATTGGGCAGGCGCTCTGGTATCCAGTAGTGCCATTATCGGCACTTATGATACTCCAATTCGCCGGTTGATAAATCGAGCTTCAAGCGAAATTCCCTGCTCTCGCTATTTTATTAATCTAGTTGTACATGGCGACGGGTTAGCAGGAATGTATGTAGGAAATGATAAGAACGATGCTTGGCTTCGAGCAGCCAAGCATTCTGCTGAGTTGCATATCACATGGATGCATAAACCTGTTCGCCAGGCTTTTGCGGTAATTCCATCTATGTATGATGATCTATGGACGGGAGCTAAGGGAATGTATAAGCTGGAACCTGTGATCGCAGATGGTGGGGAAATCATCCTCTTCGCTCCCCATATTTCTGAACTTTCATACACGCATGGGAAACTCCTTGATGTGATCGGTTTCCATGGTACTGAATACTTTAAAGCTAATTGGGAAACATATCGTAATTACCCTTGGACCATTCTTGCACACTCCGCTCATGTACGTGGAGCAGCCACTTATAACAACGGAATTGAAACCCCCCGAATTCGCTTAACACTGGCAAGTCAGATCTCCAAAGAACGCTGTGAGAAAGTAGGGCTGGGATATTCTGATCCAGATTTGATTGATCTCACTTGGTGGAAAAACCGCAAAGATCCAGATTATCTTTATGTCCCCAAAGCCGGAGAGCACCTCTACAGGCTTCATCCTCAGGAGAGTTAATGATTAATATGGATCACAACAGTATAATCTTCCAACGATCCGATCACAGCAGTGAATTTGACAACCAATGCTTACGGTAATGTTTTCTATGAAATTCTCGTTTATTTGAATAGATTGCGACTTTATTAACTTTTTTCTCATTATGAACAAGACGATTGGATTTATTGGTCTCGGGATTATGGGTACTGGGATGGTACACAACCTTCTCAAAGCCGGATTTGAAGTACATATCTGGAATCGAACACCCTCTCGTATGATACCGATTACGGCACTCGGAGCACATGGCGCATCTTATGCATCTGATGTGGCTGCCCGATCGGATATTGTTATCCTTTGTGTTAGTGGCACTCAAGATGTTCAGGAAATCCTGTTCGGGAACAACGGAGTAGTCAAAGGCGCCAGGCCTGGATCTCTGATTATTGACACTAGCACAATCAGTCCTCAGGCAACCCTTAACATGGCAGCCCAACTCCAAAAAGCCGGTCTGCGTATGCTGGATGCGCCAATCAGTGGTGGCAGTGAGGGCGCGATCAATGGAACGCTCAGCATTATGGTTGGAGGAGATGAAACTGACGTTCTATATGCCATGGATGTTTTTGAAGCGATGGCAAGTCGAATTACGCATGTCGGAGGAGCGGGAGCTGGGCAGATGGTGAAATTGGTAAATCAAATTCTGGTTGTAGGCACCATGCAAGCTATTTCTGAGGCACTCGTATTTGCACAGAAGGGCGGCTTGGACCTTACGAAAACGCTTGAGGCAGTTGAGCATGGAGCTGCTGGTAGCTGGATGCTCAGCAACCGAGGAAAACAGGCCATTGTGAGAGATTTCAAACCCGGATTTACTATTGATCTGCAACAGAAAGATTTACGTCTGGTTCTTGAAGCAGCGGACGCTCTAGGTACTCCCCTCCCAATGACATGTCAGATTTTTCAGTTGTATCGCACCCTGCAAGAGCGAGGATTTGGAGATGAAGGAAACCACGCACTCGTGAAAGCACTTGAACACTTGGCAGGTATTGAAATTAACATCGCATCTTGATGGCAACCGTATTTGTTGGTACATATACAGAGCGACTTCCGCATGTGAACGGACGGGGAGCTGGGATTTATGTCTATTCTCTCAATGAAGGAATGCTTCGACCGGAAAGGGCATTTCGTGGCTTGCCAAACCCTTCATTCCTGACCATAGATCCTATCCGGCACCGACTCTACGCGGTGAGTGAAAGCCTTGAATATGGAGGGCTCCGCCAGGGAGCCGTGCAACCCTGGGCATGGGATTCAGATTCTAATACACTCGAGGCGCTCCATCATCTAGGCACTCGGGGTGGTGCTCCATGCTATATCAGTGTTACGGATCATCTCCTCCTGATTGCGAATTACGTTGGTGGATCAGTGACTGCAATTCATCTGGCCGAGGACGGGGACATAGGGCAAATTGCTTCATATATGCAGCATACCGGATCAGGACCAAATTCCGTACGCCAGAAATCCCCCCACCCTCATGCTATTGTCCCGGATCCAACCGGAAAATACTGCCTCGTTCCAGACTTAGGCACCGATGAGGTGTATATCTATCATCTCAACAGGGAAAACAGGAGCTTGGTACTTGCGGGAGAAGCTATAAAAATTCACGCGGGGGCAGGACCGCGTCATCTAACGTTTCATCCTTCGGGGATGGGATATTATGTGCTGAATGAGTTGGATTCTTCCATCTCATTTCTTTCTTGGGAAAATGGGCATTCAGAAGTTCTGCGTACAACTGACGCTCTCCCCGAGGGATATACAGGACCCCGGTCCGGTGCAGATATCCATGCCCACCCATCTGGGCGCTTTCTCTATGCATCATTGCGCGAAATTTCCGGAATTGCCTGTTTCCAAATTGCTGAAAACAGCGGGGAATTGACAGACACTGCGTGGTTTTCCACACATGGGAGAACCCCACGAAATTTTGCCCTGGATCCACGCGGAGAGTTCTTAATTGCTGCCAATCAGGACTCAGATACTTTAGTCGTGTTCCCGATCAACAAGAAAACAGGTCATCTGGGCGACCCGACTCAAATTATCAATATACCCAGCCCCGTCTGCATACAGATCGTGGATTTGGAATAGAATCTCCTCTGAATCAATTGAGTGTATCACCTCCAGCTGAATATTCTGCAAATTTCTCACAAGGACTCAGATAAACTTTTCTCATCAACATCCTTGATCTTCCTGCACCCCTTTTTGCACTCGTGAAATTTGTGCAATAGACTAATCCATACGCTTTGACAAGGTCAGGCTTCTGCGCTTTACTTTGTTATGGTCTGTAGCACAGCAGCCGGAATTCTAAGCCTCGGCAGGATGGATTCATTCCCGCGAATGACAAGCGTGCATGTGGGCATCCAGATCCAGATAAAGAGTTTTGTGCATGCATATAACGGTCTAATGAGTAAATTGAGTAAGAGACACGAGACATGCGTTCTTTTTTTTTCATTGAATCTATCAATATATAAGCCCTTCATAATTTCCAAACTTACTAGTATGCAACACACGATTCGGGCATGCCTTGCAGGATTGATCGCCTTTACCATCATTAACTTTGATGCCACTGAGGCAGTTGGTCAGCACCGCTATGAAATTCTCGTTTTCTCCAAGACAGAGGGGCTTCGCCGTAATTCCATTGAAACAGGCACGGAAACCATCAAAAAGCTTGGAGCAGAAAATAATTTTGGAGTCTTCGCAACTGAAAATGCAGATTACTTTCATTCCGACTCTTTGGAACACTATCAGGCGATCGTATTCTTAAATACAACACTGGATATACTTGATGCAGACCAAGAAGAGGCAATGATGTCCTACATTCAGGCGGGTGGAGGATGGGTTGGCGTTCATGCTGCTACAGATACCGAATACGACTGGGAATGGTATGGTGGCTTAGTAGGCGCATATTCTTCCTCTCACGCCGATGTACAGCCCGCAGATATTATCGTGACCGATCGCCGCCATCCATCAACCAAAGATCTTCCCCTGCTTTGGAATCACACGGACGAATGGTACAATTATAACATCAACCCCAGAGCCAATGTACATGTGCTCGCTGTACTCAAGGAATCTTCTTACGAAGGAGGAGTCATGGGGGACGATCATCCAATCGCATGGGCTCATCACTATGACGGAGGGCGTGCATGGTACACCGGACTTGGACATACAGTGGAAAGTTACGAAGACCCCTATATGCGCTCTCATCTGTTGGGTGGAATTGAATGGGCAGCCGCAGCAGTGGAGGCAGATGTAACCGCGACCCTTGCATCAGCTTATAATGAAGTACTCCTCACAAGTGAGCTGACTGATCCCATGGAGATAGATATCACCTCAGATGGGCGAGTGTTTATTGTTGAATGGGCAGGGGGAATCAAAATCTGGGAACCAGACACCCATGCCATGCGCGTGATCGGATGGCTACCAGTGGACAAGAAAATTGAAGACGGCCTTCTGGGGTTAGCTCTGGATCCAAATTTTGACGAGAACTCCTGGGTCTACATCTATTATTCTGTGATTTCTGATGAGTCGGATGTCAACCGTCTGTCACGATTCGTATACGATGGTCATATGATGGACATGGACAGTGAAATTCCATTGCTGGAAATCCCGGTCCAGCGCGTCAAATGCTGTCATTCCGCCGGCTCAATCCAGTTTGATAAAGATGGACTTTTGTATCTGTCTACCGGAGATAATTCCGGGGGAGATCGTAATTCACCTGACCCGGATTTGCGACGGATGTCAGATCAAGGCCGCACGGCTTCCAATACAAATGATCTGCGAGGCAAGATTATCAGAATCCGCCCCGAACCGGACGGGACCTACTCAATTCCCGACGGCAACCTGTTTCAGGCGGACTCTCTGCACCGCGGAGAAATTTATTCTATGGGCCATCGAAATCCATTCAGGATTTCTATTGATGATTCCACCGGTTGGATCTATTGGGGAGATATTGGACCAGGGCTGATAGACAGCTGGGATGAATTCAATCAGGCAAAGAAACCCGGTTTTTATGGATGGCCATACTTTACTGGCTACAACAATCCCTATACACACTATCATCTTGCAGAACAGGATTATATAGTGCCGGATGCGGCGAACCCGGTCAATGAATCCGCCTACAATACAGGCGCACGCGAGCTTCCTCCGGCGCTTCCTGCATGGATTCGCTACTACTATGGTCCCAGTGACGAATACCCTGAACTTGGAGCTGGCGGAATCAATCCCATGGCAGGACCTGCCTTCCGCATTGATCATGAGAATATATCCGACACTGCGTTTCCCCCCTATTACGATGGAAAAGTCATGATTTATGAATGGATGCGAAACTGGGTTCAAATCATCACCCTCGATCAGGATGGAGCCATCCTGGAAATAGACCCGTTTCTCCCCGGAAATGACTACATCCGCCCGATGGACATTGAAGTAGGACCGGACGGCAGATTATACATCGTAGAATGGGGAGATTTGTTCTGGGGAAGCAATGCAAACGCGCAGTTGGTTCGACTGGACTACTACGGTTCTGCGGGACCACCAGAACCGATCAGCCCTGAATCACCATCAACAGCATTGCCGCTCAGCCTGGAGTGGCCCCCCGATGGCGGAATTTTTGATTTTGATTCAACCTATAGCTACCGCGTTGCAGTACATGATCAGGCACGCTCCAACGAAACATCTGTCCATCTATACAGTGGAGTTGATACATCTCCCATTCCTTTGGCTACCTATTCTGGGGCACAGGGAGAATTTTCCATCACGCAGAATTTTCCACCTACCCCGGAAATACATTATGTAGACCGGTTTGCCCTCGTCAAAACGTGTCTGGATACTTCCTGTCATGTAATCAAAATGCAACCGCGCCTCAAGGAAGCTGAGCATGTCTCTCACGTGGTAAACTCTACTCGAGTCACTTATTCCACCCACCCGGCAAGCAAACACTGGAGAAGCTCCGTACTAAGTTTGATGCCACTTGAAAATGGATCTCAGTTGATGTATGAACCTGTGAATTTTCATGGAATTGATGGCCTGACGCTACGCTTTCGGGCAACTGGAAGCGGCACTCTTGAGTTTGCTGCGAATAATAGTGATTCGGTATTGACTATGATAGACGTCTCTCCCGATACGGGTGAGCCCGTAACTCCATATCAGGCAATTAGTGTCGCTGATGTACCTGAAGACTTTCCTGGAATGGAATCTCTGGCGGCCGGAGCTTATGATAACTGGCGTGAAATATCCATTCCAATTTCCGTGAATGCGAATTCTATTACGCTGATGCTTACCTTTACGTCTGTAGAAGAGGATGCAACCCTGGAACTCGACTGGATTCGGTTTGAGGGGATTGGTCTCAAGTATTAACCATAAAACTGTAAACCCATGCGTACATCTCGTCGAAATTTTTTGAGAACGGGCGCCTTGGCTGCTGCCACGCTCCCTTTTGTTGTTCCTTCTTGGGGTACCCGTGCCCCCCGAAAAGAATTATTCAAAATATCACTGGCTCAGTGGTCTCTTCATCGCTCAATTTTTGACGGTAAAATTGACAACCTGGATTTTGCCTCTATTGCCGCAGAAAATGGAATTCTGGGTCTGGAATACGTGAATCAGTTCTTCAAAGACAAAGCTGAGGACACCGATTACCTGAATGAAATGAAAAAACGTGCTGATGATTTAGACGCGACGAGTATTCTCATTATGTGTGACGGTGAAGGGAACTTGGGAGATCCTGATGATGCGCTCCGGCGCGAATCTGTCGAGCGACATTTCAAGTGGGTAACTGCAGCCAAACACCTAGGCTGTCACTCCATTCGGGTCAATGGTTACAGTAAAGGTAGCTATGAGGAGCAAATGAAACTGGTCGCAGATGGAATGCACCAGCTCTGTGAATTTGGAGAGCAGCACGGGCTGCATATCATCATCGAAAACCACGGCGGGTATTCAAGCAATGGCAAATGGCTTGCCGATACGATTAAAATGGCGGATCACCCACGGGCCGGAACACTCCCGGACTTCGGAAACTTCCGCATTGATCAAGAAACAACCTATGATTCCTATCGCGGAGTGGAGGAACTCATGCCCTATGCAACCGGAGTGAGTGTGAAGACCACGGTCTTTGATGATAATGGCAATAACCTCCCGCTAGATTATGAGCGGATGACACGGATTGTTCTGGATGCCGGCTACAATGGATACTTCGGTATTGAACATGGCCCGAAAGACCGAGAAGTGGAGGGGATCCTGGAAGTGAAGGCTGCCTTAGAGGCCGTCCACGAAACGCTCATGGCTGAGATGGAAGAATAGTACCCCGGCTTGGAATCCTCTCATGATATGGTGCAGATCCCTTTTTTGGGTCGAAAATGGTACTCAACCATGCCCCAAACCGGCCACTTCTGATGACCCTTTGACTTTTTTCTGGATCTCATCTTTCGTCTCCAGAGGCTTCTCTGCAATCTCGTGGCCCGTGTTCTAAAAATCTTCATTTTCCTCTGAAAAAGGCAGAACGGTTCGTCTTTCTGGCGACCTCACCCGTTTGGTGAATGCGGTTCATTGTTCTTTAGATCTCATAGCAGGAATTACAGACCTCTTACTGAGATTAAGGAACGGTGCCCTGTCGAGAAATTCCGTCAACGACAGGATTCCCAAAGAGTATACCCTAAGGAATGGAGGACATTTTTGAGGTGTTTGAATCGAGTTCAGATATACATATCGAATTGAACCAAGTTGAATAAAACACGGGAATATGCGAAGCTTTCCCGCCCACAACACAAGAATTTTGTATCTGATTTTTTCACGAAAAAACTCAGATAATCCGTAGAAAATCAGGGCGCAATCTCAATTTAAGGTCACTTACAGGCTAAAATGACCTGGTTTTGCTCAGGAATCAGTATCTTCAATTGCATGATATTGAACTCTGAATCACTGTAATTTTCAGCGAGGTAGTGGGTGGATCCGAAAACGGATATGCCAGCGACGGTGACCATACCTATGGAATTGTATACGTGATTAGTTCACATATTCATTTGACGGATCATTGGAGTGCCTGACGGCAACGCTCCTCCCCGCAATTTGGGTACTATGCTCCACCTCCCCTTTGATCACATAAGGTCCAACATTGCTGATACCGCTGTTGCCGGCTCGGGTAGCTTTTCTGATTATGCGATAGAAAGCCGTTTTCGTGATGAGATGTTTCACGGTAATGGAACATTGCGCTCGGTGGCAGAAAAAATGGGAACGGCACTCAACAATGCCAAAATAGAGCAGTTGATACAGCTTCAAGACGGCGTTCGAAGACGGTTTCTTCATGAGGGAATTACCTTCACAGTCATCGGGCAAAAAGATGTAACTGAGCAAATTATTCCGATTGACTGTGTGCCACGAATCCTTACTGCATCTGAATGGGATCATATTGACCAGGGACTTCGCCAGCGCTTGCACACGCTCAATCTGTTCCTGAAGGATATTTACCACGAAGGGCGATCGTTGCGTGACGGTATTGTGCCCCAAGATTTGGTTTTTGGATGTCCACAATACCGTATGGAAATGGTGGGTACCAAAGTTCCTCACGATATCTATGTATCTATTTGTGGTACCGATATTGTCCGTACGCATGATGGATTTGCTGTTCTTGAAGATAATCTACGTGTGCCATCCGGTGTCTCTTATATGCTCTCCTGCCGAGCTGCGATCAAACGTGCAATGCCCAGACTATACCGGGCACATCATGTACGGGAGGTTCTTCCCTACCCGGAGCAGCTTTATTCCCAGCTGGCTTCTCTGGTAACCTGGACACAAAGTCCAAACATCGCAATATTGACTCCCGGTCAATACAATTCAGCTTATTACGAACATGCATTTCTCGCAGGAGAGATGGGTGCCGAACTTGTTGAAGGTCGCGACTTGGTTGTACACGATGGCATGGTATTCATGAGAACGGTCGCAGGACTCAAGAGAGTTGATGTAATTTACCGAAGGGTGGATGACGACTTTATCGACCCTGTTACTTTTCGAAGTGATTCCCTATTAGGAGTACCTGGACTCTTCCATGCCTACAGGGTAGGCAACGTTGTTATCGCCAATGCTCCAGGCACTGGAGTAGCGGATGATAAGGCACTGTATGCCTATGTACCTGACCTTATTCGATATTTCCTCGCTGAGGAACCGATTCTCTCTAATGTTGAAACATATCTCTGCCGAACCCCCGAGGGGTTAGCTTACACATTGGAAAACCTTGATAACCTGGTGGTGAAAGAAGTTGGAGGATCAGGGGGATATGGGATGTTGGTGGGACCGCATGCATCACAAAAGGAGAAAGAGAGATTTACTGAACGGCTCCGAATTGACCCGACGAATTTCATTTCCCAGCCAACGCTCGCGCTTTCTCGTGCAGCATGCTTTATTGACGGGAAACTGGTGCCACGACACGTAGATGTTCGTCCTTTTGTATTACAGGGAAGAACAGAAACCTGGATCGCGCCCGGGGGATTATGCCGCGTTGCACTCCGCGAGGGAAGTTTGGTGGTCAACTCTAGTCAGGGTGGTGGTTGCAAGGATTTATGGGTCATCAATGAAGAGGAGGAGTGTAATGCTGGCTAGAGCCGCTGCGGATTTTTACTGGATGGGCCGATATTTCGAGCGCGGTGAGCACACAGCGCGCCTATTGAACTATCAACTTGGACGCCTCGTGGATACACCGGCCGATGTGCTCGCACATGGCTGGCAAGTCTTGTATGATGCCCTTGGATATCCTTCTCCTGTTCCTCTCCAAGATGCCGACAATGCGGAGGCCTATATAATTGCCAATGCCTTTGCACTTGCTGCTTACCTGATTGAGGACACGGAAAACCCAAACGCAATTATCCAGAGTTGGACCCATGCCCGCGATAATGCGAAGCAACTTCGTCCCTGGCTACCTGTCCGGGTATGGACCTGCCTCAATGATGGCTTTTTTTGGCTGCGTGATTGCGACTTTGCAGAGCATTGGACCCAAGGGCCTGAGAGGCTGCCAGCCGGGGTCATTGATCGATTCAGGCTTTTATCCGGAATCATTGAATCGATGATGTCCAGGAATCACGCCTGGCGATTTCTGGAGCTGGGTCGCTATGTAGAGCGTCTACAGCTTCAAACAGCTCTGCTCAAAGCATGGTCGAATCCTTCAAATGAAAATTCTCAAATGTGGACAGGATTGTTGCGCGCATGCGCTGCTCTCGAGGCATACTGTCGAACGTACTCCATGGCGATTCAACCAAGGCATGCACTGGCATTTCTGACCTCCAATCCTGAGATTCCACATTCCCTGAGCTTTGCGATCCAACGCGTTCAGCATCTGCTCTCAGACATAGATCCGGCAGGCAGTCGATATCCTAGAAAAGCACCCCATCGCTACTCAATGCGCTTAGCTGCAGCAATTGAAGCCAATTCGCATGCATCCGCTGCACCTGAGGATACACAAAATTTTCTATCTGCCTTTGGTGAAGACTGCCACAAGCTGCACCACCTCATCTTTGCAGAATACATAGATTACTCCCTCGAGCAAGGATTACCCTCATGACCACTCGGTACACCATACTTCACGAGTTGAAATTTACGTACGAAAGTGCCGTAACCGGATCAGTAATTACTCTCTTTCTGGCACCCTCTCGGAATCTACACCAATTGGTTCACAGCTTTTCGCTCAGCACGGATCCGGGAGGATCGATTACTACTTTCACTGGCCCTTATGGAAATCGCGGGCATTTTTTTGATCGACTTAACCCGCATCATGAGCTTCATATCCGTGCAATCTCTGATGTTGTCGTAGTTCCGCGACCTCCACTCCCTGAATCTCTTCGTGACTTGAGCTGGTCTACACTTGAAGCACATATCAATACCCCGCAACAGTGGATCATGATTCATCCCAGCCATTTCGCGCGCCCCTCGTCCGCCATATTGAAGCAATTCATGAATAAATTCGGAATTGAGAGAGGAAACACTCCATGGAACAGCATCCAGAAACTGAAAACAGCGTTGCGCGCAACCTTCGTTTACGCGCCTGGAAGTACTACAGCGAATTCTCCAATTGATCACATACTTGAAAGCGGTCAAGGCGTATGTCAAGACTATGCCCACGTGATGCTTTCGATATTGCGAAGCTGGGGGATTCCCTCTCGTTACGTGTCAGGATACCTTGGAGCAGACAGTAGTTCCAGCGGCCGCAGTGAGAGCCATGCATGGGTTGAATGCTGGCTTCCAAACGTAGGCTGGTTTGGGGTAGATCCTGTTAACGACGGTGACTGCGATGAACGTCACATCCAGGTTGCAGTTGGGAGGGATTACAGGGATATTCCTCCTGTACGAGGCATTTTCAATGGCTCGCTGAATTCCAAGCTCACCACTCATGTAAAAATCGTTCGCCAAGAGCTCAGATGATGTGCTAACCGTTTTACAGGTGACGAATTACTAAAATCACATAATCAACTCATGTCCTTTGTCCAGCCATAATGAACGACAGGAAAAGGAGACCCGGAAGCGCCTGCCTCGAATCGTTGAGAAAGACATTTTTCTTCCTCTTCTGCAGATCAGATTACTTCGTGATCAGGCTTTGTCCATTCCTCCAGTGCACCATTGTTTCCATTTCCATGGAGGCATTGATCATGTGTGCACATGCAGCAGCACGATGTCCAACTTCTGCATCCTGTTTCGTTGGCGTTCCTTTCCGGATCGCATCCAGCCACTCCTGGACATGTACAGTCAATGAGTCTTTCCCTTCGGCATGGTAGACTTCCTCACCAGCGACCGTCGCCGGCGTGCGGGTAGAAGGCATCTCTTCTTGACGAACTGCAGGATCGACAAGGTAGGCATCTTCCAAAGCTTCCGGCCAACTGTTTGTGATCCAGCGATTCCCTTCATTGACTCGCTCAGGAATAAAACGGAGTCCTCCCCCGAATACCAGAGATCCTTCGGTTCCAAGAATTCGCATTCCACCTGAATTCCCCTCCTGGTTATTGAATGTCCCACTAAGATTCACCATAAAACCGCCAGAGTATTTCAACGAAGCATTGATCGTATCCGGTACATCCCGTGAACGTGTCCACCGATATAGATCCCCCATCGCGATCACACTTTCGGGGATTCCGGCCCCCATCAGATAGTTGATGGTCGTGCACGTATGGACATATAAATCTGTAGATAATCCGCCGGAGTAATCTTTATAGCAGCGCCAACGGAAAAACCGTTCAGGACTGTAGGGGATCTTAGGAGCCGAGCCGAGGAATAAATCCCAGTCTACGGTATTAGGTGAAGCATCTGGCGGAATGGGATATATCCATGCGCCGGAGGCCGTATTTCGGTTTGTAGTTGATCGTATCATGGTAACCTGTCCCAGCTTTCCTTCCCTGATCATCTGACGCGCCTTTTGAACGAGTACACTGTTTGGCCCGGAACTACCCACCTGTACCACGAGATTATTCCTCCTCTGCGCCTCGACGATCCCGTTCCCCTCTTCAATGGAATAGGTCAATGGCTTTTCAATATATGCATGCTTACCTGCATTTAACGAATCGACGGAGTGTTGATAGTGCCAATGATCGGGGCTGGAAATGACAACGGCATCAATTTCATCCCGATTAATGATCTCCCTATAGTCTGCCATCGTATCAGCTCTGCCACCGGTACGACTTTTCATACGCTCCAGTCGACCCTTGTACGCATCGCACGCTGCTACGACCTCTACCTCAGGAAACTGCTGTAATACTTCAACCAACCGATGTGCCCGAGCACCTGAGCCAATCATTCCAATGGTAATCCGATCACTTGGAGCCACCATTGGAGAATGCGCCCCCATTGCTAACCCGGCCGTTCCTATTGCACTGGTACGTAGAAAGTCCCTGCGAGAAACTGTAAAATGCTTTGCCATGATGATAAGTTATGAGTTACAGAATTGGAGTTAAAACAAGGTTTCGGTAGAGACTCCGGCCATGATCTCCCTGAAGATAAATGGGGCCAGGGGAAGCCTCATCCGCCGACATCGCGCCGCCCGTGACTCCCAGGACTGGATGATTATCAATGATCAAAGTTCCATTCAGGATGACGGTCAAATGACGCTGATAGAGAGTAATATCCAGGGATTGCCACTCACCCGCAGGCTTTTCTGCATTGACCAATGGTTTGATTCGACTATAAAGGGCCCCCATATGGTGACTGTCCAGCTCCCTTCCATACGTATCCGCAACCTGAATTTCGTATCTACCCCGGAGATATACACCACTGTTGCTGCCCTCAGGAATATTTACATTCAATGTCAGACGAAAATCCTCAAATGTTGCATCAGTCCGAAGATTTCCGTAACTGATATGCTCACCGTTCTCGGGTTGCACAGGATCATTGACTAGCATTCCGTCTTCGGCCCTGAACCCATTCATTTGCTGATCATTGATCAAGCTCCATCCACCGAGATCCTGACCATTAAAGAGTTCAACAGGGTTTCCATAGGTTGCCCGTGAAAGATCCGGTGGAGCAGGCAGTTCAGGGATTCGCTCCGCTTCAAATTCAATTGTATTGGTTCCGACCCCTGAATGACTGGGAAAATGAGCCATGCCCATCAACCGATCTCCAGAAGGCTTCAGCATAAAAGTATTCGTGAAGACTAGATCTCGCTGGCTCCCATCCTGCATTTCTCGATTGACCGTTTGGGTTCGTGTGAGTGTGAGCACGTTTCCTGTGATATTCGCGCTGGCAACCGGAACAACGCTACCCCCATACCAAAGTAGTGAAGCATCTACAAGACCCTCATTATGAACCACTTCAAGCCAACCAGCCCCTCCGGGTAAATGAAGTGTCCAATGACCTTCATAGAAATCTATCGTATCCTGAGCACTACTCGAGACTGTGCACAGAGCGAAGCAAAACAGAATTAAGAGTCGTACCTGCATGAGTTCTTTGGTATAGTGTGTAATGAATATAGATACAAACGAGCAATATTACTACTCTGCACGCCGCTCAATGGGCATTTGAGGGCCTGTTAGAATCATACGCCCCCAGGTCGCATCATCGTCCCCGGTCCCATAGATCATGAAATGCCCGCCATATGGACCTCCATCCGGATCACAATGTACGATTTCCAGCCCATAGATATCTCCAACTTGCGGAGGCGTCCAGCGTGAATCGCTTTTACCCAATGTACTAGACATATGGACTCGCGCCTCTAATATAAAATCGGCTTCCCCAGTCCCCCATGGATCAAATTGAAAAGCATATGTTACGGACTCCGTCGGAATTGCTTCTTCAAGTCGCTGCTCTGTATCCGTTCCATGGCGCCACCAAGCCGCATAATCAGGGCGAGTTACATCGGCAACAAAGCAAAATGCATTGTTGCCCTGGCCCCAATGCTCGGGGGCTTCGTCGTGAGGAGCCTCCATAAAAAAGCATATACTATCTCGCATATACCATGCATGCGGCTGCTCTTCTGGCGCCTCTACATCATTCACATTGTCCTTTACCTCAGCTCCAAAATACAGATACTCCGAATCCCAAGCTATGTAATAGCGAGCCTGTAGGTCATCCTCTGGATGTGGCTCATTGCCATGATCTGTGAGCCGATTACGGCGCCCATCATCATACCAGAATGTATGACGAAGACGATGTATATCCCATACTCCATCCGTGAAAGCAAAATCCTTCCACTCAGATAATGCTCCATCTATTTCTGGAGAATTTTCCAATTGAGGAACGAGAAGCTTCACGGTCTGTGTCGGGCGCGGAGCATCCTGACCAACTGCCACATATACAGGGATGAAAATCACAAAGAGATATACAAAACGCTGAAACATAAGAGTAATAGAATTTTATCGACGAATAACTTCCTTTAATTAACAGTTTCCCAACAGGGTTCACGACCGTTCATGTTCTCCCTCGAGAATCTGAAGATTCCTCGTTTTTTCCTGATAATTTCGGAGTCACTCTTGATCACCTTCTAGTACACTTTGATAGTCAGAGTTTCCTGCAAGAGCTTCTTCAAATAAGGTTTTAAAATTTTAGATCAATCCAAACCGCCGAAGTCAAGATATTAAAGATTCGGTCCAATCGGTTGTATTGAATTAAAGAAATGCCTCTATAACGCATTAACCATTGGCACGATTGATTATAGAGCCCTGTCAGAAGACGGACTGCTAACACTACCAAGATACAACTAAAAAACCGTGGGTAAACCGTATACCCCGCTCAGCCAACAGATCCAGTCCAGAAGCTCAAATCACTGGGTTTTCGTAGCAACCAGCATCATCTGGTTCCCAAATCATCTACCATAGCCAGTATAATATTCGGTCTGATTGGGTGGAAGAATCACTCAGACAGAATGACGACAGTAGAGATTTCCTGCAGAAAAGCCCTTCAAGTAGATTATCTTAGTGTGCATCTGTAATGATTAATTCGTACTTTTCGGGTTATCCAGTGCACACACGTCAAACATAATCATTTTCCTCATGCGTGCAATCTTTAATCTACCATTTTTTTATTCTTGGACAAGTACCGCTGTTGCCCTCCTGCTTGCTATACTCTTTATGCATTGTGGCTCCCAACCCCGGGGACCAATCCAAATAATCTCCAAGAACGATCACATTGTGCTTGTCGGCAATAACCTATGCTCGCGTATGATACACTTTGGTCACTTTGAGACGGAGTTGCATCAGCGATTTCCGGAGCATAAACTGACCATCCGAAATATGTGTGACGGTGGAAATACACCCGGATTTCGCCCCCATCCGGGACGGGTTTCTCCGTGGGCCTTTCCGGGAGCGGACAGTTTTTATGTGGATTTGTCCCAGCCTTCAAACAGTCAAGGACACTTTGAAACACCAGATGAATGGCTCACGCGATTGCAAGCGGACATCATTCTGGCATTTTTTGGTTACAATAAATCATTTGAAGGATCGGATGGATTGGCTTCTTTTGAGGCAGAATTGAATGCTTTTGTTGAGCATACGCAATCTCAGTTGTACAACGGAGAGACACCTCCGAGTTTGATTCTAATTTCACCAATTGCATTTGAAGATTTGTCGTTTCAGCAGGATCTTCCCGACGGAACACAGGAGAACATTAATCTTTCGGCCTACACAGAGGCCGTTGAACGGGTAGCGCAGAACCACGGACTCCCATATGCAGATGTCTTTTCTTCCTCGAAAAAATGGTATCGTCGTACTCTGGAACCGCTTACAATTGACGGCTTCCAACTTAATGATGAAGGGTATCATTTACTGGCAGCCAGCATCGCAGATCAGGTGTTTGGGGGTGAACCCATACTTGACAATCAAATACGCAGCCACCTGCTGGCTGCCGTGAATGACAAGAACTGGTTCTGGCGGAATGATTTCAAAATTCCAAATGGTGTGCATGTATTTGGTCGCCGGTATAATCCTTTCGGGCCGGATAACTACCCCGCAGAGCTACGGAAAATCCGCCAGATGACGGCGATCCGGGACTCAGCAATCTGGATGACTGCATCGGGATCAGCCATGGACCTGGAGGCGGCCGACGCGAAAACACTTGCGCTTCCCGAGGTGGAAACTAACTATCAACCAAGCGAAAAGAACGGTGAGCTCTCCTATCTCTATGGCGATGATGCTTTGGCGACCTTCACCACTGCACCAGGATATGTACTGGAATTGTTTGCTTCCGAGGCGGAATTTCCGGACTTGGCAAACCCCGTTCAGATGTCTTTTGATAATCAGGGACGTCTATGGATTGCAGTGATCCCCAGCTATCCCCACTGGAAACCAGGCGATCCTTTGCCTAATGACAAATTGTTGATTTTTGAAGATACCGATGGAGATGGTAAAGCGGATAAACAAACCGTGTGGGCAGACAGCTTACATCTTCCAGTCGGGTTTGAACTTGCTCCGGAGGGAGTATATGTGAGTCAGGGAACAGATTTTGCGCTACTATCAGATACAAACGGAGATGATCGCGCGGATACCAAGCAAATCTTGCTGAGTGGCTTTGACGATCACGACACCCACCATGTGATCAGCGCATTCACAGCCGGTCCATCCGGCGCCATCTATATGGCCGAAGGCGTCTTCCTACACACCAATGTTGAGACATCCTACGGACCGGTTCGTGGGACAAATGGTGGATTTTTTCGCTATAACCCCCAGCGGCGTCATCTTGAGCGCACTGCACAAGTTTCGATCCCGAATCCATGGGGGATTGCATTTGATAAATGGGGCCAACCCTTCTTCGCTGAAACTTCTGGCCCGGATGTACGCTGGATGTTGCCAGCGACTATCAAACCCCGTTATGGCATCGCTACACACAAATCCTTTAACCTGATTGAAGATGCGCACAAGGTGCGGCCCACTTCGGGTCTTGAATTTGTTTCCAGCCGACACTTTCCAGATGAAGTTCAGGGAGATCTGCTGATCAACAACACGATAGGGTTTCTGGGCATGAAACAGCATACGATGGTGGACGACGAAACTGGTTACATGAGTAACCATCGTCAAGACCTGGTTCAGGGTTCCGATGGGAACTTCCGACCGGTAGATATGGAGTTTGCTCCAGATGGATCGCTTTATTTCATTGACTGGCATAACGTATTAATTGGCCACATGCAGCATAATGCTCGTGACCCCTTGCGTGACCATGAGCATGGACGTATTTACCGAATCACATATCCCGCCAGACCCTTGGTGGAACCGGCCAAAGTACATGGGGCAACCATTGATGAATTACTCGATAACCTTACTCTTCCTGAATATCGTACCCGTTATCGTACACGCCGTGAACTGAGAGGTCGTGATGCCTCCGATGTGCTTGACCGACTAGATATATGGATAGAAGAACTGGATTCTGACAGCGAGAACTACGAACACCATCTTCTGGAAGCTCTATGGGTTACCTGGGGACTGAATCAGGTGGATAAAGAACTATTGGAGCGCCTCCTAAACGCAGAAGACTTCAGAGTTCGTGCTGCTGCGGTTCGTGTGCTTCGATATAACTCGCAACTTGAAGGGCGGATTGAATTATTTACGGAGGCGGCTTCGGATTCACATGGTCGAGTTCGGACTGAAGTCCTGACAGCAGCGTCCTGGCTGACTCCTGAACTGGGTTTGCCGATTGCTGAAAAGGCAAGCCAGGATATGCTGGATAAATGGAATGTGAATGTATCTGTGACTGCGATTGCTCACTTGAATGGACACCCTGTCCAATCCAATGATACAGAGGAAGATGCTCCTGGCTGGGCTGCTCCAAATCTCCCTTTATATACGCTCGGTAAAGAGGTTTATGCTCAAGATGGATATTGTAGTACTTGCCACAGACCTGACGGCAAGGGATTACCTGCATCTGGGTTCCCTCCACTGGCTGGCACAGACTGGGTGTTGGGAGACCCTGACAGATTGATCAAACTCACACTACATGGCCTGATGGGGCCCATTACCGTTTTGGGGCAAGAATACCCGGGGCAGGTTCCCATGACCCCTTTTCGGGATTTGCTGACAGATGAAGAGATTGCTGCTGTCCTGACCTATGTACGGAATGCATTCGGCAATAGCGCATCCGCAATCAGCCCGGACCAGGTTGAAGCGGTTCGATCAAATACTGCAGATCGGCGAGAGTTCTATACCGCCGAAGAGTTAATGGGGAACTAGTGGAGCGCGAGCCACATATCCAGTGTAGTGTACGTGGGGCGTATATGTGTTTGATACTCTTTGGGGTGTGAAATATGAAAGCACTCCTTCGCACCGCCACGCTTTCTGACTATGCCATTCAGGGATTGATCCTTTGAACGACATCGTTAGTGTTATATGCTAAGCCCTGACATCCTTATAGTCCTTGCGATCGTTGCGGGCGCCATTGTCCTTTTTGTCACAGAATGGGTTCGGTATGACGGCGTAGCACTCATCGTTCTACTCGCGCTGGCAATTAGCGGTGTGATCCCCATGTCGCGTGCTATTGAGGGATTTGCAAATCCGGCCGTAGTTACAATTTCAGCGGTGCTCGTTCTGAGCGGAGGGTTGTACCGTACGGGGGTGGCAAATCTGCTGGGAACCCAGTTGATGCGCTTTGCCGGAACTTCCCCACTTCGCCTTACGATGGTCATGATGCTTGCAGCGGGGCTGATGTCTGGCGTGATGAATAATATTGCTGCTACCGCACTTTTGTTACCGGTAGTGCTTGATATCGCACGCCGACTGGGAATCCGCCCTTCCAGGCTTCTGATTCCGCTCGCCTTTGCCTCACTTCTGGGTGGTATGACTACACTCATAGGAACCGGACCGAATATCCTGCTCTCAACCATTCTTGTACGCTCAGGCCAAGGCTCCTTCGGACTTTTTTCATTCACCCCGGTGGGAGCCGCGGCGCTTGCTCTGGGAATTCTGTATATGATTCTCGCTGGTCGCCACTTTCTCCCTGATCGGCGAAGTAACCAGGAGCGATCTATGGGGGAAACCAGCCTTCGGGATCGCTACGCTCTGGATGACACAGTATTCTGCTTACGAATACCTCGGCGCTCCAAACTCCATGGACAAACTCTTGTGGAAGCCCACCTCGGGCGTATCATGGGAGTTGATCTGCTCGCTGTCCAGCGAAAGGGACACTTCCTCAGAGCGCCTGAGCCAAAGTTTAAGCTCCAGAATGAGGATATCCTCGTGTTTGAGGGTCGGCCGGATGCTATCAATGATCTGCGTTCATGGGGGCAACTGAAGAAAATCCGTACCAAGCGTGAGAGCATTCTTGCGACTCTGATGGATAGCTCTGCAACCTTCGCACGGGCTAAAATCACACAAAATTCCAACCTCATTGGAATCCCTGTGCAAGAACTAGATTTTCGAAACCGCTTTCGCGCTCATATCATGGCTATTGAGCGCAATGGGATCATTCTACGATCATCTCTTCAGGAAACCCGAATTCAGGCTGGTGACTTTCTTCTCCTGTTCGGTGAAGAAGAACTGCTTCTGCAACTTACTTTCACCGATGACTTCGCCTCTATTAATTCAATTGATCCCCGGGAGTATGACTTTGATCGTTGGCTGATGCAACTTGAAATCCCTGAAGGATCTGGCATGGATGGACGAACCCTGGTTTCTACTCGCCTTGGTCATGCCTTTGACCTCACGGTTCTTGATATTCATCGTAGCGGAGACTCAAAAAAAAACCTCCTCCCCGGGGCTTCCGACATCCTCAGACCCGGAAATCGAATCATTATTCAGGGATCTCCAGAGCGGTATGCCCTCCTTCAGGCCCTCCAGGCGCTTGAACCACACGAAATAGATGGCCCTTCCATGGTCACGGATCTGGAGTCCGAAGAAGTTGGCTTCGCGGAGGTTACACTTGCCCCCACCTCACACATAGTGGGAAAAACACTGAGTGAGATCTTCTTTCGGGATTCGTTCGGTTTGACCATCCCCGCGATTTGGCGAAGTGGCGAAACCATTCACTCCAGTATTCACCTTAGTGAAACGCCCCTCCAGTTTGGAGATGCGCTCCTTGTTTACGGCCAGCGGAAAAAGATTCAGCTACTCGCCAATGATACACGCTTCCTGATGCTCACACCCGGGCTCAGTGAGGTATTCCGAACCCGCCGGGCTCCGATTGCAGGAGCAATCATGCTCGGCGTCATCCTGTCAGCTTCACTCAACCTCCTTCCAGTTTACATTGCCGCCCTTCTCGGTGCTCTGCTTATGGTGTTCTCCGGATGCATCAAGGGAAACGAAGTCTACAAACTCATTGAGTGGAGAGTCGTAGTACTGCTTGGCGGAATGTTGGCTCTCGGACTTGCCATGGAGGAATCCGGTGCCGCAGAACTTCTTGCGCGTGAAGTCATCGGACGAGCAGCGGATGCTGGCCCTCGATTCCTGATTGCAAGCCTCTTTCTACTCTGCGCCCTTGCGGCCCAATTTATCCCCACATCAGCGGTAGCCGTCCTTGTTGCACCAATTGCACTTAGCACCGCTTTGGAATTGGGCTTCTCTGCTCAATCACTGCTCATGGTCGTGGCCGTGGGCTCTTCCTGTGCGTTCCTGACTCCCTTCGGCCACCCGGTGAACCTCCTGGTAATGAGTGTTGGCGGGTACAAGGTAACAGATTACACGCGTACAGGCGCACCTCTTTTCTTACTCCTCCTTCTGCTTGTGGTCTTTTTCTTGCCCTTAATATGGCCAATATAAAATCGGATTATTGCAGCACCACCAAGGGAGTCGACGTTACTTCGCCTTACAGATTTACAGAAGTCAACTGGAAAGCGACTCTAATGGCGTAGTCGAGGTTCAAAATTCGCAAATTTTAAGATGGGTTTCTGGAATCGTGTGTCTGACGTTCAGATCGCACACATGTACTTTATGAAAGAGTGAATATTTCCGGATACGCGCAGTTGCTATTTCGTAAGATTCACTCGAAAAATAATGACTAATCAAAAAGCGCAAGAAATTTTTGTCTCTGGAGGTTCTTGCAAAACCTCTGTTTTCAGACAGAAAAAATTCCCTCAGATGCTTCCAGAGCAATGTTTATGCTCAATTTCGGGGATTTTGCAAGAGGTTCTCTGAAATTCAGTTTGTGATCAATGCTTCAAGAAATCCCTCATACGCTGGCTTTGGTCTATAGCCACTATCAAAGAGCAAAGGCCATTCCGGATTTCCCCAAAAATCAATCAACCAACTTTCGGGATCTCGTAACCCCCACCAAGTAATAGCGAACCGGCTACCTTCAGGCAGGTCCATAAACGCAGCCACAATCTCATTGACCCGCTTTTTTTGAAGCTCGCTCCGTGCATTGGTCAGTTGAGATAGATCTCCCTGAGGGTTGACACGAACGTCCATTTCAGAAATATGAATCTTGAGGCCTCGCTGAACGATAGCGTCCATGACGGCAATGATGTCAGAGAGCGGCGGAGTATTGTAGGTAATATGCATCTGAAGTCCAACCCCATCAATCGGGATACCGCGAGCTTGAAAATCATCTATCATGGCTAGCATTGAATCCCGTTTTTTTACATCCCAAATTGTACCGTAGTCATTGTAAAACAAAAGTGCATTCGGATCAGCTGATCGGGCATACTGAAATAATCGTGCCATGTAATCCGATCCCATGCGACGTCGGAAGATCGAATTTCGTAGCGCACCCGATCCATCTTCAAATGCTTCGTTGATCACATCCCAGCTTATGATATCATCCTTATACCGGTGAATAACATCCGTGATATAAGTCTGCACCACCCCTTCAAACTCAACATCTGTTCCATTGAAATTTTCCAGCCATAGTGGTGTAGATTGATGCCATACCAATGTATGTCCGTGTACCTGCATCTCATATTCCTTCGCAAACGCTGTTAATTGATCCGCTCGAGTCCAAATGTAGTTTCCTGATGGATCCGTCAAATGCCTCATCTTCATCTCATACTCAGCTGTTACACTGTTAAAAACAGTTCGGGTAATCTCCGAGTGAGGTGCAAGGTTGAGCCGGTTTGACTGAAGCGCAACTCCAACGGGGAAGGAAGCCACGGATCGCAATGCAGTGTATTCCTCCATAGTTTCAGGATCTTGCCCTGTAACAGAACTATCTTTGCATGCAACCGCCAGGACCATAAAACCAGCCAACCATAAAATTCTAACTCCCGGCATCCTCTGTTAAATCACGAAATTTCTATATCTTGAGGTTCTTGCAAAACCTCTGTTTTCAGATGAAAAGATTCCCTCAGGTGCTTCCAGGGCAATGTTTACGCTCAATTTCAGGGGTTTTGCAAGAGGTTCTCTTGAATCATTAAATCCTCTTGGACCAATGGTTGCAATCAGAGTCCTGATTGATTATCGTATTGTTTGGATCATCATTATGTTTTCCTTGTCATCGCTTGGATGCTCTAGACATGATACTACTTACAAATTACCAAATCAGGTGGATTTTAATTACCATATACGACCAATTCTCTCAAACTCATGTTATGTATGTCATGGTCCAGACATCAGTACCCGAGAAGCAGAATTGCGTCTGGACACCTATGCCGGAGCGACGGCCCAGCGTTCCGATGGTCGAGCAATTGTCCCCGGAAATGCAAAACGCAGTTTACTCATTCAACGCATTCAAGCGGAAGATCCAACGGAACGGATGCCTCCTCCGCAGATGAATAAAGTGCTCACTGAACACGAAATCGCGCTACTCTCAAAATGGATTGACCAAGGAGCGGAGTACAAAACCCATTGGGCACTGATTCCACCACAAAGCCCCGAAGGCCCGCGCTCTATTGATGATTTACTCGAGGAGAGGCTGATGGCAGAAAGAATCTCTCCTGCGCCCCCAGCACCCCGAACCAGCCTAATTCGGCGCGTTTCTTACGTGCTGACCGGACTTCCCCCTTCGCCTAGCACCGTTCAAGCATTCAAGAAGGATGAATCGCCGGATGCATATGTGCGGCTTGTAGACAGCCTCCTTGCCTCTCCTGCATACGGCGAACGATGGGCACGCCATTGGATGGACCTCGTCCGATATGCGGAGTCAAAGGGACACGAATTTGATTTTACTATTCAGGGTGCATGGCAATACAGAGATTACCTGATCAGGGCATTCAATGAAGATGTACCTTACGATCAAATTGTGATGGAACATCTTGCCGGGGATGTTCTCCAACAGCCCAGGCGCAATCCCGACCACGGATTCAATGAATCCATGATTGGAACGGCGTATTTCACGCTTGGGGAAGGAAAACACAGTCCTGTTGATACCCGTATTGATGAAGCAGATCGCATTGATAACATCATTGATGTGACCACGAAAACATTCCAGGGATTGACCGTCTCCTGTGCACGCTGTCATGATCACAAGTTTGACCCGATTCCAACCGAGGATTACTATTCACTGTATGGTATTGTTGAGAGTGCTCGCTTTACTCCTGCCCCGATTCTTTCAGAGGACTACTTCATGGGAATTTCAAACCTCATCGACTTCAATCAAACCCTCCGCTCGGATATAGCCAGTAAGTGGCAGTCATCGCTAAGCAAACCTGCAACCGTATCCGTCAGACGAACGAGTTCAAGCACACCAACCGTGCAAACCAGCAGCGAGGATTGGGAATTTCTGGGGGATTTTCGCAATGGCTCTCTAGGTGGATGGATTCCCGACGGTGTCGCATTTGAAGGTGCTCCTCTTCACGGCGCTCCTCTCTTCAAGGGAGATCGTTTGCAGCGGCTCACCGAACAAGTAGCCAGCAGCCGTCAAATCTCGGAAGGGATTCCCGGTACGCTTCGCTCTCCTACCTTTACCCTCGTCCATGACTCAATTACCGTCATGGCCCAAGGGTACAAATCTGCACTGCGATTGGTGATTGACAACTTCCAGTTGATTCGTGCACCGATTCATGGAGAACTTGACCGGGAATTGAGCAGTGATGTACTCATCCCCTACCAGTTTGATGTGAGTATGTGGAAAGGCCACAAAGCTTATTTGGAACTCTTGGTCGGTACGTATGACAAGAATCGCTATGTGACGGATCAGCATATGCTTTCGATTGATGATTCATCCTACTTTGAAATTTCTTATGCCGTAGCCCACGACCATACAGCACCATCATTGGCACGCCTTGAGCACCAACAGACTTCGTTGGGATCTTCAATTCATGCCTGGGCAACAACAAATGTCACCACATCGCAGCTTGCAACTATCAACCGGGCTTTGGAATCCGGGGATCTACCGCGCCCTCAGGTTCCTGATCAAATTCGTCAGAGAGATCAAACGAAAAATCTTCTCCCTTCTGCAGAATTTTTTATTGGCATGACTGAGGGAGATAATGTCACCAGCGCAATTTTCGGGCGCGGGAATTATAAAATCCCCGTCGGAGAGCCCATTCCACACAGATTTTTAACCGCCCTAGATTCAACAAACTTTCCGTTTACTCAGACATCCAGTGGACGGCTGGAATTTGCGAAAGCTATCGTGGATCCCTCAAACCCACTCACTGCTCGTGTCATGGTTAATCGGTTATGGCATCATGCATTTGGGAGAGGGATCGTTGAAACTGTGGATAATTTCGGGGCGCAGGGGGGACTGCCAACCCACCCTGAATTACTAGACTATTTAGCGCTACGCTTCGTGCAGTCTGGATGGTCCATCAAATCTATTCTCCGAGAAATTGTCCTTTCAGAGGCTTTTCAGCGTTCCTCAAAAGCATCCGAAGTAACCCTTGATGCTGACCCATCAAATTTGCTTTTGTCTCACTACCCCGTTCGTAGACTGGAAGCCGAAGCCATTCGGGATGGGGTTCTGGCGGTATCGGGGCAATTGAATTCCACGATGTACGGCCCTCCGGTGCCCGTTCATCTGACTGAATTTATGAAAGGAAGAGGACGTCCTGCAGTCAATGGACCGCTGGATGGATACGGGCGGCGTAGTATTTACATTGCGATACGCCGCAACTTTCTGTCACCGATGATGCTCTCTTTTGATATGCCTATCCCGTTCTCCACGTTCGGCACACGTAATACGAGCAATGTCCCCGCACAGTCCCTTACGATGCTCAATGATGAGTTTATCGCCCAACAGGCAACACGTTGGGGTGAGCTACTGGTGAAACAGCCTCACCAAGATATTACAAACCGGATTGAGGTAATCTATCTGACGGCGTTTTCCAGGCTGCCTGATCCAAACGAACTGATGGAAGCACAGTCTTTCATCAATACTGAAGCTGAAGAACTTGGCCTGGACTCAAAATCAGTCATGGATGCTTTGGAAATCTGGACTGCCTACTGCCATGTCATTTTCAATCAAAAGGAATTTATCTACCTGATCTAATGAGTACTCCACATCGTCTCAATTATCGAATGACCCGCCGAGAAATGCTGACCATGTGCAGGAACGGTTTCGGTGGTGTAGCCCTTCTGGGACTCATGGGAAGCTCTGCCTTTGGCAATATGATTGCACAGGGTTCCCGACCAGAAACGAATCCGTTGCATCCCCGACCTGGCGGCTTGATTCCGAAGGCACGAAGTATCATTTTCCTGTATATGGATGGCGGTGTCTCCCAAGTTGACAGTTTTGACCCGAAACCGCGTCTTGCGAAAGAGAATGGTGAGAACCCGCACGACAAATTTTCGGTAGATGCAACCCAGTTCAACAGTATTGGCAAGATTCTGAAAAGCCCCTGGGATTTTCACCGTTATGGTGAAAGCGGCATTGAGGTCAGTGACCTGTTTCCCCATGTCGGTCAATGTGTGGATGATCTTGCGGTGGTTCGATCGATGGTGGCGGATTTTCCAGAACATACGAACGCCAATTATTTCCTTCATACGGGAATCGGGATTCAGGGACGCCCCTCTATGGGAGCTTGGGTGAACTATGGCCTTGGCAGCGAAAACCAGGATCTTCCGGGATATATCGTCCTGGACGGTGGCTTGATTCCTCCTGGGGGATTGGATAATTTCAACAGCGGATTTCTTCCTGCTGCATATCAGGGATCTATTTTCCAGGCTGGTGACATGCCCTTGCCAAATATTGAGCCTCGAGAGGTAACCTCTGATCTGCAGCGTAGAAAACTGAACCTGATGAGTCGAACAGACAAGCATTTGCTTGGCCGAATTGGCCATGTGGATGATGTGGAGTCGGCAATCACAAATTATGAATTAGCTTACCGGATGCAGGCTTCCGTTCCTGAATTGACCGATCTTTCTGGTGAAACAGAGGTGACAAAGAAGCTGTACGGCATGGATTCATCTGATCCGAATACCCGTATTTATGCCACTCAGTGCCTGTTAGCGAGGCGCTTGGTTGAGCGAGGTGTCCGGTTCATTGAACTTACCTGCCCCAATGTCGCCGCAGACAGATGGGATCAGCACTCCAATCTAAAGGAAGGACATGAGTTGAATGCTCACGCTGTAGATCAGCCCATCGCAGGTTTAATCAGAGACCTGAAAAGCCGTGGCCTCTTTGAAGATACACTCGTTATTTGGGCAGGAGAATTTGGACGAACTCCCTTTGCACAGGGTACGAACGGCCGAGATCACAATCCGTCAGCATTCAGTATCTGGCTTGCAGGAGCTGGAATCAAAGGAGGGACTACGTATGGAGCCACAGATGAATATGGCTACCGTGTCATCGACCAGAAAACCACTATTCACGATCTTCATGCGACGATGCTATACCTGCTGGGCCTGGAGCATGAGTATCTGACCTACCGGTTTAGCGGGCGCGATATTCGCCTGACGGATGTAGGAGGGAGGGTTATCCAGGGAATTCTCTCGTGAGCAAGGGCCCTCCCTTTATTTAGGAGGGCTGTTCATGGAAACAGCAGACCAGTTAGGGCATGATATTGACGCATTTTTCTCGATTCAAGTCGAGAGTGCATAGCCTTGGATACTACTTCCATATCAACGCTACCCTCAGAATTCCATTGATCTAAACTTCGTCTCACCCGTGTTCGTGAGAGAACTGATTATTCGGGATCATACGTATCCTTCAGCCAGGTATGCATGGAAGGGATTGGAACAGCATACCCCATTCCACTCTTCTCCAAGATTCCCTTCTTCTCAAAGTCACTAAACAGTTCTTGCGCTTCTATTTTGTCATACTCTTTCTTCAGCGAAGACATAATGTCTCTATATCCAGCGGGTTTTTCCCGAGGGGATTTTGGAATACACCTTGCCAAACAATGGAGCTGATCTCCACGAAAATCATCCGTCCGTTGCTTATAGTATCCTTTGCGACCTTCTCGCCCTGCTTCCAGCGCGACATCCAGTCTTTCTAACGTCATGATCCCGCTATTTGCCTTAAGCTGGTCTGAAGCAGGTTTCACATAGGCTTGAATATGCTGGGGCCAGCCATGTGTTTCCTGTGCTATGGCATCTATCCATTCCGTTATATCTCCTTTGGCTCTACCCTCTTTTATGATCCAGTCCTGAATAAT
The DNA here is from genome assembly GCA_026709335.1 of Bacteroidota bacterium. Lineage (GTDB taxonomy): Bacteria > Bacteroidota > Rhodothermia > Rhodothermales > Bin80 > Bin80. Next base: position 2,843 of record JAPOTE010000090.1, on the reverse strand, counting down.
CGCACGCTCCGAGTTCCTGTTCAACGCTCCGAGCTCTATCATATATTGCTGTGAAAATCTCGAAATCCCCAGCTTCCCAAAGGCTGCCCTAGTTTCGTTCAACCCCGCTGCCAGAAGAATAACAGGCCTATTGAGTGTGCCATTATGTATCGCCTTAAGTACGATAGACGCGATCTCGGCTCGCCCCCCGAGAGGTTTGCTGGTGGTTCCCAACATTTGTGCTTCGTCTAAAATGAGAAGCAACGGCTTCTTACCATGCTTAAGTATATCCAACGTTGTGAGATGAAAGCGCTCAACCTCAGCATCAAGCTTGACACCTGCCTGAAAACCAACCTCTCCTAGCACGTTTTTAACGATTAGCCCACCCTTCTTTCCAAGGTAACGCAGCAACTGGTCCGGGTCCCATAAACCGGGCGGATCAATCTCCGTAATCTCCCATCCACTATCTTGCGCCATCTTTTCACATTCGTAGAGTAGAGCACTTTTCCCTACCCCAGGGGCGCCTTGAATCAAGAAGATCGTTCCTCCCTCTACCTCAACAGAATGCCTCGCAAGCTCACGGAAATTGTGTAGAACCTGCTTCCGCCCATGAAAATATTTGGCTGGTCCGCGATCAAATGTTACCGTCAGACGTTTTTTGGAATAGCGTCGAGATTTTGTCATCACGGTGTAAGGAGGCTCTGACAATTTTTAGATAGCTTCAGGATTTAAAGGCTCCGTAAACTACCAACGACAAAACGAATTCTTTGCGCAGTTATATCACCGACTCCGCAGTTACGGATCACCTGTTGAACGATGCTGAGCATAGATCAGATCTTATTGATCATATGGACGACTAAACAAATCAGAAAAGCCACAGGATACCTCTGCGAAGAAAAGACCATGCGCTTATTCAAAATTACACACAAATGAATTATAGCTCCCACAACTTGATACGACTCTGGTGTGAAAGATCGGCATGATCTTGCCTTCTCATGCCTGAACAATGTTTCGGAAATATTTTGAGGCTATGTAAAGCCAGAAATTTTGACTCGATATATCCCTTACATCGGCGGAAAAATGCTTGGCTCGTAAAACTAGACGCGATGAGAATCCTAACTCCTTTGCATTTCCCCGGAGTAACCAACTAATTTTTCAGCCCCACAATTCTACCTACTTTATCGAGAATTTTCCCATGAGCCTATTGGGAATTGCGAACACGTTCTGTTTGAACTTGAATTTTGTGATCGATATTTTTTCCATCCTTTGATTATTCTCCAAGCATTTTTGCATTCACATACTCTTTGAAGGATTGAGTATCAATAAAACACTTGTATCCTGATTGACTCACCGCTTGATAAGTTTCTGCCGACTCATTGAGGAGAAGTGCTACAGGTTCTCCCTGACCCGCAGGTAATCCTTCCGGCCAAGACAAGTCAATGATGATTTGATTACTCTCTCCCGAAGATGATTCCATTTCATAGGCGAAGTTTCCAGGCGAGAGCCCGTTTGAACTCATCCATTCCTGCAGATTTTTCAACTCATTCCCTTCGTCAACACTGGCAATATGAGAATGAGATTCTTCCGATCTTTCTTCTTTTATCGGTGATTCGTAAACACTTCCCATTGTGGCATGCTTCGGATTTAGCTTACTCAAATACTTGTTCGTTGCATCAGCCAAAAGTTGTCGCCGAGCATCTAGGAAATCAGGATAATTCTCAATCTTCCATAACTTCTCATCCATTGGAATCCACTGAGACTCCAACGCTTCTGGATACTTTTCCTTTACCCAATGAAAATATCCATCACCCGAACCTATGTGCTTAGAATTCTTCCTTTCATCGACAAATTCAGATGCCATAGAGGGAGCTGCTGCGCCGATCTTTTGATTGCACTCTGCGGTGAGGAAGCAAAAATTTCCCAAGGCATTAACTTGGGCCCTGGCGTATTTTTTCTTGTAAAGTTTCGCCTTTGGAAAGATATGATGCACCTGTAACTCAGAACCTGAACCTATCATATTGGCTTTGAGCTCATTACCATAACAAAAATCCTTGGCTCCTTCCATCCGCGTCAACCAGTAAAGCACGGGATAGGTACGTGCTCCGATTGACCAAGAATCAAAATCGGAGGGAAGAATTTGGGGTCTCCCCCATGTAGTTCCGATTTCAGCAATGAGCTTCTCAAGACCATTTTTTGTTCCATCAACCAAGCGTAAATCATGCCTGATTTTACTTTCCGTGGTACCTGAAAAACGTCCGTGGATCCCCGCCTGCAGGAACCAATATAGCATTAAATTCCATTCAACAGCACCGTGCATTTTTCCTTGCTTATGCAATTCTATATGTCGAACCAGTACAGGAATTGCATATTTTGCAAATAAAACCCGAGTATGATCAAGCCCCAACTTGCTTGAGATCTGATTCAAGATCTTATCCACATGCTTTTCTGTCCTTCGGAGTCCATTTTCAAATACATCCCGCGGGGTTTCATGTAGATGCGTAAATACCGATTCTCCGTGAATGACTGCATTCACACACCTCAGAAGCCAATCCAGTGTGAAACTGAAGTGATGTTCCTTCCATTTTTCAACTATTTTAGTCATCTCTTCACGCACAGCGGGCCATTTAGCGGCAATTTTTGCAAGTGCCAAATCTCCCTGTGATAACCTGGTACCTGCACTGTTCAAGAGATTGAAAATATCTACTACCTCATCTGTTGTCTTTTCATCTGCAACTTGTTCAATGTGGAAATCTTTTTGGTTCTACTGGGCTTTGTGTGGTTTGAGATCTAGACCTCCGCAGAAGAAGAGAATTGCGACTCTGAAGTTTTCAAACCTTCTGTATCCTCTTCCGATGGTTTTGATC
>JAPOTE010000051.1 GCA_026709335.1 Bacteroidota bacterium | reverse complement strand
TCCATACAAATGGATCATCTCCTGCGTCTGCGCAAGAACCCGACCTTGGAACAGATGGCGGCCCCGTATCTGCACGATTGCGCCTCCGAGCGGGAGTACGTGGAACTGGAGGATCAGGTAGATTCATAGGAGTGCGCCCGTCGCGTGATTTTGGTGGTGAAGCCCCGCCCGGGGGAGTTGTTCAATGAGTTCCACTTTTGGGGCACGAATGCGGATGCTGCGTTGTATACGAGGAAGGAATTAGCCGAGCTCTACAGTGCATGCGGAAAAGCGGAGATGCATCAGGGGGAGATTAAGCAGGCCGGTTCATTGTCGCTTTCCTCTTCCCAAATCCCATGATCGCCAGGTTTCAATTCACCGCGAGAAGAAGGTCAACGAGGACGCGGAGATCCGTCCGGAGAATGAAGGTGACTTCTGCTGACCTATCAGTTGTCTCACATCGCTCGAGATCTCTATCACAGTCCACCAACGGAAAGACCAGAGCAAGCGCAGGTGTTGATGCAGGTGGACGAATCTCCGAATCCCGACCCGAAGACCCATTCAGGTCTTCATTTGCAGACGGTGACCACTCCGGGTGCAAAAGAAGAACGGATCCAAGAGATCGCAGACGACAAGGTCGCTCTGAATTCAGAGGAAGAGGTACACCTGCATATTCAAACCTTCAATTGCGTCTACTGAAGGTCGGTGCCACGATCGCCCGTCATGGCTGCTATGTGACGTTTTACATCGCCGCCTCTGCAGTGCAGATGTGGACACGGCTTTGGGCGCACTTGCAGAAGCTACACTGGCAGCCTTTGCCGAACTTTTGACGTGCTCATTCCCTCGTCTGAGATCTTTTTAGAACTGGAAGAAGGCAACAAGAACCATTGCATGGGAAAGGTATGTCCATGCAATGGAGTTCACCTCAAATTTCTGTAAATCCAGACGTGCATATAGTCTCTCTTGGGGCTATATCTGCGAAGATTCAGCACAGTTTTTATCCCACACGGGTGATTCCAACTGAATCCCGCTCAAATGCACTTGTTGGAGCCAAAAGAACATTCGTCATGAATAATATGGGCATATACGTTATTGAATTCACTTAATTTGACACTCATCTGGTAAATCTGGAGTTAAATTCTCGGTGGATGTAGAAAATGGAAATATTTCCGAGAATCGGACTGGATCCACAATAGCCGCAGTAAAACCATCAAGACAAAATGAAATGCGTTCCCCTAATTGATTGCTCATATGCACTGATTACAATTTGCAGAATTCTGGTTTTTGTTATTTCTTGTGTGCTTACTGCCAATGTGAGAGGGCAAGACATACTTATCACTGGCCAGGTCACTGATTCCTTGACAAACAGGCCTCTAGTTGGAGCACATGTGATCATCTCGAATACTCCTGTAACAACCATTACAGACACCGATGGAAAATTTTGGATCTCCAGTCTCGAGCCTGATAATTATGTTCTCAGAGCCAGTTTCGCGGGATATGAAACCAGGGAGTCAAGCGTCACATTTTCCGATACTGTGATTCATGACCAGACTCATATCTGGCTCGTTAAATTGCGACCGGGAGCGAACCTGAATCCAGTCCAATTCTCCGCCGGACGCCACTATGAAGAAGTTATCGATGCTCCCACATCGGTTGATGTGATCATAAACAGAGAGCTTCAATCGGACATTTCCTCTACAACCGCATTTTCACTGCGTAATATCACCGGTCTGGATCTTTCTCAAACAGGAATTGATCGACATGAAATCACCCTCCAGGGGTTCAACGATGCCTTCTCACGTTCTCCGCATATCCTCATCAACCATCGCAAAGCCAGCGTTGCATCAATTGGGGCCAACCTTCACTCAGTCATGCCAAATCTATGGATGAATACGGAAAGAGTTGAAATCGTGCGGGGCCTGGCATCGGCAGTTTATGGACCATGGGCCGATTCCGGAGTCATTCATTTCATATCCAAAAACGCATTCAATCACCCTGGAACGACAATATCAATCAGTGGAGGCGAACGTTCTACACTCAATTTTCAGGGCCGTGTTGCCCAGGTGCTTGGAGACAAGATAGGGGTCACTTTTACTGGCAGTTATGCTACCGCTGAGGATTTTTCCCTTCAGGAATGTGATCCGACTTTCCTGGAAACACAAAGATTCAGTGAATGCTCTGATCCTGAAGATGCCATGCAGTTATACCGTGAAGGACCGCGCAAGACTGGTCACAACAAAATGATTGTTTCAGGTGAGCTGGATTGGTGGATGGGGCGTCAAACGAAGCTGTCGCTCAGCGGAGGGATCAACAACCTGAATTCCTCCTTGCTTACCGGCATCGGTGCCATTCGTGTACAGGACATGCGTGGAGGATTTGCCCAGATACGATTAGTGAGCGGCCCCCTCTTTATCCAGGCATATATGAATTCCATCGATTCAGGAGATTCATATTCATACAATGGAGGGCCTTTAACCGAGTTCTCGAAAGAATACAATATTCATAGTGAATACACAAAAAACCTCAAATCCATCCAGGAATTCAAATTGGGTGTAGATCTGAAATTTGATCGCCCCGATATCAGAGGAACCATCCTCGGACGTAATGAGAATATGGATTCCATTGATCATTACGGAGCGTATCTCCAATCGAAAACCAAGATATCCAATTCGCTTCAGTTGACTTTAGCCCTCCGGGGAGATTACAATTCCGTCATCGAAAAAACAGAAGTGTCGCCTCGCATTGCTCTCGTCTTTAGACCTACATCTTCATCAAGTTTGCGGGTAACATATAATCGCAGCTTTTCTTCGCCGAATGCGGGCGATCTTTTTCGAGATTTTATTTCTACATCCTACGACGGAATCAATGTGCGGACCCTTGGACGAACATCCGGCTTTTCATATACCCGAAACCCGGATTATTTGGAAATGGGCGCCCCCACCTCACTTGTCGCATCAAGTTTGCTTCCGGGGATGGAAGGACTGCCGACCGGAGTTGGAATTAACGCGGAATACCTCTATGATTTGATGTACGCGAAGCTGGCCTCCATACCCCAGGATGAACTGGCTCGATTATTTGGCGAATCTGGAACGCCCGTCCCACCAATTCTTCTTTCGCTCATTGTTCAGGGACTGAACCCGGAACTGACTCCAGTCCGCGGGTTTATACCGGGTGCATTAGGCCTTGTGAATCTCTCTACCCGGTCAATTGATCTTGACCCAAGGCTGAATGATCTTGAAAGATATTCTCCAACCGTAGGCCCTCTTATTGCTCAATCTTGGGAGATTGGGTACAAAGCCGTCCTGAATAATCGAATCAGAATTGGAATTGATAGTTACCTATCAAGAAGGGAAAATTTCATCGGTGCATTAGAAATTGCTACTCCGTTTGTAGTTCTCCCGAATCTACGCGAAAATATCCTCGCAAATATTGCATCAGGCATCGCCGACAACTCCGAAATCTTAAATACTCTTGGATTTTTGGGATTCACTCCTGAAGATATGGCCAAATTACTCATCAATTTGACGGGAGAGACCCTTCCTGATGATGAAACCCCCATCGCTATTGTACAACCAAATGAAAACAACCGCGGAGAGGAAACCCTCCCGGAGTTGGTTCTGATCAACCCGATTTTCGGGAATATTCGGATTTATGGCGTAGACATTTCTACCGAGATCATTGCCAACAATCAATTGAATTTTTTTGGTAATGCTTCTTGGGTGAGTGACGACTTTTTTGATCATGAGGAAATTGATGAAGAATCAAAATCCGCCCAAATTGCACTGAATGCATCCAAGTTAAAATTCAAGATCGGAGGGCGATATCAGAATGCGAATGGATTCTCTGTAGTGACCTCCGCACGATATACCAAAGGATTTCCAATAATTTCCGGGCAGTATATCGGTGAAATTGATGCTTATTTCATCTTGGATCTTGGAATGGGATACTCTATTCCAGAGGTCGGAGTTCGCATAGATATGGGAATCAACAACATACTCAATAGTAATCACCGTGAATTTGCAGGTGCTCCCAGACTTGGGCGGATTGCAAGCATAAGGCTCACCTATACCACAGGACGTACGCGATAAATAGTTGACTGAAGAATTTTGTCGCCCCCCTCATGAACAACGACATACACATAGCAAGTAGGGGTGCTTTTGCAAAACGCCCCTTACGGCCAAAACATCCTCGCACATACTCTCAGAGCAATACTTGGATTCACTCCGGAGAATTTGCAAGGGAAGAAGTCCGGAATTGCCCTCTACTGTATTCACTTGGTTATCGAATACGCACGAAGTTACCGATATGGACCGAACTGCCTTCAGTCGATATTGCCGTCATGCGATAGATGTAAGAACCTGAGGGAAGTGTTATTCCGTTAATTTTGATTTCACGACCCCATCCAGGTGACATTTCAGTAGCAGGTTGTACATAAACCTGCCTTCCGGTAATATCCATTACCTCAACTTCAATACTAGCAGTCCACGGAAGATCAAAAACCAGATGGGTGGAATTTCTGAATGGATTCGGATAATTACTATGCAGAGCAAACTTCTCGGGTAAGGATTCGGATTCTGTTCCAACCGATGCAATGATTTCAATTGTAAACTGCTGACTCCCTTGAAACCCGCTGTTATCTGTGGCGATATAGGTTAAGGATATCGGCGGCGAAACTTCTGTTGGAGTTCCACTGATGATACGCTGAGCCGGATCAAATGTCAAGCCCCGGGGAAGCGGTGGAGACAGTGTGTAGATAAATGGTGGGGTTCCAATGGATGCTTCAGGCAAAACCATGGGATCGATGAGATTACCACGCACAAACGACTGATCACTGATCTCCTGTACAATCAGATTCGTATTATTATCATTGCATGGTACCGAATCCACCTCATCAATGGAATTCAGCCAGGCCAGAAATTCAGCATCTTGAGGAGCACAAAGATCTTGGCCTTTGAAGAATAGCTTTTTGAGGTTTTTCAATTTCAGAAAACTGCGAGGTAGCTCCCCTGTCAGCGAATTATTTGATAGATATAATTGCTGTAGGTTAGAGAGATTGCCCAGTTCAGACGGCACGGAACCTGTCAGAGAATTGTCGGACAGGGTCAAAATCTTAAGATTGGATAGCTTACCAAGTTCAGACGGGATCTGTCCAGTCAACGAATTACCATGGAGCGTCAGTGTCTGTAGTTCAGACAGATTACCGAGTTGAGACGGGATCGCATCAGAGAGCGAGTTGTTGTGCAGACGCAAATCCTGAACACTAACAAGATTGGCCAGCTCCGATGGAATTCCCCCGGTGAGAGAATTACTTGATAACCAGAGATACTCCAATCTTGACAAGCCCCCCAATTGAGTGGGAATACCACCTGTCAGTGAGTTGTTGGATATAGTCAAGACTTCAAGTCTGCCAAGGTTTCCCAAGGAAGTCGGAATTGCCCCGGTCAGAGAGTTATAGTGGAGTGCGAGAATTGTCAGACCTGTGAGTTGACCAAGATTAGCTGGAATGCCATCAGTCAATGAATTATGAGAAAGCCATAAATCATTCAAATTAGAAAGATTATTCAACCCGGAGGGAATTGGGCCGGTAAAAGAGTTGTTATTCAACCTCAATAACTCCATCTCTGAAAGCTGTGTTAGTTGAGATGGAATGTTCCCACTTAAGTTATTGTTGGACACATCAAACTTCTGCATTTTTGACAGATTTCCAAGCTCGGATGGAAGGGAGCCTGTCAGTGAGTTATTCTCGATGTAAAGTTGATTCAACTCGGAGAGTTGGCCTAACTCAGATGGAATGGGCCCGGTTAGAGCATTATCATACAAATTCAATATTTCCAATTGTCTTAGATTGCTCAGATTTGTAGGCAGCGTTCCCGATAGATTATTTTCTGATAAATCCAACAAAAACAGCCTGCGTTCGCTGAATCCTACACCATACCATGAACTGAATTCAGATTCCGAAGGAACCTTGGAGATGTCCCAGTTTGTTTTCTTGGTCCATGCATCACCGTTCGTGGCCGTATACAATGATTTCAATGCCTGATGAAGCAGTTCTATTCTCTGATTCAACTGAAATGAGAGCATGTCTGCCTGATCAGAAAACGTGCCGTTACGTATGTCGGTAAAGAGGCGAATTCTTTGATTGGCAGGTGCATTTGCACCTACCTTGAATTTAAGATCTACTTTTGTCGTATCCCCACCGTTGAGTGTACCAACATTTACAGATTGGGTCAGCCATTCCAAATACGGATATGACTCGGCGTTGGTCAATCCAACGGTGAGTTGACTTGCATCAGAAAGATGATTGACGAGCTCAACAGTAATCGTAATCTCGTCATTGGGAGACATCAAAAGGTCATCATCCCCATCGGTCCAACTCCATTTGACCAGACGGATACCAGGTGCAGATGGCACAGCGAGCGCTTTTGATGCATTCACATAACCTCGCCCAGTTTGTCCATCATAGGATGGGTTGATTCTGTCAATGTTGTCACTGGTAACGCGAATCTGTTCGCGCAGCTGGTCTGGGGACCATGATGGATTCTGCGTTTTCACCAATGCAGCGATACCAGCAACCAGGGGGGAGGAAAAAGAGGTTCCATACACATAGAAGTAGTCATTATTGAGGCCAGTTGTTGCCACTCGGGCACCGGGAGCAAAGACATTCACGAGTTTCCCGTAATTTGAGAATCCAACAATTTTGCGTGTATCTTTCTCGGTGGCACCAACCGACAGTACCCGGGGATGGCGTGCAGGATAATCACGAATGACATCCAGATCAAAGGATGAGTTGCCGGCCGCAGCTACGATGAGTGATCCCATATCCGTAGCCAGATCCAGGGATTGTTCAGCAAATCTTGCTCTGCCGTCCCACGGCACATATCCTCCCCAGCTTGCATTGATAATATCGGCACCATTAGCGGCCGCGGCAAGAATGCCCTCGTAACCGTAACATATATTACGGGCTGACCAGGAGCATCCAGCATTAATGTGCATGAGTTGTGCATTCCATGCGGCACCTGCAATTCCTTT
>JAPOTE010000043.1 GCA_026709335.1 Bacteroidota bacterium | reverse complement strand
AACTGAGACCCAATTCCCTTAAATTGACAAGGTTACCAAGTTCAGGCGGAATCGGACCCGACAGATCATTACGGCTCAGATCCAGAGACGATAGACTGGCAAGGTCACCGAGTTCAGGCGGAATCGAACCCGACAGGTGAGGTATATACCTCCGTACTTCATTGTCCCATCTGCCACGAAGACGCAAGCCGACGACCCGCCCGGCATTATCCGTCTCCACTCCATACCATTCCCCCAGCGGGGCATCGGTTAGCCAGTTGGTATTGTCAACCCAGTTGGGGCCATCCGTGGCATGATAGAGCGCCACCAGTACATCACGATCAGTGATTCCGTCAGAGGCAACCTGCACGGTGGCTTCGCCCGAAATCGTTGCTGTCTCCGGGATGGCGTCCAATGTAGCCGTGATCGCTGTCATACCTAAACCGACAGCGGTTACCTTACCTGTCGAGTCCACCACGGCCACAGAAGAGTCGGCACTTGACCAATTAAAAGACACACCTGTTACAGGAGAACCATCCTGATCCTGAATAATTGCGCTGAGTTGGACGCTCTGGCCGAGAGAATCAATTGTCACCGCCTCGGGATGAACGCTGATAGCATTTTCTTCATAGTCATCTCCGCGTGCAATGAAAATCAATGTTTCCTCGTCATCCGTAATATCTTCATCGTCTTCTGCTGTCAGCGTCACCGTCTGTATGATATTCCAATTTGAAGGAGTGAACGTCAGTTCCGTTTTGCTCAGACGGATTTCCGTCCCATCAGATCTTACAATATTTACAGTCACGTTTGACGTTGGCGCCGACGACAGCACGACCGTAATCTCCCCGGAGTCTCCCTCCACAATCATCACCGCTGGCGGAGTGATCGACAATCTCTGTGCGAAAAGAGTCGGAGGGGATAGGCAGAACGCTACGAACACGAGTATCCATGCAAGGCCTCTCGTACCACCTTTGCCACTTTGTATCATCCGGCATTTGGAGCTACTCAAACCTCTCGGAGATAACGATCCTTTCGTATCTGCATGAAACTTCCCGAAATATCCCCTTTGCAAAAGAATTTGCAATACTCTAAAAGTCTTCATAAAACAAATACCACAGCCAATAAATACGCGATTGCTGGCGTTCGTGAAAGGGAAAGTTACCCAATGATTTAGAAAAAAACCTGAACTTTGCCAAAGATTCCCATATATGTGGATTTTGCTACACAAATCCCGATTTTTAACATCAAAGATAATTTTGAAACTCTCGAAAACATAAAGATCAGGGAGATCTGGAAGATGAGACAAAAGATTTTACTCCGTGGTTGACTGAAAACAAAGACCGGTTTCGAGAAACCGTGAAAACCAAAATAGAATGACTTCCACTTAAGGGCAAGAAAACCTCAAAAATTCAGTGTACCCTTGCCTGTGATCCTCATGATGAGAATCGCCAACAGGATTATTTCAAATGGATGTTAGGACGGGCCGAAGAGTTGACTGAAGCCTTCAAGAAGAGCCACAAAATTAATTCTGATATTACTCCTGATCGGCTTTGGCGGCAGTAGCAACTACTTCCTCTTGTACATTGCGAGGCATTGCTTGGTAGTGGCTGAATCGTGCGCTATGAATTCCCCTCCCCTGTGTCATGGAACGTACACGGGTTGAATACTGATACAACTCAGCCTCTGGCACCTGAACAAGGATTTTTTGCATGATCCCTTCGGCCTCCATGCCCTTGATGGTCGCACGGCGTCCATTCAAATCTCCCATCACATCTCCTGTGTACGTATCTGGAACCGTGACCTCCACGTCATGGATAGGCTCCAGGATCACAGGCTTCGCTTTACGGAATGATTCACGAAATACCATACGAGCGGCCGTCCGAAATGCATTTTCATTAGAATCTACCGAATGCATTCCCCCATCGTAGATCACAAATCGGACATCGCCCACTGGATATCCCGCTACCGGTCCCCTTTGCATGCCTTCAAGAACTCCCTTCTGAATTGCCCCAAAAAAGCGTCTCATGTCAATCACACCACCAACAATTGCATCAATGAATTCAATCGTTGATCCCCATGCGGTTTTTGCTTGAGCTACATTTCGAACATTGATGTCAGGTCGTTTCTGGAACTCTCCATCGAGTGGCTCTATCAACACAGAAATATCAGCAAACTGCCCTGCTCCACCTGTTTGCTTCTTATGCCGATAAGAATCTCGAGCTTCGGTTGTGACAGTTTCACGATAAGCTACGCGAGGGCGCGCGTACTCAACTTCCACGTTTACTTTGGACTTTAATCGGTATTGAGCAACTTTGAGATGCATCGCCCCTTGGCCACCTAAGCTAATCTGGCTAAGGTGAGGCTCATGCACGACGACCAATGAAGGATCCTCCGATGTGATCTGATGGAGCCCTTGGGCCAGTTTATCTTCTTCTCCCTCTGTCTTTGCTCGAATCGCCTCTCGATAGCGGGGTTCGGGAAAAGGAATGGGCTCTATAATTATATTATCTCCCTTCTTGCGAAGAGTATTGTTGGTGTGAGTATCACGTAATTTGACCAATGCTCCCAAGTCTCCCGCGCTCATACTCGGAACAGTCTCTCGATCACGTCCACATAGTACATAAAGCTGCCCCAAACGCTCAACTGTCCCCGACTGTGGATTTTCCAAATCCATACCCGACTCAATTGTACCATTACACACGCGAAAAAATGAATAATCCCCAACATGATGCTCCGCCATCGTTCGGTAAACAAACACAACCGGATTAGCTGAGACATCAAGTTCTGATGACTTCCCCTGGGATACAGGAAGCGGAGCAACATCCACAGGGGATGGTGCTACATTGTCAATAAAACTCATCAGACGGGCAGTTCCCACATTGGTGGTAGCAACCGTACAAAAAACCGGATAAAGGGAACGACTCAACATTGCATCCCGGAGCCCTGCTCGCATCTCATCCTCCGTCAATCGTTCGGTCTCCAGATATTTTTCCATCAATTCTTCGTCGCTGACTGCAATATCTTCAACCAGTGCATTGTGCAGTTCTTCGGCACGTTCACGAAACTCATCGGGAATTTCACTAAACGTCGGGGGATCCTGTGACCCGGCTTTGAAGGTGATTTGCTTCATGACCAGCACATCAATCAGTGAATTCGGATCTCCACCCGGAAACTGTACGATTGTGATACCGGAACCGAATCGATCTCTCATCTGTGTGATCAATGAATCAACATCTGCCTGGGGTCGATCAATCTGATTAATCACAAACATCACAGGTTTGTGATTTTCAGTTGCTGCGTTCCAGGCCAATTCTGTACCAACCTCAATCCCTTCTTGGGCATTCATCACAAAAATGGATGTGTCGGCCACACGAACAGCTGCAACAACTTCCCCTACAAAATCTGGATACCCCGGGGTATCCATAATATTGATTTTGTGATCTTTCCATTCCGCATGTAGAAGCGTGGAGAAAATGGACATTTGTCGCTCTTTCTCACTTGGCTGGTAATCACTGACCGTAGATCCTTCAGTAATTGTGCCCAGACGACGAATTTTTTTGCTAACATATAGCATGGACTCTGCCAGGGACGTTTTTCCACTACCCTGATGGCCCACAAGAACAACGTTTCTGATTCGATCAGGACTATATACTTTCATTGGTTAATGTTTCAGTTATCTTTCAGAAGTGACCTAGCGGGTGAATATACAGATAGGGAGAGAATCTGCCTGCTTTTTTGCATAATTATCGCATAATTATCTTGAATAGAGAACACCCCCGGACTAAATCGTTTAACCGGCTTTGGTATACCTTTTACATAATGGCTTGGTTTAATAGAACAAAAAAGGGGATTCTTACCAGTCGTAGCGGCCAACATGACATGCCGGCGGGACAGTGGCTGAAGTGCCCGAGATGTGGGGCGATCAATCATATCCGAGAATTAAATGCAGATTTTGGTATTTGCCCAAAATGCAATTACCACAACCGGTTAGGGGCAAACGAGTACTTTACATTGTTACTTGATGATAGATCCTATCAGTTTCAGGACCAAGAGATAATTTCAACTGATCCACTCGAGTTTTCAGATCGCAAAAATTATTCAGACCGACTCAAAAGCACGCGTACAAAAACTGGGCTCCAAGATGCCGTACAAGCTGCTATAGGGAAAATAGAACGACATACGGTATCTATTGCAGCGATGGATTTTAGCTTCATTGGTGGATCTATGGGATCTGTGGTTGGTGAGGTGATTGCCCGTGCTATCCGAAGAGGGATAGAACAAGAAATTCCAGTCATTGTCATAGCTCAAAGCGGTGGAGCCCGAATGATGGAAGGTGCACTCAGTCTCATGCAAATGGCCAAAACGAGTGCAAATCTTGCGATCCTCCATGAAAAAGGAATCCCGTACATCTCAATACTCACAAATCCAACGACCGGTGGAGTTACAGCATCCTTCGCGATGCTCGGTGATATCAATATTGCCGAACCTGGTGCCTTGATCGGTTTTGCCGGCCCTCGTGTCATTCGGGAAACGATTGGACAAGATCTTCCGAAGGGATTTCAGAGCTCCGAATTTCTCAAAGATCACGGGTTTGTTGATATGGTCGTGGATCGAAGAGAGCTCCGGGATATATTGATCCACATTCTTGACCTTTTACTGGAAGAACAAGCCAAAGATTAGACGAATGCTCATTGAAAAGCTTGCTAATTACGAACAGGTAAGCTCGGCCGCTGCATCTATTGTGTCGGATGCTATCTCCGAACACCCGAAAGGACTTTTCGGATTTGCGACCGGAAGCACACCTGTAAAACTCTACGAGTTGCTCATAGCCAGTTACCAACGCGGCGAGATTTCTTTTGAACAACTTACTACTGTAAACCTAGATGAATATATTGGTCTACCGTCAGGTCATGAACAATCTTATAGTACTTTCATGCAGCAACATCTTTTTGGGCATGTAAATGTGAGATCGAATTCCATTCATTTTCCAAAAGCAGATACGAATCCTGCCATATTTGACCAATTCATTCAGGATCAGGGAGGAATTGAGATGCAGATTCTGGGACTCGGATCAAATGGTCACATTGGTTTTAACGAACCCGGATCACCATTTGACTCCCGTACACGAATCGTAGATCTTGCACCATCAACGATCACAGATAATGCTCGATTTTTTGATTCTGTTGAAGATGTTCCACGCCAAGCAGTCACGATGGGAATTCAAACGATTATGGATGCACACAGAATCATACTACTTGCTTGCGGACCTGGAAAAGCCGAAGCGGTAGAACGTTGCCTGCTGGGCCCTCAGACGGAAGAGGTTCCAGGTAGCTGTTTACAATCTCATTCAGATCTTATTGTTATACTGGATGAGTCCGCTTCATCGAAACTAACATAACTTTATCGATTAATTACTTTAACCGCAGAACTTATCCTCTAAATCTGATCTCTCTCAGGATTTGGCAAGGATCAGATACTTACTTGCTATCTGAAATAGGACAATCCCTGAATAGAATCAAAAATTCTCCTTGATAAGCACAAAGAGGCATGTATGCGTCAGCTTTTCATCCAATTCAGGATTCCGTTGATGCAATTCTGCCTCACTTATATCACGCGAAGAAACTTTATTATCCGTGGCTATATGTATCCCTTAGCCACGTATGCATGGAAGGGATTGGGATAGCATACCCTCTCTCACTCTCCTCCAATATTCCCTTCTTTATCAGGCGATCAAACAGTTCCTCCGCTTCACCTTTTCCATACTGCTCCGTCAGTGAAGAGATTACATCTTCGTACTTAACAGATCTTTCTTGGGGTTTCTCTGGAATGGATCTTGCCAGACAGCGAATCTGATCTCCACGGAAATCATCTAATCGTTGACTGTAGTACACTTTGCACTCCTTTCGTCCCTCTTCCAATACAACATTCAATCCTTCTGTCGTCAGAATTCCGTTGTTAGATTTCAGTTGTTTAGCAGCAGGCCTCACATAGACTTGGATGTGCTGAGGCCAACCGTGTGTTTCTTGAGCAATCGTATCAATCCATTCCGTCGTGTTACCTTTGGCCCGCCCCTCTTTCGTAAGCCAATCTTGAATTATCGCGCGTTCAGGCTCCCTGCCCAATGCTCCTAATTCCACAATACAGTTCGCCGAAAACCTTGAAATTCCAAGCTTGGCAAAGGCATCTTTGGTTCCTTTCAACCCCGCTACCAAGAAAATTACAGGCCTCCCCAATTTGCCATTATGGATATGATTGAGAACATTCGTTGTAGCACCTTCTAATTCTTTTGGTGGCTTATTTGTTATCCCTAATGTTTGCGCTTCATCCAAAATGAGAAGTAACGGCTGCTTTCCTTTTTGAAGTAATTTCCGTATTGTACGACTGACGCTCTCCACCCTCACCTCGGCATCAACTATTTTACGCCATCCGATTTTCAAGGCCAAACTTGCAATTCCTGAAAAAAATCCTCGACCAAGGAAATCCCGCAAGCTATCTGTATCCCAAAGAGCCGGTGCATCAATTTCTACAGTTTTCCACCCTCGCTCCCTTGCCAATCTTTCGCACTCATGAAGCAGCGCACTTTTCCCAACGCCGGGCGCGCCTTGGATCAAAAAGATGGTTCCCCCCTCTGCCTGAACAGAAGAGCTGACCAGCTCATGGAAATTGTTCAAAACCTGCTTCCGTCCATGAAAATATCTGGCTGGCCCGCGATCAAACGTGGCCGTGAGAAGTTTTTTGGAAGAACGACGAAACTTAATCATCAAGATAGAGGGAACACCGTAGATCTATTAGACAGACTCAGAATTCAAGTGTTTCAGAATTGTAGTGTCCCAGTTGACTGAAATACACCTGCAGTTCCTGTGATGCCCGGCAATCAATGAGCGCAGGGTAAGTGTGTACCCAAGAAAAAATTCCCACTTGAAAGGCTCTTTCTTGGGTTTTGATTTCGTTGTGTTCAGAAGATTTTCGTCAACTTCTGAGTTTGGTTTTACATACTCGCGGATCTTTCCTGGGTCTTGACTCACATCTGATTTTAACACAGAAAACCCACTCAATCTTCACAACACGAAACATAGCTTTCTTCGTATCCATACGAAAAACCCATATACTCGGGCACGGTAAATTGGAATCATTTCTGCGAATGCTTCATCTGGT
>JAPOTE010000053.1 GCA_026709335.1 Bacteroidota bacterium | reverse complement strand
TCCATTCTTCAGGATTCCACCCATGTGCACATTTTTGACTGATTGAGTGAAGAATTTCATCAATCTTAGTGATTTGTTCCTGTGGGTCAATCTCTATATCATCATCAAATTTGCCCAGCACAATATCCAAGAGTTTTTTGCTGGCCGAAATGCCACAAATACGCTGAATTGCCTCTGCATCTAAAGGTAATCCATGCTTTATCAGGGATACATCCATGACAGGATCAGTAGCATCTGGGTTCCAGCCAAATTCATCCATAAGCCCACGATCCGTGGGCAGTATTATCTGATCTCCTGGCCTGAGATTTGAAGTCTTTTCAACGGTTATACCATCGGAATTCAAGCGAAAAATCTCGCTTCCGTCTAAATCATCTTTTAAGGCTTCTCTAATTTCCTTAATTGGAACATCAATTGCCTCAAGATCCGATATGCGTGGCCACAGCCTTAAACCATTCCCTTGGGGTACATGGGCACGCCAGATAACAGTCACAAATTTTCTAGAACCACTGACACCGCTGAAATACGGTTCAACAGGAGCTTCACCCCGGGGAGGAAAAAAAGTTTTAGTCCATTCCCACAAAATTCCTGGCAGAAGCTCTGGTGCTCTTCCAGAAGTGTCCTTAGGCGAACCTAAATAACCGGATACATGTCTTGGCGATAAATTGACTTTTCTGAAACCATTTTCAAGCCCTTGTAGTATCTGGAGTAGATCCCCTGGCTCACTTCCGTATACAACCCAATCTCCAACCTTAGAGCTAGGATAATGGACATATACGGCGGTCGCATTTTTAAATCTCCCGAAGCGATTTAACCGTCCCAATCTCTGTATTAGAGCACGCACTCCACATTGTTCTGTGACTATGTATTCTGCATCAACATCAGCCCCAACTTCCAATGTTTGCGTAGCAACAATAATTAAATGTTGAGTGCGCCTATTCTGATTATCAGATGATGCCAGTATTCCATGGTCGGGGTGAAGTATTCGCTTTCGTATTAACTCAGCCTCTCGCTCACGTGTTCGTCCAGTTAGAAGTAATATCTCATCATTCTTCATGAGCTTCCTAAGGCGCGAGAACACCTTTCTTGCAGTTTTAGGGGTGTTAACAAAAACAATACAACTCGCTGGGGCACATGCGTATTGCAATACGTCACGTGCTGCATCTGCTAAAGTATTCTCATTTTTCTTTGACATAACCCTGAGATCAAGGAGTTTCACGGCATCCAATCTTTGTTTAACAATTGAATTCTCTTCATCTTCTTTATTCAGTGTAAATCGGTTTTCATCACTCTGATCACCGGTAGCCGTAAGCTGGACTAGCCTTGGTACTGCACGAGATTTGTTTGGGATGGCAATTGTATTGGTTGTACAATCAGCGATTGCTGACAAAAGGGACCTTAAATGAGGTATCAAATGAGCTTCGTCCAACAAGATGAGGCTATCAGTTCCTGCCATTGCGGCATCAATAGATCTCATCCCTCGGCTAGATCCGTAGCCGCGAAACAATAATCGTGAACCATACATTGGAAGAGTACTCAGAATAATTGCAGGCTGGGAAGGACTACTAGGTCGCTGGGAGGCCACCCCTCCACGTAGACGAATCACTTGAATTGGTTCAGATTTTGGATCGCAACTAATTGATCTGAGACGATCCGCTATGTCCGTGATGATTTCTTGATTTTCTTGAGAAATTTTGGGGTTTGTCGATTTTGGATTATTGAGTATTTCGCTAATGTACTTAGCATGTTCAAATGTAGAATCTACAAGTAATCTCCGATTAACTACCCACCAAATGCGTGTTGGCGCAATTCGATCAATTGGAGCACGATCTGCCTGCGATGCCAACCACCACACGGCGATGTCAAGGCATGCAGTTTTCCCGAGGCCTGTTGGAATACCAATTTCTGGATACCATTTTCCAGTTGAAGCGACATGAGCCGCCAAGCGCGACTGCCATGGGAATGGTTCTCTTTGATTAATTGCACGATAGAAGTCATTGAACGTTGGCATGCGTAAAGATATGGCCATATTGTCCAAGTCTTGAAAACTGATGATATAATTTCTCCTCTGAATCCTCCCGATTAGACACTATATCGGTACGCACAACCCAAATCCACGTTGGCGTCCAGATCCGATCATAACAGGCCCACAAATGGGCTGCGCAAATCGCATCCAGATATGTGAATATGGTAGTGCAGGCCGATTAGTTCTATTAACTTCAACAGGTGCCAAATCAACAGCTCCCTTTACAAGAGGCGTTCGAGAGAATCGAACTTCAATTGGCTCTGGTAAACCAGCATGATGACACCATAGAGCAATCTCATTCAAATCAACAGTTCCTCGTCGCTCATGAATTGCCGGGAAGGCTGTTACCCATTCCCGTGAGGGGCCCTTCCATCTCCACGAGTTGGTTGCAACTGGTCGATCTTTCGCACGATGAGGTTCTATATGAGGCTGAACTGATACGTTAATACTTTCTCCAGTGAGTTGTTTGACGGCAAACACCGCATTACGAGAGCGTGCACATTCCGTGGGAGAACTCTTCGGGGGTACCCACAATGCTAATCCATGAATTCGCCCTCTTGACCTAGGATAGCCTACATCAGAAAGAGCTACGTATCGCGCTATTTCATAACCCTTACCCCGAAATCCATGACCGTGGAGGATTCGGGGCGGTTCACCAAAGAGCTTCTGGTATTGACTGAGAACCGATTTCTTAAATAAGTGCGTGATCATAGAAATTCTACGACCAGAAATAGCCGAACTGAGGCGCATCCAAGCGACTACTTTTCCCTGATCAATTTCTTTCGTTGATGTGAGCAAACGGTAACGAGTTCCATGGCCAAGTGCAGGGAATTGGGATCGACTTACTGAGGCACCGTAAACCTTCCAATGTTGATAAATTCTGTCCAGAATCTCTAAATCGCCAGACTTTGCGGTATTAATGATATGATCTCCAGATTCATCAGGAACAAAAGTATCAGCTTCGGTGGCAATCGCGGAATCATCCTTAGCAACTTGCACTCTGACAGGCGAATCAGAGGTGCCAAGATAGCCTACTCGTGCTGCACGCTGTCTGAGAGCATTGAAGATTAGCGTACCAGGGAAATCAGCTTCCCACTTGTAAATAATAGAAGGGTTTCTCAACGAAATGCGGACGCCTGGTCGAACAAGTGTACTTCTACGACCAATATACTCTTGCTGAACCGACAATCCGTTTTTTGCTTTTGCAAGCCCCGTTTTACCCTGTTGCACAACATATCTAGGCCGCAAAGGTTGATGTAACGGCGTTGATTCGGCATAGATAATGGGTGCTTCAAGTTGTTCAAGCCAGATTAATTCCGATCCATCCGTGGCGTAGCAATTTCCCCCTGTCCCATCTGCAGCGACTAGGGCAGCAAAAAGTCGCATCGGTGATGGAGGCCATTCTCCTCGTAATAAATTACCCGTATTAGCCGCACCACTCGGATCACCGCGAAATATCTTATGCAGTAACTCCACCGATATTGTTAACATCAGTCAATGATCTGCGGCCATGTTATACGAATTGCTTTCTTCAGATTTTCTTTTGGTTCAAGTACTAATGGAGGCTTGTCCCATCCGTCAAGCTCTAGGCCAACGTCCACAGCATGTTCTTTGGCAGATTGAACTAAATTAAGTGTGTCTTTAGCATTCCCCAAATTAATCTCTGAATCGACATCATCTCCCAGCCAAATCACCCTTGTTGATTGGGGGCATAAGTCAGCCATTGATCGCAAAGAAAATCCACGATTGAAGGCGAGTTGATGTGCATGTAAACCAAGCGCTACAAGTAAAGCACGACATGCAGAATTTTTTTTAGAATTAAATTGATTATCAATACGAACCCGACGTAACTGAGCAAACGATACAGTAGCTCTCTGTGAGATATGTCCAAACGAAATAGCAGCCAAACTTGCATCGCCACCTGTAAATGGAACTTGGCCATGACCTATTTCAGATAATTTATCAGACTTACCATCTTCAATTAACTTATTCTTTCCGATCTCCCATTGTGTTCGGTCATTAGGGTTGAAAGTTACAGGATCATCAATGCTCAAGTTAAGAGCATCGCCTTTAAGGCCGAGAACCCGCGTTTCAGTCGTTGCTGGCTGCCAACCTATGATTTCCGAAACCCATGCACGGGCATGCTTACTGTTGGATCGTTTTTTACCTAAATGTGATTGCCAGAATCCATATAAAAGGGCTTGGGGAAACCATGCGATTAATGGCGCACAATTTTGTGCAGTAGCTCCGAAGATATCTTTACCGAGATCTGTCTTGATAAAGTCGTCCTCATTTAATTGGGAGTCTCTGAGATAGGCATCTGCGTTACGATGTGGAAACTGGAAACTGGAAAGCTTCATTGGTAAATGTGATGGTAGACGTCCCACTCCGGAAAAATCAAGAATAAACTCAGGGAGACCTATTGATTCTCGATGATGACGTAAAGCGTTTTCCAAGCGGTTCGCTTGGGATGGTACATTATCAATTACAACGACATCCTGAGGTTCTTTATCTTCGGATGAATACCAGCGGCGATCCTGCTGATACACTCCACCAGCGTATACCGATGGCTTCACAGGGGCTCCCGATCCCCCCAACGGCACTAACTCTGTTTCAATCTGAATCCCATTATCAAATGAGTCATCTTGACAACCCCGAAGTATATTTTCAAATTTGACTATTTCAATCATAAATTTTTAGATTAACTGTTCACAGAAGCAAGTATCAATCTTTCTCACGCTTTATATTATTAGGAGAAGAATATCTCACATATCATTTCATAGTACCTCCATAATCGCAATCAGTGCATCTACCCTCTAGATATGCAACAAAAGGCTACACTGAACAAATATGTTACTGAAACGGGACAACAATGTAAGCAATAATATAAGCCACGAGTAACTAATAAAATGGATACACCAAAAGAGAATGAATTCAGTAAAAGATTTGATAGAAATTTAATCAGACACCACGATTCGTCTGAAGCTTCCTCGATCTCAACTGCAAAGCAAGGATTAATGACTTTGTTGATTTCGAAAAACTTTATTTCCATTCAAATCGTAGTAGTACCAAATCAAATAATATTTTCGCATATTACTCGATTACTCAACTCGTGGTTTTGGGCTGTACTACTGCTCTCCGAAACTCAAAATCAGCTTCGACCCATATCAGGAGCGCGCTCCTTGTGGATTAGACTAAGGAAGGAGCCCAACGCCATCCCACCCAAATTTTCTCCAGAACGAGCCCGTACAGAAACTATATCTTCTTCCGCTTCACGACCACCAATCACAATCATATATGGAATCTTGAATATCTCGGCCTCCCGAATTTTATACCCAATTTTCTCGTCACGTACATCCAAACTGACACGGAGTCCCTCTTCAAGGAGTCTGGCATATACCTTATCGGCATAATCTACGAAGCGGTCAGAAATAGATAAAACACGAATCTGCTCTGGTGCAAGCCAAAATGGAAATACACCTGCGCAATGCTCAATCAAAACCCCAATAAACCGCTCCAGCGAACCAAACGGTGCACGATGAATCATCGCTGGACGATGCCGTTGATCATCAGCCCCTGTATACCAGAGGTCAAAGCGATCCGGCAGGTTATAATCCAACTGGACTGTCCCCAACTGCCATTTTCGACCAAGAGCATCCCGAACTATAAAATCTATTTTGGGGCCATAGAATGCTGCATCTCCCAATTCTTCGCTCACATCCAGGTTCATTTCGTGAACCACTTTCCGCATTGAATTTTCGGCGTTATTCCAGTTCTCTTCGGTGCCGGTGTATTTTTCTTGGTTCTCGGGATCTCGGAGAGATAACTGTACGCTGAAGTCTTTAAAATCCAATGCTGCAAGAACTCTGAGTGCAAGATCTACTGCATCTTGGATTTCCTCCTCCACCTGATCATGCCGACAAAATACATGAGCATCATCAACGGTAAACCCACGTACACGAGTTAAGCCCCCCAATTCCCCTGTCTGTTCATACCGGTAGACTTGGCCAAATTCTGCTAATTTCACGGGTAAATCTCGATAACTGCGCCGCTTGTGAGCATAGATTAGAATATGATGTGGGCAGTTCATGGGCTTAAGCAGATATCCATCCGCACCATGTGAATTCATTGGAGGGAACTGGCTCTCACTGTAATACGGATAATGTCCGCTAGTCTTGTATAGATCGAGGTGCCCAATATGTGGGGTGAGAATCTGTTGATAACCGCGCCGAACCTGCTCTTTTCGCAAAAAATCTACCAACGTTTCTCTGAGTGTTGCGCCCGCTGGAAGCCAAAGAGGAAGCCCGGGGCCAACATCTTCGCTGAACATGAACAACTCCAGCTTCTTTCCGAGAACCCGATGATCCCTGGCCCGAGCCTGCTCCAAGCGTTCCAGGTATGCATCCAGTTGGGCCCGATTTTTCCATGCTGTCCCATAAATACGAGTGAGTTGGGCCCGCTTTGCGTCTCCTCGCCAGTACGCCCCCGCAATGGTTAACAGCTTAACACTATTGGGTTTGAGGTAGCCTGTGTGAGGGACATGAGGACCTCGACAGAGATCTATAAATGATCCTTGCTGATATACGGTCAACGGCGTTTTGCCATTCTCGGCTACCAACTCTTCAATTAACTCAAGTTTGTATGGATTATCCTGATAAAGAGATCTTGCTTCGTCAAACGTAACCTCACGGATTTCAAAAGGATGTCGCTCTTTGATGATAGCTCGCATCCGCTCTTCAATCCATTCTAGATCCTCTTCATGCGGAGGACTGGACATCTCAAAATCGTAGTAAAATCGATCTTCAATGGGTGGCCCAATCGTTGGTTTTGCATCTGGAAAACGCTCCAAGACAGCCTGTGCCATAATATGTGCAGCTGAATGGCGTATTTTGTAAAGGACAGGATCATACCCTTCCGGGATATACGTATCGGCCCGATCCAGAAGATTTTGAAGCATGCGTAGAAATAATTCTTTGGGCAACACATGAACACGCATTTGGAGATAAATTGTTCCCAATCTATTACCGCCCATGACCTTCAAAAACTCCTGTCCGAGATGGCAAATCCGTCGCGAGCAGCCCATTCCCAACGCTTTTTCAAGACCGGAAAAGGAGAATATGGGGAAGGTGACTTATTTCGTGGAATCCCGGTTCCAAAACTTCGGAAGGTAGCACGGAAATGGAATCAGAACTCTCTTCCGGAAAGGATTCAATAAATGCGATAACCCCACCCTGAAGATCG
>JAPOTE010000039.1:2069-7572 GCA_026709335.1 Bacteroidota bacterium | reverse complement strand
CTTTGAAATCTGCACAAAGCAGATGATCGTATCGTACAAATAGGAAAATCCAGTTCTTGTTGACCCGATCAATCGCAGATTGGTGCAGAACGCGCCCCTCAAAAATTTCACGATTTTTGAAGACCGGAAGAGGTGTGTGTGAAACTTTTCTTTTTAAACGAATTCCCAAACAGAAAGAACTACTTCGATTTTAGATTTCCATGCACTACGGGAGTTTCCATCATAATTGACAATCCGCAAAAGAAGGGGGAAGCTATGCACGTAACTCCCCGAAATTTGATAATATTTGAAGTCCTACTTCGTGGCTTTTTTCCGGATGAAATTGAACTCCATAGATATTATCTCGCGCAAATGCAACAGGGAGAGAAGAACCGTATTCTGTGGTGGCAATCACATCATTCGGATTGGCTTTCGTGGCATAGAAGGAATGTGCAAAATAACAGTATGCGTTCTCAGGTAAACCATTGAGCAGAGGTGTAGCTCGGACAGGAGAAATCATATTCCATCCCATGTGCGGAACCTTTAAGGCAGAGTCTTCAGGTTTCAGCTCCTTGACATGTCCCTCCAAGAGGCCCAATCCGGTATGTTGCCCTTTTTCTGAACTGGATTCGAAAAGCATTTGCATTCCTACGCAGACCCCTAGAAAAGGCACTTTACGGGCGATGGCATCGAAAATAGGCTGTTCCAACTGCCTCTGTCGAACTTCATGGATACATGCACCGAAGGCGCCGACACCAGGGAGTACGAGTCGGTCGGCTTGCTGAATGATTTCAGGATCGTCGGTACGAATCACTCCCGAAGAGACATGTTCAAATGCTTTTTCGATTGAGCGAAGGTTTCCGATTCCGTAGTCAATGATGGTAATCATGGCCGTCAATCATCTGTACCACTGAGCTCCTTGGAGCGTTCTGTTGCGGTGGTAACCGCATGAATAAACATAGTGCGCAAGCCGTATTGCTCTAATTCCGCAATTGCAGAAATAGTGGTTCCCCCAGGCGTTGTTACCTGATCCCGTAGAATCGCCGGATGTTCGCCGGAGTGATGTGCGAGTTCTGCTGCTCCAAGTACGGTTTGTTTGGCAAGTCTGAATGAGATTGACCGTGGAAGTCCCTGCTTCACTCCTGCATCCGTCAGAGCTTCAATCAACATGAAGACATACGCTGGACCGCTCCCGCTCAATCCGGTTACCGCATCCATCAGGTATTCCTGAACTTTCTCCACGCTCCCCACCGCCTCAAACATCTCCTGTACCAGCGCGAGATGATCAGCAGTTGCTGTATTCCCCGCAGAAATGGCAGTAGCTGCTTTGCCGACAATCATGGGAGTATTTGGCATTGTTCGAACGACCGGCTGATTCTCCGAGAATTCTTTCCCAATTCTACTTGTCGTAAGTCCGGCGAGAACTGAAACGATTAGAGTATCTGAGCTTACATGCTCTCGAATTTCGTTGATGACAGTCTGCCAGTTGGTCGGCTTAACCGATAAAATCACAATTGTAGCGCCGATGACAGCCTCTTTGTTATCTGTGCCTACAGATACGCCTGAAAATGTCTCGCGAAGAGTATCCAGAGCGTGGGGATTCCGTCTTGTTACACGAATCTGAGAGGGCTTTACATGGCCACCATTCAAGAGGCCTCCAACGAGAGCGCGGCCGATATTTCCTGCACCAATAACAGTGATCGTCTGATCGGAAAGAGACATAAAACTATAGGGTTCCTTTGGTTGAGGGCATCTGTGGGTTGGTTTCACTTCGCCGGGTTGCAATATTCAACGCCCGTGCAACGGATTTGAAAATGGCTTCAATCTTGTGATGGGTATTGCTACCGTGGAGGATACTGATGTGGAGTGTGCATTGAGCATGCTCTGCAAAACTGTACCAGAAATGCTGAACAAGTTCGGTCGGCAGATCTCCTACGGACGGACGGTCAAACTCACCATCAAAATAGAGGGTAAATCGGCCAGAAAGATCGATGACCGCACGAGTCAGAGCTTCATCCATTGGTACATAGGCATGCCCGTAGCGAGCGATATGAGATTTATCTCCCAAGGCCTGTTGCACTGCCTGACCGAGACATATCCCTACATCTTCCACGGTGTGGTGTTCGTCAACACTCAGATCCCCTTTACATTTTACGTCCAAATCAAAGTGCCCATGTTTGGCGAAGAGATCTAGCATATGGTCCAAGAAACCAATCCCTGTAAGGTTATTGTAACTTCCAGTTCCATCAAGCGTGAATTGAATCGCAATATCCGTTTCCTTGGTGACTCTTGTTACGCTGCTATTTCGGTCAGTGTAGGCGGATTCTACCATTTAAGTAGGGGTTAGTCATTGCTGTACTTGTACGCACAAGTACGCGGTAGGGTGAAGGCTAACGTAATCGTCAGGATCCAGAGAGGGGGATTTTTGTTGAATTGATTCAAGTTTTTGCAATCTATGCCGGCCAAATCATTTAAGCGCACACTGGTAACGTCTGCATTACCATATACAAATGGTCCGGTACATATTGGGCATCTGGCGGGAGCATACCTCCCCGCAGACATGTATGTACGCTATCTACGTCTACAGGGGCGGGATGTTGTATATGTTTGCGGATCTGACGAATATGGTGCAGCAATTTTGATGCAGGCCAGGGAGGAAAAGGTAGCTCCACAGGATATCATTGATCGGTATCACCCCATGATTCGGGATAGTTTTGCAAAAACTGGAATCAGCTTTGATAACTACAGTCGCACCTCTCTCGAAATCCATACGCAGACCAGTCAGGAGTTTTTTCAGAAACTGTCCGAGAAAAAACAATTTGTCATGAAGCGTGAGGAGCATTTGTATGATCCGAGCGCCAAAATATTTCTTGCAGATCGTTTTGTCCGCGGTACGTGTCCTTTTTGTGGATATGAGAATGCGTATGGTGATCAGTGTGAGAAATGTGGAGCCTCTCTCAGTCCTCTGGAGATCAAAAATCCTCGTAGCACCTTGACGGACGCAATTCCGGAATTGCGCCCAACGACACACTGGTATTTACCGTTGGGGAAGTGGCAGCCTCAACTAGAGGCCTATATTGCAAATCATTCCGATTGGAAACCAAATATCCTTGGACAGATCGGCTCATGGTTTACAGAGGGCTTACGTGATCGAGCAATCACTCGCGATGTACCGTGGGGCGTCCCTGTACCCAAGGAAGCCGCAGATGCCGCAGGAGTGGCCGCCACCGGGAAAGTGATCTATGTATGGTTTGATGCGCCGATAGGATACATTTCATCAACTCGGGAATGGGCTGCAAAAAAGGGAGATCCTGAGCGATGGAAGCGATATTGGCAGGATGAGGAATCCAGATTAATTCATTTCATTGGTAAGGACAATATTGTGTTCCATGCGTTGATGTTTCCTGCAATGCTGATGGCGCACGGGGAATATATTGTACCAGATCAGGTGCCGGCCAATGAGTTTTTGAATATTCAGGGAAGTAAGTTGTCCACAAGTCGGGGATGGGCTGTATGGTTGCATGAATACTTGGATGATTTCCCTCCAGATTTGCTCCGTTATGTTCTGGCGACAATACTCCCCGAATCAAAAGATTCCGATTTTAGCTGGAGCGAGTTCCAGGCGCGAGTCAATAATGAACTGGCAGATATTTTGGGAAACTTTGTCAATCGTGCTCTAACGTTTGCCCAAAGGGAATTTGATAATAAGGTCCCAGCTTTGTCTGCTCCATCGGATGCAGATAAAACTGCTTTGGCAGAATTGAGAAAATTCCCAATACAGATTGGGGATGCCTATGAGCGATTTCGATTCCGTGAGGCTGTACATCTGACCATGAATGTGGCCAGATTGGGTAATAAGTTTTTCAATGATCAGGCCCCGTGGGTCACTCGAAAAACTGATCGTTCCCAATGCGCCAATACGATTCATATATCTCTGCAGATTTGTGCAGCTTTGGCGGTGTTAATGGATCCAGTTCTTCCGTTTTCTGCCGATAAGCTTCGTAGTATGTTAGGGTTAAAGGGGATCCGTGCAAGTACACCGGATTGTGACCCCGCCAGTGGGATTGGCTGGACCGAGGCTGCATCTCCTCTACTTCAGGCAGGACATGCACTCGGTCGTAAAGAAATACTTTTCCAAAAAATTACCAATGATATGATAGAGTCCCAAATTGAGAAACTAGAATCCGTGGAGGATGCTGAGCCAGATACTTCATATGCGGATCCCAAGTCTACCATTGTTTATGATGATTTTACAAAGATGGACTTGCGTGTAGGGCGCATTATTTCTGCAGAGCAAGTTCCAAAGTCCAAACGCCTCCTGAAACTACAGGTGGACATCGGATATGAAGTGAGACAGATATTGTCCGGGGTGGCAGAGCATTTTTCTACGGAAGACATGGTTGGTCGCTCTGTAGTGATCGTTGCAAATTTGGCGTCCAGAAAGATGATGGGGCTGGAAAGCCAAGGAATGCTCCTGATGGCGGAAGATCGAGAAGGAAAACTCAAACTTGTCACATCTGAGAGTGAGTCAGGATCCGTTGTATGCTAACTTGAACGGATCATGGGCCTCTGCATCCAATAGTGCGAGTGCGGTATACTCGCTGAGTCCGTAAGCACCTCCCTTCACATGAGCTACTTGGTGATGGAGATCTTTAGGTTGTTGAATTATCTCTATCCGGCAAGTTATACGTTGATGGATTGCCCCAGCGCATCGCGAGTCGCCTCCATGATCGCCTCCGAAAGAGTTGGATGTGGGTGCACTGAATCCAGAATTTCGTGATAGGTAGTTTCCAGTGTACGAGCCGTCACGGCTTCCGCAATGAGTTCCGTAGCATCATGTCCAATCACATGACATCCAATGAGTTCGCCGTACTTTGCGTCATAGATGATTTTCACAAAGCCGTCGGTGTGCCCTGCTGCTGAAGCCTTTCCAGACGCAGAGAACGGGAACTTTCCGATTTTGATTTCCAATCCTTTTTCGCGGGCGGCTTGCTCTGTATATCCTACCGAAGCAATCTGGGGCTGGCAATAGGTACATCCGGGGATGTTTTGTTTATCAAGTGCATGAACCTTCTGTCCAGCGATCTTTTCCACGCAAATGATGCCCTCATGACTTGCTTTATGTGCCAGCCACGGAGGACCTGCCACATCCCCAATAGCATAAATTCCTTCTGCCCCGGTACGGGAAAATTCATCCGTTTCGATAAATCCGCGATCGGTTTTGATCCCTGCCTTTTCGAGCCCCAGATCCTCAATATTTCCTGTTATCCCAACTGAACTCAGGACTTGGTCAACCTCGATAACCTCATTCTTGCGAGAGGTTTTCAGGCTCACTTTGAGAACATTCGATTTTTCTTCAACGTGTTCAACGGTGGCACCGGTACTGACTTTGATTCCAGCTTTCTTGAAAGAACGGGCTAATTGTTTGGACACATCTCCATCCTCAATGGGCACAATGCGATCTTGGAGTTCAACCAAATGGACTTGGGTACCCATGTGGTGATAGAAGTATGCAAACTCAACT
>JAPOTE010000039.1:0-2059 GCA_026709335.1 Bacteroidota bacterium | reverse complement strand
AGCGATCAGTAAACGATTCGGTCGTGTTTTCTGGAGTAGAGCTCCTCTATAGTCTATTATTTTCTTGCCGTCAATTGGAAGCGGGGGAATTTCTCTGGCTCTGGCTCCGGTTGCAAGAATAATGTGTTTTGCCTTGAGTGTGCGCGAAGCTCCAACTTTTTTACCATCCATGTCCACTGAGGGTGTGATATTCAGCGATCCACCTCCAGTCAATTTTGCATGCCCAAAGACTACCTCAATATTATTTTTTTTCATGAGAAATTGCACGCCCGAATTCATTTTCGAGGCAACCTTTCGACTACGTTGAATTACCTCTGGAAAATTCGCGCTGATTTTCCCTTCAAGCTCCAGGCCATATGCTCCTAAATTATTCGTGTATGACACAATCTCTGCGCTTTTTAGAAGCGCCTTGGTGGGTATGCAGCCTACGTTCAGACAGACACCTCCTAATTTGTTTTTTTCAACTACTGCAGTCTTAAATCCAAGTTGTGTAGCTCGAATTGCAGTTTCGTATCCCCCGGGACCTGTCCCGACAACGATAAGATCAAAAGAATTTGGCATGGAAAAATGAGTTCAAGAGTTTGTTAAAAGCCAGTTTGGGCCGAGTGTTCTTCCGGCAGTGGAACACGCTCTACATCAGCGGGCAGATTTAGAGACATGGATGTAATTGGGTCGTTGACAGAAAGAAATCGATAAGACATGATTACGTTCATCTTCTGGTTCGGATTCCGATAGATTACCTGTCGAGGAAAATAGGATTCTCCAAGGGAAAAAAAATCGTTGAAGTACAATGCATCTATCAGTGTCCCCGAAGTATCCATCTGAGCCATATGAATAATACGCCAGTATTCGGGATCAATCGTATAAGTTCTAAGGAGAAGAGAATCCTCAAGTATCAGGCCACTGTGTGTTGTTTTCAATTGTAGACCAGTTTGATCTACTGGGCGAACGAGTCCAAGCATCTGTTCCATTGCATGATCAATGCTCAGCAGAGCAGGCAGGTAAGCATGGTTACTGGAGCCCGTATTTAATGTTTTTCTGAAGCGATCATAGAGAAATATG
This sequence comes from Bacteroidota bacterium, assembly GCA_026709335.1. Taxonomy (GTDB): domain Bacteria; phylum Bacteroidota; class Rhodothermia; order Rhodothermales; family Bin80; genus Bin80. The sequence goes on along the minus strand of JAPOTE010000039.1, from coordinate 997 downwards.
CTGTCTTGGGTAATTAGCATACGTCCTGCTTCAACTCCAAAAAGGCGGAATACCATCAAAAGTGAATCCGCTTTGCGATGAGAAATCTCGGTATTCATCGTAGGGCCGGAGTAGAGAGGGGTCTTCATAGAAAGATTCCCGTTCGCTCTGACAGAAGTTGGAAGAGGGTGTGCCCAAATACTGTCCATTACTGAGCTTATCTCAAGGACAGTATTTTCACGGTCAGTCGGTGGAGGAGAAGGGCGGGAGCTGGCACATCCGGCGATCATCAAAGCTGTAAACAGAGCAAATACTCTCATATGATGGGCCCCAATTCAATTGTATGGAGTGGGCCTTAGCTTTCGCATAAGTAAAATCTGAAATCTGCCAGATTATTTTACCCTTTACAGGTCATTTTGATTTGACTGTATTACATCATTCTTTTTGCCGCCGAAAATGAAGGGTAAGGAATCTAGATGCTTTTGAAGGGGATGCGTGCTTATACCTCAGTACAGCAATAGTCCATGAACTCTTTCGGCATAAACCAATCCGAGAGGCATTCAATTATTGGGGCTTAGAGGACTTACAGGGCGAAGGGAGCATAATCAGCTATCGTTTTTCATTAAATCTGCCATATGTGCGATTCTCACAATTTTAGCAGATTTCCCAGTCAACCTAGATCCTAATCCGTTTGAAGCGGGACAGTCAACTTTGAAAGTTCAGATGCAAAATCTGCACACTTGTATGTACTGGAGGCTATTGCCCTGCAACAAGCCTGTCAAGGGCGAGAATTCCAGGGCTATTGGACCGCCGGTGCTAAATCAGGTGAATTGAGTGTAACCATCGGATTGAAAACACGTGCAATGACTTGGTTTTCGACCATGGCCCGTAAGCTGAAGCTTGTATCCTGCGATACGAAAAAGGGGAATTTGGCTTGACTTACGCGGCGTAAGATCAAGGCTTCGTAGATGCTTCGCTCCAATCCCAATAAGGGATCTGCATAAAGTGCCAGTACTGG
>JAPOTE010000045.1 GCA_026709335.1 Bacteroidota bacterium | reverse complement strand
TACTCCCTTAGCAGGGGAGCGCCTTCAGCCACTCGGCCACCTCTCCCAAGGATCGTCTATACGGGATAGACACTGATACTTCAGCTATTACCCTCTAACGCGTTTGCACCACTAATGATTTCCAGAATTTCGGTCGTAATTGCACTCTGTCGTGCACGATTATATTGAAGTCGGAGGGCCTGCAGGAGCTCGCTCGCATTTGAGGTGGCATTATCCATTGCCACCATGCGTGCTCCCTGCTCAGCGGCGGAAGACTCAAGAAGTGCACGCCAAATTTCAAAATTCACGAATCGTGGGACTAACGCGTCCAGGATGGTAGTAGCATCGGGGTCATAGAGGTAATCAGCCCTGTACCGTTCTGGAATTTCGGGAACCGCTACATCTTCAAGAAGCATGACCGGAGTTCGAAACTGCTGTGGAGGAATCGGGATGAGGGGGGCCACAATCCTGTTTTGAGCAATAGTATTTTTGAATTCATTGTAGACGAGCTTGACAACATCCCACTGCCCCTTGATATATCCATCGATCGCAAGTTTCCCGATACTGATCGCATTTTCAAAGCTCAATTCTCTGAATACCCCACTGAAATCTGCGGCGAGGGTATATCCGCGTTTGCTGAAGTACTCAGCTCCCTTACGCCCTGCTGCAATAATCTGAAGAGATCCGTTTGCATGAAGGTCAGCGTATTTGGAATGAATCAGTGTCTCTGCTGTTTTGATCACGTTACTGTTGAAAGCACCGGCGAGTCCTCGATCTCCTGTGACCACAATGATCAGTGCGCTTTTGATCTCCTCGTGCTTCCTCAGAAGCGGGTGTGCTTCTACAGCACCCTGACGCTTTAGATGCTCAATGATTTCACCAATCTTGTAGGCGTAGGGTCTTGTTTTGAAAATATTCTCTTGGGCACGTCTGAGTTTTGCCGCCGCCACCATTTTCATGGCGCGGGTGACCTGTTGTGTATTCTCAACAGAACCGATTCGCGTTCGTATGTCGCGCAGGGTCGCCATCAAGCTTTGGCAGCGTAGAGTTCAACGAGTCGGGTTGCTTCCTGCCGGAAGGATTCTTTGGCTTCATTCGATAATGCGCCAGTTTCTCGAATGCTTGCCAGAGCTTCGGCGGCGCGAATACGCAGGTTTTCAAGAAGTTCCGTCTCGAAGCGTTCCATATCAGCGACCGCTACCGAATCCAGAAGCCCCTCACTGCCAATGAAAATAATAGCGACCTGCTCTTCAACAGGAACGGGTTGAAACTGTCCCTGCTTGAGTAATTCTACGAGGCATTCTCCGCGTCGTAGCTGTCGTTGGGTTGCAGGATCAAGATCAGATCCAAATTTGGAAAAAGCCTCGAGTTCACGGTATTGGGCCAAATCCAGTCGCAACATTCCTGCAGCAGATTTCATGGCTTTGATCTGCGCATTGCCACCCACACGGCTGACCGAAATTCCCACATTGATCGCAGGACGGATGCCCGCATTGAAGAGATCGGGCTCCAAGTAGATCTGGCCATCCGTAATCGAAATCACATTGGTCGGGATATAGGCGTCCACAGCTCCGGCTTGGGTCTCAATGACGGGAAGAGCAGTCAGTGAGCCACCACCTTTGACACGGCCTTTGAGTGAATCGGGAAGATCATTCATCTGTGAAGCGATTTCTTGACTCGAAGTGATCTTGGCTGCACGCTCCAAAAGGCGACTGTGCAGATAGAACACATCTCCAGGATAGGCTTCTCGGCCAGGAGGGCGGCGAAGTAGTAGAGATACCTGCCGATAGGCAACTGCCTGCTTGGACAGGTCATCGAAAATTACCAGTGCGTGTCGTCCGGTATCCCGAAAATACTCTCCAATACAGGCACCGGCAAAAGGGGCGATAAACTGTAGCGGTGCGGCAACGGAAGCAGGGGCGTTGACAATCACGGTATAGTCCATCGCACCATTTTCTTCCAGTGCTCGAGCAACCTGGGCAACCGTGGAAGCCTTCTGTCCGATTGCGACATAAATACAGTAGACAGGCGCCTCGGTTTCATGCGTAGAGCGCTGACTGATAATCGTATCAATGAGTACAGCGGTTTTGCCGGTTTGTCGGTCGCCAATGACCAGTTCTCGCTGCCCGCGTCCGATAGGGATCATGGAATCAATCGCCTTGATCCCGGTCACCAGAGGCTCGGAGACGGGCTGGCGGTAGATCACGCCCGGTGCCTTGCGCTCCAGGGGCATTTCACAGGTTTCGCCGGTGAGGGCGCCTTTCCCGTCAATGACATTTCCAAGAGGATCAATGACCCGTCCCAACATGCTGTCGGTTACCTGAATGGAGGCGATTTGCCGTGTCCGCCGAGCTTGATCGCCCTCCTTGACCTCATGAACTTCTCCAAAAAGAATGGCACCAACGTTATCCTCTTCCAGGTTAAGAACCATCCCCGTGACGTTACGATCCGGGAATACGATCAGTTCTCCGGCTTGTACCTGGGATAGTCCATAGAGTCGGGCAATGCCATCTCCCACCTGAAGGACAGTGCCTACCTCGTACACATCTGTTTCGGACTCAAAGCCACCAAGCTCCTGCCTGAGCAGTGCTGTAACTTCGTCCGGTCGTATAGCCGTTGTCATAATTTGTTGTGTTGATTAAGCCTGTGCATGCAGGCGAGCCTGAAGTAGTGAAAGCTGGTGACGAACACTGCCGTCATAGACGGTGTCCCCAATTTTGAGCACAATTCCCCCCATCAGTCCAGGGTCTACAATCACCTCAAGGCGTACGTTACGGTTCAGTCTGGTGCTGAGTGCATTCTGAAGACGCATTTGTCCGTTCATAGACAGTTCAGAATGTACAAGAACCCGTACAGAGGTGATGCCCTGTGCTTCGTCGGACAGGACCAGAAACCGGGCCAGAATTGAGCCGAGAAAGGATTCTCTTTCCCGTTGAACCAGCATCTGCAGAAACTGAAGAGTAATGGAATGAATATGTTCGGCAAACAGCGATTCCAAGACTGCAGATTTTTTCGGTCGAGGGACAATAGGGCTTTTCAGGAACTGCTCCAGTTCGGCAGAACTGTCCAGCGTTTCCCTGATCAATTCCACATCATCTATCACCGAAGCCGTTTGAGCAGCCTCCAGATAGAGCGCCTGTGCATAGCGCTGGGCAACCGTGGAAGAGGTCATGCCTGATACGAAGAAGCTTGCGGCCCCGCTTCTGTGCCTAGTTCGTCGATAAAGCGGTCAACAAGTGCATGCTGACGTGAGGCGTCCAGGTTTTCCTGGAGCACTTTCTCCGCGGCCAGAATTGCCAGGTCAACCACTTCACTGCGCAGCGTTTGCAGTGCGCGTTCTTTGTCCCGTTCAATCTCTTCCTGCGCCTGTTCACGAAGACCGGCGATCTCTTCTCGCGTGCGCTGCACTTGCTGGTCCCTGAGGTTCTGGGCTTCTTCTCGAGCTTCACGAAGCAATCGCTGTGCATCTTGTTCTGCTTCACGGCGAATCTGGGCATTACTTTCCTGTATCCGCCTGCTTTCAGCAAGTGCTTCTTCGGCACGATTCATGGAGGTTGCGATGGTTTCCTCACGCTCCGACAATGCCGAGGTGATAGGTCCCCATGCATATTTACGGAGAATCAGTAGCAGGGCAAGAAATACCACCGTAAACCAGACGACCAGGCCAACGTTGGCACTCAATAGGCTTGCGGCAAGCACCATGACAAATATCTACTTAAAGGCAAGAATAAAGGAGATAACCAGCCCAAACAGTGCAACCCCTTCAATCAGGGCGGCTGCAATAATCATCGTGGTTCGAATATCGTTGGTTGCCTCCGGTTGGCGGGCAGTTCCCTCCATAGCGGGTCCGGCTAATCGGCCTATACCGAGTCCGGTTCCGATGGCAACGAGTCCAGTGCCTAATCCGGCACCGAGGAATGCAAGAGCTTGTGGGTCCATGAAAAATAAATGTTTAGAGTTGTTTATACGGTTAATGAGCCTCACTGTGCGAATGATCGGCAATTGCCATTCCAATGAACAGTGCGGACAGGATAGTAAAGATGTAGGCTTGGATAAATGCAATCAGAATCTCAAGAAACATCACGAATAAAGTAAAAGCCAGACTGACTGGAACGACACCGGAGCCGGCGACTTCACCAAACAGTTGAGTAAATGTAAAAATCATCCCGATGAGGCTGAGAATCACCAGATGGCCAGCAGTGAGATTGGCAAAGAGCCTGATGGCAAGTGCAATCGGCTTGGTGAAGAGTCCCATAATTTCGGTCGGGATCAATAGAAGTTTGACAGGAATCGGCATTCCGGGAGGCCAGAAAACATGTCTCCAGTGATCTTTCGATCCATTCACTTGGGTCAGGATAAACGTGAACGCAGCCAAGACTGCAGTAATGTTGAGGTTTGAGGTGGCGGTTGCGCCAAAAGGCACAAGCCCCAACAGATTACAGGTCAGGATAAAGAAGAATGCCGTGAGCAGATACGGTAGAAACCGCTGGTGATGCTGTTTCCCCAGATTTGGAATTGCAATATCGTCCCGTACAAAGACGACCAATGTTTCAAACAGATTCTGAAACAGGCCCCTGGGAGCACTGGTACGCCCGATGCCGCGCTTATATCGATTTGCCAGTTGTAGAAAAATGGTCAGCAAAATCCCCGATGCGAGGAGGCCGAACATCAAATGTTTAGTGATAGAGAAATCCACCACAACCGATCCTTCATCGGGGACCAGTGTCGCATCCAGATGTTTACCGGATGCGATCAACTCGTCAAGATCTGCATGATCATTTCCATGCGTTTCAGTATGAAGATCGGGATGCATTTCGCCGGAGCGTAGCGCGCTTTTCGTTGACCAGTAAGTGCGCAGGCTGTACCCCGTCAATTCGCTGCGAACTACGAAAATTCTGGGTAATTCCACTTTCCCGATTGGTAGAAAATCAAGGTAGTATGCATCTGCAGTATGATGCACTGCATCAAATTCATCTTCATCCGCCGCGAAGGTATTCAGAGGGCTCAGAAGTGCGACTGAACACAGCAGACAAGTCAAACAGTGTATTGGATGCATCAGGTTTTTTGGCGAGCGAGCCAAGTGATTTCAATGAAGATTCCGACCAGAGCTACAAGCAAGAAGGCAGCTGTAAAGGCAGGAAGCACAACCGGAAATAATTGAATAATTAGGATGAGCGAAGCCAGAGCTGCAAACATACGCAGCACCATCCCGCCAAGTACAACAGGTATAAACTTCGGTGTATTCTGAGCAATCCTGACCACAATCACACTGGCTCCCGTGTAACAAAACCCCAGCAACATCCCCACCCCAATACTCCATTCTGAATTCATTCCCGTCAGACCACAAATTTACGAAATAACTATGAATCAGGTTTAAATCAGAGCGAATAAATTTGAAAGAACACGATTCTACTGACTGGAATTTGCGACGTGAATCAACCGTACGAAAACACAAACCATTCCCAGGATCGAGCACACGAGAATCAGCCATGGGGTAGTTGCCAAGAGTTGATCCAGGAGGTAACCACCGACTGCGAATGCGGCCATGGTCATACCCACTTGCATGCCAAGACTCAGGTAGGGAGATGCGTCACGCAGATTTTTTTGCCAACTGCTTGGTTTTCCCATTGGTTGCCGGCACGAGTTTAGGGGTGTGCGTTTTCGATTTTTCCGCCATATGACAGGTTCCGTTGAAGATCGCTCCTTCCTCTACAACAAGACGTTCTGCACGAATGGTCCCCTCCACTTTTGCGGTCTCGGTCAGAAACACCTTCTTGGTTCCGATGATATCTCCCTTGACTGAACCGGCAATGTTCACAATATTTGCGTTGATATTTCCATCTACAAATCCGCCATCAGTGAGGAAAATGGTTCCCTCAACCTTGAGTTCACCTTCAAGTATCCCGCAAATTCGTGTGTCGGAGGGAGAAATAAAAGATCCTTTAATCTTAGTCCCATCCGCCAAGATATTCAGGTCAAAGGCCTCTCCTGACTCTTTTGAGCTGTGAGAGATTTGAGGTGTCCTTGATTTTTTTTTGTTTGAGGGATTAAGCATGGTGTCACTCAAATAGTAATAGTTGCAAAATTCCGGCGATTCCGAGTCATACGCAGGATATGAATAAAAGTGTCTATGGGGTGCAGATCGTGCCCCCTGCAGAAATGGGAGAGCCAACTGACCGGAAAATAAGCACAATAAACGCTTTGACGCATGGAATGCTCGATATCGTTTCGAACGGGTGTCTCGTTCATCTGACCCTCGCAGTACACAGCAGTATTCAAAAGCATTACTCAAATTCTGAACTTTCCACAATCCGCTAGTACCCCAGAATATATGTGGAAGGGTCCTGTGCAAGACCGTTGTTCCATAATTCAAAATGAAGGTGTGGTCCGGAAGAATATTCTCCCGAGTCTCCACTGACTGCAATGCTTTCGCGAGCCTGGACCCGGTCTCCAACATGCTTCAGAAGACGTTGATTGTGTTTGTATACGGAAATGTATCCATCCGCATGTTGCACAGCAATCGTATGCCCCCCCTTATAGGTCCAGTCTGCAAAGATGACATATCCATCACCGATGCATCGAATCATTAATCCTTCGCTCGTGGCAATATCAATTGCATAGTGCCCCTCTTCAGCATTGAAGTTACGTGCGACAATTCCCTGAACGGGAGCCATTGCAGGCAGCTGCAGGCTTCTCAGAGAATTTGGAGATGGTGGGGAGAGCGCTGGATCAGATTCATCCGTAAAGATGTTATTTGTTGAATTAATAAGGGATTGAGGGGTACCTGTCCGTGTGAAGATTGAGGTAGGCTTCCAAGTGCCTCCGTTCGGGGGCATCGTGGCGGAAGCGCTGATGTCAGTGATGACCTCGGCGAGCATTGTATCTGGATCACCAGACAATAGACGTTGAAGATTGGTCAGATATTGCGTTTGCTGATTCAATGAATCAGCAATCTCCTGCAATCGGATGGAGGTCAAGATCGATTGTCGATGGAGGTCTCGAATTTGAAAGTTGGGAATCAATTCATGGGAGATCGCGAAAAGTGTCAGCCCAAAGATTGCGAACGTATAAACAGAAAGCAGGATACCCGCTATCGTACGGGGATAAAACTGTTTCGGATAGAACTCCTGATAGGCCTCTTCCTCCGATTTTTTCCAGACAACAATTCGGGAGTCGGAACCTGACTTCCACAGAATACTCTGCCAGAAGTCAAAAGATTTACGCAATAAATGCAGTAGCCACATAATTCGTGAACTGCTTAGTGAAAAATGATTTCGTGAATGACCCGCTTTCCGAGCGTCTCGTTTAGGCGCTTCCGCCATTTAACACGGTCCATGTGGAGTTCCTGCCGCCATGTTCCAGAGTTTAATTCCACGTACAATTTTCCCCGTCTAGTCCAAACCTGCTCGGTCACATTTGCAATGATTGGTCCTGCTAGGTCCTGCCATACTTCAACGGCTTCCGCTTCATCCACGCCTGCCCGCAAACCGAGATCATCAATCGCGAGATCAATCAGATCAGAAAGTGTAAATGGGTCGGAAGGGTTATTCAAGTCCATCAAGTCTTCCAAATGACATCTATCCTTTATCTTACACGGCAGTACGGCATAGGATGCAAAAGGGACTTATATACATGAGTACCCATGATGTGGAACTTTATTGCGGTAGGAGAATACACGGACACAATAAGCAGGAGTGCAATCCTGCCTATTGCTTACCATAACGTTATCTACATTAACGCCATGCCCGTGGGGAATTCAAACAATAAAAATCAAGACTGTTCCTATCGAGGGCTTGAGTACCGTCTATGCCCTGGAACACGAAGTAAAGCAAAGAAACTGGTAGGCCTGGCCGGTGCGTGTCGATTTACGTGGAACGCCATACTTTCTCAGTGCAATGAAGAGTACCAAGATGAAACCAAAGAGAACCCACAGTACTCTTATTTCTCTCTGGGAAAGCGATTTACGAAGTTGCGCCATTCTGTATCGTGGTTAGGAGGATATTCTGCGAATATTGTCAAATACACGCTCAAATATCAAGCAGACGCGTGGCAGAGATATTTTAAGGGTACGGCGAGCCGTCCTGATTTTCATAGGAAGCATAAGCACACGGATTCGTTTACAGCAACAAAAGGATTGTTTAAGATTGTAGATGATAGTGTATACATCCAAAAGGTTGGCTGGATGAAGTTCAGGC
>JAPOTE010000029.1 GCA_026709335.1 Bacteroidota bacterium | reverse complement strand
TAGAGCGCTTGAATGGCATTCAAGAGGTCAGGGGTTCGACTCCCCTTGGCTCCACTCCTTCTGGGTCGACCACCTCTTTCGTTTGTTTTGTAGCCAAACGGAATCACTATTGATATGACTTTAGGTCTTGACGTTTGTCGGAGCGTCTGTGATTACAGAATCCGACAGGTTGCCGTCAGGCGTTGAAGGGTTCTGAAAGGGTTGAGCCCTTCTTAAAGAACTCAGAGTCATTGTCCTGTTATCAAGTTCCAGTTTTCCGAATCTATAATGCCATGTGGCAGATTCTGGCTGCGCGAATAGATTAATGTACCTAGGCATATTAGCTACGTTAACGATTTTACATACATTATGTGCCACAATAAATAGCAAAAACCTCATTCAAAATCGGCTATTTCCTCAATACCCCTCTGAGGGAACCTATCCTCTTCTCCTAAACGCAGATTAGTTCAAGTTTCCCAATCCACCAACTGGAATATGAACTTCTATCCGGTCAAACAAAAATCTACACGTTCTTGTGTGTACAGGATTACATGATGTTTTCTATTATTTCTGGAGGGCTGTATGATTCAGGATCTGTATCTTTAATAGGAGTAGATAGATTTTATAATGGGCTAAACAAATGAATCGGTTTTATCCCATGGATTGTGCGAGAATATGTGGAACAGATCATGAGACACTTTCCGAAGCATTTTCTGATTGCGGTAGTTCTGTGTTCGGTGCTTGCCTGTGACAGTACAGATGTGGGAGACGATCCCGCATCTCAACCACCATTGATCACCACCGAATCTCTGCTTCTGAACCCGACGGGGTATGTTCCACTCGCAGCAGAACTAAAGTTGGAAACCCGTGTGCCTGTCCAAGTAGAGATTGAAGTTGCAGGCCGAACCTCCGACTCAGAGCCGCTCATTCACCGATTTGAGGAAATCGCTACTTCGTTCACACTTCCTATCCTCGGACTCTATCCGGAGCATACGAATACTCTGCACATCCGATTTTATGATAATCGTAATCAACTGATGGGGGAAGAGAGTCGATCTATTGATACCCAGAAGCTGCTGCCAGAACTTCCCGGCATCAACGTTTCTGTCAACACCGGTCGTCAAAAACCTGGAATGAACCTCGTGAGCTACTTTGGACATACAAACAGTCAGCTACCCCAAATTCCGTTTATATTTGACGAGGAGGGCTATATTCGATGGTATGCCAATATGGCTACACACCCGGTGCTCGGGAAGCTATTTTATGACGCGGGGGTTGAGCGTCTTCGCAATGGGAATCTGTATTTTGGTGATGGTAGTAGCGGGCGCATTGTAGAGATGGACATGCTGGGCAATGTGATTAATGAGTGGCCTATTCCTGGGTATTGGTTTCATCACAATGTACTGGAACTCCCAAACGGGAATTTGCTCGCAACTGTCTCCAAGAATGACCTCCCGACCATTGAGGATCATATTATAGAGATTCACAGGGTCAGTGGTAATATTATCCAGGTATGGGATCTCAGAGAATCCCTTGATCAAAGACGCCGCATTTTGAGTAGTAATCCCAGAGACTGGATTCATTCAAATGGACTGACCTATGACGAGGCAACAGATGCCATAATCGTTTCCGGGCGTGTTCAGGGTACGATTAAGCTCTCCCGAAACAATGAGGTAATCTGGATTCTCGGCCAGCATAGAGGATGGGATCAATCCGGGGATGGTACCGACCTTAAATCCAAACTATTGCAGCCCCTGGATGCGAGCGGTACTCCAATTACAGATCCTCAAGTTCTGCAGGGATTCGTTGATCATCCTGAATTCTCGTGGCCATGGTATCAGCATGCACCCAAATTGACTCCGCAGGGAACACTTTTTGTATTTGATAACGGGGATAATCGGCATTATCAAGGGCAGCCCGTGTTCAGTCGGGCTGTTGAATATCGAATTGATGACCAGGCAATGACGATCCAGCAGGTTTGGGAGTACGGTCGTGAACGAGGTTTTTCAACGTATTCAGGAATTGTTTCGGATGTTGATTACCATGATGATGAGCAGAGTGTAGTTTTCATGCCTGGCGCCAACTTCCAATTTGGTCCCAACGGAAAAACGGTCGAAGTGGACTACAACACAAAAGAAGTGTTGTACGAAGCCGAGGTACGTAAGGAGGCACCTGCCAGCGGGATTACGTTTCATCGTATTGAGCGTCTTCCAATCTACCCATCTAATAATCAATGACTTTTCGTTGAAAGCATGACAAAATTTCTGTCTCTCCCGCATCTCAATTCCTTGAGGGCAGGTATCGTAGTTTCATTATTCCTTTCTGCTTTTTTTTCTGTACGGGCTCAGGAGCGTACGGTCGGATTGATGCGTAACGATCTCGGCGCATTTGAAGGGTACACACTCATTACTCCGATCCTTAATCCATCCGTCTACTTGATTGATCTGGAGGGACATATCGTGCATCAGTGGAAGACCAGTGCCTCATTTGGAAGTACCAATCGATTATTGTCCGATGGATCCCTGCTCAGAGTTTCGGCGGCTCCCGGTGGATGGACAGATGTTCAGGGGTTGTCCGGTCGCGTCGAGATTATTGAATGGGATGGATCACTGCGATGGCGATATGATTTTGTGACCGATGATTACATGCTGCACCATGATGTAGTGCCTTTGCCAAATGGAAACCTGCTTGGAATAGTTTGGGACCGGCGTGATATGGACGAGATTACAGCTGCAGGATATGATCCTGCAAATTTGATTGATGATCACAAGGAGATATTAAGTGAGCGAATTGTTGAATTTAAGCCTGTACTGCCAGACACGATAGAGATTGTGTGGGAATGGGATTCCTGGAACCATCTGGTCCAAGATTATACCCCGTTATTATCTGAAACCTTTGGTGAACCGATTTCGGATTATCCGGAGAGGATTGATGTGAATACATCTATTGGCGGGGATTGGCTCCATTTTAATGCATTAGACTATAATGAGGAGTTGGATATTATTGCAATCAGTGCATCCTTTGTAAACGAAATCTGGGTAATTGATCACAGTACAACCACCGAAGAGGCGAGCAGGGATTCAGGTGGGAATTTTGGATTAGGTGGCCGACTGTTATACCGTTGGGGAAATCCTCAGATGTATGGTGCAGGTACAGAAAGCAATCAGATCTTGCACTTCCTTCACTCCGTTACATGGATTCCTGATAAACTTCCAGGAGAGGGGAATTTGCTGGTTTTTGAAAATGGAGTGGGCCAGCCAGAAGGGGAATACTCAACTGTCCATGAACTCAAACTTCCCTATATGGAAGATTCCTATGGGAATTCTGTCTGGTTTGAGCAGGACATTGATGGATCTTTCAAGGACGCGGAGTCTGTCTGGATGTTCTCGGATCCTGGAGAGTTTTACAGTAATTTTCTCTCGGGACAACAGCGCCTACCGAACGGAAATACACTCATTGCCGAAGGGATGACTGGCCGTATTTTTGAGCTTACATCTGGCTCGAATCAATTAGTATGGGAGTATATCAATCCCGTAATCTCGACGGGTCGCTTATCTCAGGGAGATCCGATTCCCCCATTTGGTCCCCCCGGCTCAGTTCGGCTCCAGAACGGGATTTTCAGGGCATTACGTTATGGGCCGGACTTTAGTGGATTTTCGGGCAGAGATCTCACGCCGACTGATCCGATAGAACTCGCGATTGAAACTGTTATTCCTGAGGCCTCCTTTATGATTTCTTCGATCTATCCAAATCCGTTCCAGGAGCAGGCAACCATTTCTATTCAAGTTAATGAGCCCCAAGACCTTGAACTGGCCATTTTTAATCTTCTCGGACAAGAAGTAGCCACCTTGGCCGATGCATTTCATGTTATCGGGACCCACAGCTATGTCTTTGATGCTGCAAGTATACCACCGGGGATATATTTTTGCAGATTAATTTCAGGAAACTCTTCGATTACAGTTCCACTAATTCATCAGTAGTATTTCGGAAGTTATGGGAATTCGTTTGAAGCGAATTTGCCTCACTGCATGGAGGATTTCCTGCCTAGATGGTCTCGCCTTCGCGTATTGAATTCAGTTTCCAGTAAAGACTCCAATCCGTTCCAGTAGTTCCTGTCGTCCGCGCCGCTGAGTTGCAGAGGTTACGATGACCGGTATTTCGATTCCGTACGCTTCCATGGTCTTCCGAACAGTTTGAACACTTTGCGTGATTTTATTTCCTGACAGTTTATCCGCTTTTGTGAGGACCAGAAAGCGTTGGGCATCAGTCTCGCGCAGGAGTATCATGACTTCCTGGTCCAGATCCGTAGGGGGATGGCGGCTGTCTACCAAGTGAAGCACTGCACTTAATGTGATGCGTTGTGTGAGATAAGCCGCAATCTGTCTTCGCCATTGAGCTCTGGCTCTTTTGCTCACCTTCGCGTAGCCATATCCTGGAATGTCCACGAAATAAAGTTGATGATTGATTTGATAAAAGTTGAATGTCTGTGTTTTTCCTGGAGTAGCACTGATTCGTGCCAAGGATTTTCTCCGACACAACATATTCAGAAGTGCGCTCTTGCCTACATTTGAACGTCCTATGAAGGCAATCTCTGGTAATCCCTCATGAGGCATCTGCCCCAGACTTTCTGCACTTTTTATAAAAGTGATGTGCTGAACCTCCATACGACATTCATTCAAAGTCCAGTGCTCCGAACGGTTTGCCCAATATGTGCGGGGTCTCGAACGATGTGGGCTCCAGCGTCAGCCAGCGCTTCAAATTTATCCTCTGCCGTACCTTTGCCGCCTGCAATAATTGCCCCGGCATGCCCCATTCGACGTCCGGGAGGAGCAGTTGCTCCTGCAATGAATGCAATTACTGGTTTGTTCATATGGGCTTTAATGTATGCTGCTGCATCTTCTTCATCCGTTCCTCCAATCTCTCCAATCAAAACAATCGCAGCGGTCTCAGGATCTTCTTCAAATAATTGAAGAGCATCAACGAAGCGGGTACCGATGACCGGGTCTCCACCGATTCCGATCGCTGTACTTTGCCCTAATCCTTCACGTGTGAGTTGATCAACGGCCTCATAGGTCAAGGTGCCAGACCTAGATATGACACCGACAGGTCCTTCGGCAAAGATCATAGCCGGCATAATTCCTACCTTGGACTGGCCAGGTGTCAACAAGCCTGGACAGTTTGGGCCAACGAGGCGGGCGCCTTTAGACTTTACATAGTGGAATGCCTGAACCATATCCTTGACAGGGATTCCCTCAGTGATACATACGATTAACTTTAAGCCTGCATCTACGGCCTCCATAATTGCATCTTTTGCAAACGCAGGAGGAACGAATATTACCGAAGTATTTGCACCCTCCGAAGTCACAGATTCATGAACCGTATTGAATACCGGGCGTCCCAGGTGTTGCATTCCCCCTTTTCCCGGGGTTACACCTCCAACTACACTGGTTCCGAACTCAATCATCTGCTCCGCATGAAATGATCCTTCTTTGCCGGTAAATCCCTGAACCACCAATCTCGTGTTGTTGTCAATTAAGATGCTCATTACTGTGTATTTATGGTATAAATATGTTCAAGGCATGGTTCCCGCCAACTCCATGATTTTTTTTCCCGTAGCAAAAAGTCGGGACTCGCTCAGTGGAGCTCCAATCAGTTGTACTCCAACCGGCAATCCATCCGCCGTTATTCCTACGGGAAGAGATAAACCAGGGGTGCCTGCCAAGTTTGCTGTAACTGTGTATGCATCACTAAGATACATTTGGAGTGGATCACCTCCCCATTTGCCAACTCGTGTTCCTGCAGCAGGGGTAACGGGAGTTAAGAGCAGATCCACTTTTTTCCATGCCTCATTAAAGTCTTGTTGAATCAAAGAGCGTACACGCTGTGCTTTTGCATAGTACGCATCATAGTAGCCTGCCGAGAGGACATATGTGCCGAGCATGATCCGCCGTTTAACCTCAAACCCAAACCCGCGGCTTCGCGTATTGATGTACATCTCACTGAGAGATGTCTCTTCATCCCCAGAGAGTCGAAGTCCGTACTTCACCCCATCATATCGTGACAAATTACTTGATGCTTCTGCAGTTGCAAGGATATAGTAAGCGGCGATTCCATGACGGGTATGTGGCATCGCTATGGATACCAGTTCTGCTCCCTCAGACTTCAGGTTTTCGGCAGTCTGATTTACGAGTTGCCTTACCTCATCTTGAATTCCTTCGCCATAATATTCTTTCGGTAACCCAATCCGTAGCCCACGAATTGACTGAATCGTGAAAGTGTTTGTATAGTCAGGCGAATAATCCAGGCATGTAGCATCATTTGGGTCACTTCCAGCCATCTGCTCAAGAACCAGAGAGGCAACCTCAGGATCTCTGGCAAATGGGCCAACACAATCAAACGAAGATGCAAATGCGACCAGTCCATAGCGACTGACGAGTCCATAGGTTGGCTTTAACCCGAGAACCCCGCAGAAAGCTGCGGGCTGGCGAATAGATCCACCAGTATCAGTGCCAAGTGCAGCATGACACATATCTGCGGCAACTGCTGCCGCAGATCCTCCGGAAGATCCTCCTGCGACATATTCGTGGTTGTGTGGGTTGAGTGTAGGGCCATAGGTAGAATATTCTGTGGTGGATCCCATGGCAAACTCATCGCAGTTTGTCCGGCCTATGAGGAGTGCTCCTGCGTTTCGTAGACGGGCTACGGAGGTTGCTTCAAATGGCGGTTGGTATCCTCTCAATATTTTAGATGAGCAGGTAACAGGCCATTCCGTTGTACTGAGTAGATCCTTCACGCCCAGTACAAGTCCCATCAGGGGAAGTCTCTTGCCTTGGGCAAAGGCTCGATCAATCGTTTCTGCAGAACGATATACGGAGTCGGCATCCACATGAGTGAACGCATTCAAATCAGAGTTTCTTTCCTGAATTACGCCTAGGGCTTGCTGCGCAATATCAGTACAGCGTACCCGGTGATCAAATAATGCACTCCTACAATCAGCAAACGACGGCAAAGCCATGTGCAGTTCCCGGGCGCGCTAATGCCAAAACGGAGTTATTTGGCAGGTTCGGCAGTACTGGCTTGCTGAGCAGGCTGCTGCGTCTGAGACGGGGAGGCATGATTGGGCGGAGTCTGCTGCACAGGAGGCCGATACGCGGGTGGTCTGTCTTCAACCGTAAGTTCACGGCTAATTTCAGTGGTAGCGGACTTAAATTCCCGAATGCCTTTTCCAAGCCCGCGCGCTACCTCCGGAATACGCTTGGCTCCAAATATTATCAATACGAGGAGTAGGATAACTGCGATTTCCCAAGGTCCAAGTCCAAACATGATGTATTCTCAGTAATTGAGTTGCGAAATTAGGGTTAATGAGCTTAGAAACACCAGCCATCATGCTATGTTCCCATAAGGGAAGATTTAAGCACGGGAGACTCTTCCAAAACTAGGATCCTTCGGCTCTTGCCGTACTTTTTTGTAATTATGTACTTAACTGCATCTATTAACTGCTCAGCGCACAGGCTCTGATTTTTCAATTTTTGATTTTGCTCAATACTGGCCGTTCGTTGTAGGAATTCTATTGGTGTCATTCCTTCATAGCGCAGATTCACACTCGGAGTATGCATTGCCTCGTCGAACTCTGCATAGAGCTCAGATAGATCACGTTTGATCTTTGGCTTGGAGGGTTTCATGGGGCTGGCAGAGTCCCTACTCCGTTTTTGTGTCTCTTATGTTGAGAGCAAAGGCCAATTCAAAAAAAATGGCCTTTGCTCTGATAGTACTTGGCTCTCTCTTCCATGAGCTACAGGCATTCCTGTTTTTGTTGTTGAATCTGGACAAACATTATTCGTATCTCAGGGGATAGTTTACGCTGTATTTCGGATTCGCTGAATTCGGTTAGTTCCTGAGATAATAGTTCGTACACGCTTTTACCTGCATACAAGTACATCATTGTGGTATTTCGGCGAACGAGTACAATATAACAGCAGTGAGAGAATCCTCGCGCACTGCTCCACTGGTTTTCCGCGCCCAGTGCTCTTCGTATGCATTCACAAACAACTCATGTGTGTCGTCCATTTCCTTGATGAACTTGGCTATAATGTTGGTTGCTTTCTCAAACAGCAACTCTAATTCCGCGTTCTGCACTTGTACCTGCAGGGGTATTGTGGTCAGGCATCTACGTTTCATCACGTTCAGGAGAAATATCTTGTGGTTCGGATTGCATTACTCCCATTATGAAAAACGAAAAGATGTAGCATGTTCACACTGTCCTTGAATGTGAGAGTAATATCAAGTCCATGAATCACCTCATGTCGGTTTGGTACGCAATGTGTCTCAATAGCACCCCGTGTTTTACAATCCGCAAACACCCAGCGTATAAGTTCACCGAATAGAATGTGGTGTGTTATAGGGCTCCGCGTAGTCACCTCCCGCCAAGAATATTTCTTCCCAAAATTTTCAATCATAGCCTTGCTTCCGATCTTGCCTTGCGAATTTTCAAACAATTTTATTCGTATCACCCTCTCAATCTCTGGGAACAGTATTCGAGGGACTAGATCGTATTTATCTGCTCCATGCAATGTAAGTGCAGTACAAAATGCTGACTTCGAGAGTTCGTCCAGTGAATACGTTGAGAACTCTGACCTCAAATAGGAGCCTATTCTGGGCCAATTCACGGAATAGAACTCTGAGATACATCTATCTAAGGTTTCATCGTCCTCCCCCGATTTTTTCAAGATATTTTGATATCCGTCAAAATCTGATACATCAGGGCAGAGAATCCAACCTGTTTCATATGCTCGATCGTGCATCCTCCATATAGTCCCTAGGGTTGTAATCTCAGCCACACATGGGGAAAGTGCCGATTGTAGAGTCTCCCGCTTCTCTGCTATCTGGAAAGATATCGTCCTAAAGGATTCTAGTTGCTTGTAAATCCGTTGAGAAAAAAGCTTTAGCGGTTTGATCTCCTTCTCAAATTGGCGAGCCAAGAGACTGAGCGGCTTCATGGCCTCCACAAACTGGCATTCCAGTGAATGGAGCGTATCCGCATTAGGCGCATCGTTTTCGTTCAAGCTTTCTGGATAGTCTTCTCTCGAGGATTTGTGCTTCCTGGTGCTCATTGGTTGGTGGAGTAATACGTCAAATCTGACTTCAAGGATTTGATCATCTTGTACTATCTGAAGCCTCAGATAGATCTCTGTTGGAAGCTGTAATTCACGGCTCTATATCGATGAACAGCAAAAGTCGCCGCACCACATCGTAGAAGGAAAACCACTGATAAACATCTCCCCCCTACATTCTGTACAACCCGCCAATCCAAGGTAGACAAACCATACTATAATCTAAAATCTAACAATCTAAGCTGGGCAAGCAAATCCGAATCGTTTTCTCAGCGATTTGGTTATGATCCATTGCCAGAATCTATGAAGTTGGAGTATCTCTCCGAAAAGGCCAGGACAGCTGTCTTCAACATCATTTATAACATTGTCTCTGGTGGAGGCAACTGGGGATGGGATGAGAATAAGCCTAGACCTAAGATGTGTCGTCGTGCAATAGCTTCGTGCCTTGAGAAAAGTATGCTTAGTATTGTCGGCACGTGGGGTCCGCTGTTTGAACAACTGCAGTCTATAATTGACGATTCCCCGTTTCACAAAGTTTTCGATCTACTGCAGTACATTGCTAACTATCAGGACGACGGGGGATCAAGTAAATCTAGTCGACTCAACACGCAACTTGAACAGTTTCCTCGTGACATCAACAATGCCTTTGACA
This sequence comes from Bacteroidota bacterium, assembly GCA_026709335.1. Lineage (GTDB taxonomy): Bacteria > Bacteroidota > Rhodothermia > Rhodothermales > Bin80 > Bin80. The sequence continues at coordinate 44,083 of JAPOTE010000029.1, read as the reverse complement.
GATATGGAGTGGCATATTTGTTTGACGTCTCAAGTAAGCCCTACCAAATTTTTCCGCGAAATTCTGAGGCACAGGGAATTGCCATTCAAAACTCTATGGCTAACCTGCAATTGACTCTCTCCTGCAAAAAGGAGTGTTAAAGCACCCAGCATTAGCAAGCACAATTAAGTCGCTCTATGGATGGATATACAAGCGACGAAGAGGGCATTAGACATGCTTTGGACGCCTCCTAAGCAAGCGACACTCGCATTAATGATCGTAAATCGTGAGGTAACTTCCATTTTCCATACCGGAGATCACACAAGAATTCTTCGAAGTTTGCCGGAAGGTTCATAATAGACGCTTATGACTGCCTTAGATCTTTTGTGAAATACAAAGGAATGTACTCCCAAATCCAAGATAGCCCAAATTTTTGGGCTAAGTTCCAGCAAATAACGGTTGCCCCCCGATAGGGAAACGATCGCGAGCAATCACGAAAGATTAACGCAGGTATGCATCCGTCCCATCCAGCCAATCCTGGCGAGGTGGGCAGAAAATGTCTAGATCAAGTGTATCCTCAAGTGCGATTGCCTTATGGGGGAGCTGAGATGGAATGACCAACACCTCTCCTTCGTGTACAACTATTTCCTGTTCTCCATTCTCTCCAAGCCAAAACTTCAGAGTACCTTCGAGGATATAGGTAAGCTGTTCATTCTCGTGTGAATGCCACGGCACTACGCTGTCCTTTTTAAGGAAAACATGTGCAATCATCATTTTTTCGCCTGCAATGATCTTTCGCCCAAGTCCAGATTTGACCGCTTCAACTGGTATGTCATCCCATCTGTGAAGTGTTGCCTGTTTGCTCATGTTATTTGTTGATAATGTCCTGAATTCTTACCGAATCTCCGATCAATAGCTCAAGTTACAGTATTTTACGCAACTATTGTCCTGTATTTCGATAGGATTGAGCGCAATCCGCGATTTTGATACAGGGGAGATGTGAAGTGAAAATCAATCAGAACACCTCGGTCACTGACAGCGATTCAGATCAAGCTCGCTCTAACGGCAGGTATCTTAACGATCTCCGCACAACTTATTTTTGAATTCAGATGATTTTTTGAAATGGATAGATGTGTCCATGGCATCCCCTAACTAAAACACGACTTTGGTAATTCTGTGATCGACATGAAATACACCTTATTGAAAAGCAGTGTTCTCGTATTCCTTGTCCTATCATCTATGGGCTGTTCCAGTGAAGAATATGCGCGGCTTGTTCTGACCAATGGCAGGATTATAACTCTCAATTCATCCCAGCCAGAAGTGGAAAGCCTGGCCATCAGTGGTGATACGATTCTTGCCTTGGGAACTACCGAAGAAATTAAGGACTTCATTGGTCCGGAGACCCGGGTGATTGATCTGGAAGGTAAATTTACCATCCCTGGTCTGATTGAAGGGCACGGACATTTTCTTAGCCTTGGAGAGGCAAAAATGATTCTGGATCTCACCAAGGCAGCGAGCTGGGATGAGATCATTGCAATGGTTGATTCTGTAGTGTCAGAATCTGAGCCAGGCGAATGGATTACTGGTCGTGGATGGCATCAGGAGAAATGGGACTCAATTCCAGTCGGAACTGTGGAAGGTGTCCCTACACATCACAGCCTCAGTGAAGTGTCTCCGGACAATCCTGTTTTTCTGCGTCATGCAAGCGGCCATGCCGCCTTTGCAAATGAGGCTGCCATGAATGCTGCGGGGATCAGCCCGGAAACGCCCAATCCTCCTGGCGGAGAGCTTGTACGTGATCTACGTGGAGAATTGACTGGGCTTCTGCGGGAAACTGCCGAGGATTTTGTGGCTGCTGCACTGGAAAAGGCAAGAGAGAGTATGAGTCCTGCTGAGTTGGATGCAGAGTTGCGTACCATGGCACAACTCGCTGCTGAAGAAGCTCTTACCCATGGAATCACATCCTTTCACGATGCGGGTGTGGGGTTTGATATCGTAGATTTCTTTCGAAAACTCGCGGACGAAGGCAATCTACCCGTTCGACTTTATGTGATGATCCGTGCAAATAGCACAGAGTTATCTGACAAGTTGGCATCCTACCGGATGATTGGTTACGGAGACAATCATTTGACCGTACGCAGTGTGAAGCGTTCTATCGACGGGGCATTAGGATCTCATGGTGCCTGGCTGCTTGAACCCTATTCGGATCTACCGGAGTCAAGAGGCCTCGAAACTACTGCGGTAGATGAAGTCCGAATCTCCGCAGAAATTGCAAAATTCCATGAGTTCCAGTTCAACGTCCATGCGATTGGAGATCGGGCGAATCGTGTTGTATTAGATATTTACGAGTCACTTTACGGGGCTGAAGGTCAGGATTTGCGCTGGCGGATTGAGCATGCACAACATCTTCATCCGGATGATATATCTCGATTTGGCAGTTTGGGAGTTATTGCATCTGTGCAGGGGGTTCATGCCACAAGTGATGCTCCATGGGTGTATCGCCGTCTGGGTGCAGAAAGAGCGGAAAGTGGTGCATATCGATGGCAGACCTTATGGCAGACTGGAGCAGTGGTCACGAATGGAACCGATACACCAGTAGAAGCTATTGATCCGATTGCAAACTATTATGCAACAGTGACCCGTGCCTTGGCAGACGGTTCCATCTTTTACCCCAGTGAACGACTCTCCAGAGAGCAGGCCCTGCAATCCTATACACTCAATAATGCATACGCTGCCTTTGAAGAAGATATCAAGGGTTCACTTGAACCTGGTAAACTGGCGGATATTACGGTTCTATCAAAGGATATTCTCACCATTCCAGACGAAGAAATCCTCTCCACGGAGGTTCTTTACACGATTGTGGGTGGCTCAATTCTGTACGAAAAAGAGCAGTGATTCGGTTTTGGTCAAGCGTATTTTGATGTCAGAGCGCTCCATCAGATACCGGAAGGCAAGGGGGTCATTTTGATTTTTAGACCATATTTGATTCCATGATATCGCATGAGGCCGCCGCGCACTGGATGGAACGATGCCTTTCATTGGCAGCAAATGCAGACAATGCCACCAGCCCCAACCCTCGTGTTGGCTGTGTGATTTTAAGCCCCGAGGGGAAGCTTCTCGGGGAGGGGTGGCACAGAAGAGTAGGTGGGCTTCATGCAGAGGCGGAAGCCATCAATCAGGTTCGTTCACAGCAGGGAGCGCAGGCACTTCAAGGATCAACTCTGGTGGTTAATCTTGAGCCGTGCAATCATCAAGGACGCACTCCACCTTGTTCACACAGCATCATTGATTCCGGGGTTGCGCAGGTTGTAATTGGAATGAAAGATCCAAACCCAGTGGCTGCCGGAGGGATCGATTGGCTCAGATCTGCGAATATCTCTGTCATGACTGATGTACTCAAATCAAGGTGCTATCGATTTAATGAGGCTTTTGCTCATTGGCAGACAAGGCAGATCCCATTTGTAACCTTGAAACTTGCGCAAACTCTTGACGGCTGTATTGCAACAGCAAAAGGAGAAAGTCAGTGGATTACTGGAAAGGTTGCACGAAAATGTGTTCATGTGTGGCGAGCCGAGAATGATGCTGTTCTGATAGGATCGGGAACTGCGCGAACCGATGATCCAAGTTTGACGGTTCGGCATGTATCAGGAATCCAGCCGTGGCGGATTATACTTGATGGGCAAGCCGAATTGCCTTCTACACTCAAGGTCTTTACCGATGAGTGGGCATCCAAAACCGTTGCTATTGTTGCAAACAGGCCCACATCTCAATACTGTGATCAACTCTCCGACAAAGGTGTCCGCCTGATAATTGCTCCTTCGAGATCCAATCGTGTGATATTGTCAGAACTCATCCGTTTGCTTGGAACGCAGATGCAGATCCAGTCGCTTTTGGTAGAGGCGGGCCCAAGGCTGGCTTCAACACTCATACAGCAAGATCTGATTGACCGACTCAGGCTCTTGATTGCCCCCAAACTCATTGGTGATGGCTTGCACGCTTTCGGAGATCTGGGAGTCAAGCAGTTACGGAATTGTTTTATCTTCAATGAATATTCTTGGGAATCCATTGGAGAAGATCAGTTATTTACGGGGCATAAACATCCGGTTCCGGCATAGGAATGTGTCATGAATGAGGATTTCTTTGGGAAGCGGGCATCTCATTGTCTATTTTTCCAGTTATTAGGCTTTCTCCCAATATGTTTACAGGTCTGGTAGAGCAGGTTGGTCACCTGAAGAGTATCACCGAAACCTCTTATGGACGGAAGCTCAGCGTCAGCACTCCGTTGTCTTCAGAACTGTATGTTGGTCAGAGTATTTCTATAAACGGTGCATGTTTGAGTGTGACCGCCTGTGCCCCAGACGCATTTACCGTCACGGCAGTGCCTGAAACAATTTCAAAAACCACGCTGGGGCAGTTGACGGCCGGTGCAGCGGTCAACATCGAGCGAGCTATGATTGCCAATTCCCGATTGGATGGACATATAGTACAGGGACACGTAGACACGACCTGCTTGGTGACGCGGACATCTGCACAAGATGGCGAACGTTTATACGAATTTTTTATTTCTGAGGAGTATTTGGGACTGGTCGTTCCACGCGGGTCTATTGCGGTAGATGGAATTAGTTTGACCATCGCCAATCTCTGCGAATCTCACATCTCCATTGCTATAATCCCCCATACTTATCAGCATACGAATGCATCCTCTTGGCAGCCGGGAACTTGTTGCAATGTTGAGTTTGATATCCTTGCCAAATACGTGGCGCGCCAGATGGTAGTTCATCAAAAATCCTGATATGATTGATACAAAATCAGGTGAGATCACGCACTTGTGGGATGGTCACAGTGAGTCCGGCGATAAGCATATGTTTATCTGTAAAATTCTCCCTAATTTTTTCGGCTCCCCGGCATTGTGCCATTGATATTGTATATTCTGCCATGGTGTCTCTTCCGGATCATGATTCGATTTAGCTGGCTTTTGATCTTGCTACTTCTGGCAGCTTGCTCTCAATCATCTTCTGATCTATCCGGCCTGCCCGCTACAGTGGATTATAATTGGCACGTCAAACCCGTTCTGTCCGATCGCTGTTACAAGTGCCATGGCCCGGATGATCAGACTCGTAAAGCGGGCCTGAGACTTGATGTCCAGGAGAATGCCTATGGGAGAAGCCGGGATGACTCCTCTCGGCAGATCATTCTTCCAGGCAATGCCAATGCAAGTGTTTTGGTAGAACACATCTCTACCCAGGACCCGAAGCGTCGGATGCCTCCGCCCGAGAGTAATCTGTCTCTCTCCGAACAGGAAATTACTCTGATCCGTCGATGGATTGATCAGGGTGCTCCTTGGAAACCACATTGGGCGTTTATTCCTCCTGTGAAAGCCAAACCCCCTGAGGTACGCAATGAGGATTGGGTTCGAGATCCAATTGATTCCTTTGTCCTGCACAAAATTGAATCCATTGGTCTCGCTTCGTCAAATGAAGCACATCCAGCCAAGTTACTCCGTCGCGTAACGTTTGATTTGACAGGGCTACCGCCGAGTCCGGAGGAACTGGATGGTTTTCTGGGGGATAGTCGACCTGGCGCGTATGAACGAGTGGTAGATGAACTTCTTGAGCGTCCGGCATTTGGGGAGCGAATGGCTTCCATGTGGTTGGACATCTCCCGCTATGCAGATACGCATGGGTATCAGGATGATCGCCCACGAACCATGTGGCCCTGGAGAGACTGGGTCGTACGTGCATTCAATGATAATCTCCCATATGATGAATTTGTGATCTGGCAAATTGCAGGGGATCTATTACCTGATCCTACATTTGATCAGCGTCTGGCGACAGGATTCAATCGCAATCACGCCATCACCCAAGAGGGCGGTGTCGTTGCAGAAGAGTATCTGACGGAATATGTTGCCGATCGGACCAATACGACCGCAACTGCATTCCTGGGACTGACCATGGAATGTGCCAGATGTCATGATCATAAGTATGATCCGATTCTGCAAGAGGAGTATTACAGTATGTTTGCATTCTTCAACGGGATCGATGAGCAGGCACAGATCAGTTATTTTGATCTTGCTCCCAAGCCTTCCATTCCGCTCGAGGATCCGGAACTGGCGGCTTCTATCAGGCAAACTGAATCGGACATTGATTCCCTGGAACAATTGATTAGATCTTGGCCTCGAATTTCTCCTCCGTCCGGATGGTTGTCAGATCCTGCAGTCACGATTGATTCAGGTCTTCTGTCCTTCCTGCCTATGGACACTTTGTATGGCCTTAGAACTCCTGCTCTGAAAGGTATGGATGGCAACATAAATACCGGACTCGAAAAAGTTCTTGCTCCTCCAGCGATCATGTCTGGGAAACGAGGAGGTGCAATTTTATTTGATGGAGAGAACTTTCTCGATCTTGGGGCAGAGGCTGATTTTGAGTGGTATGACCGGTTTTCCCTGAGCACATGGGTGTATGCCAGAGAGCAGGAAAAAGATGTCGCACTGCTCTCCAAGCGCAATGGTGAACAGAAGCGTGGAGGTTATGACCTGATCAGGACAACTGGCGGGAAGCTCGGATTTCGACTTATTCATGACGGTGAACATCAGATCTTCGTTCAGTCGCTCCGCTCAATTCCTGCGAATACCTGGATACATGTTTCGGCAACCTACGACGGGAGCGGGAGGGCGGACGGAATCCACCTTTACGTAGATGGCAGCTTGGTCAGGACTCAGGTTTTGGAAGATACGCTTGAGCGAGAGAGTATTTTGAACGGGAATGGACTCCTGGCGGGACACTGGACTCCCCGCAATCGAACTATAGATGAAATTGAAGGAATGAAGGGAGCTGCTTTGGATGAACTGTATGTGCATGCCCGTGCTCTGACGGATGTAGAAGTTGCTTTTCTGGCGGATCAATCGACACTGCCCGAGGGAATCATACATTATCGAGTACATCATGATCGCGACTTCTTTGCAGCAAACTTGGCATTGGATAGCCTGCGGCGTAGCCTCAAACGAATTCCAGATGTAATGATTATGGAGGAGATGGCTACTCCACGAATGACATATATATTGGATCGAGGAGCTTATGATGCACCAATGGATTCGGTTGGACCATCCACTCCCGCAGCAGTTCTTTCTTTTCCAGAGGATTTTCCACGAAATCGTTTAGGGTTGGCGAAATGGATCACCCACGAAAAGAATCCTCTTACGGCACGTGTTGCGGTAAATCGTTTCTGGCAACTGCTCTTTGGAGAAGGGCTTGTGCAGACCCCGGAAGACTTTGGGAATCAGGGCGCTTTACCTTCCCACCCAGAACTGCTGGATTATCTGGCGGTAACGTTTATGGAATCTGGATATGATATGAAGGCTCTCATCAAGCAGATCGTCATGTCTGCGACTTATCGCCAAAGTAGCCACCGTACCCAAATACACCAGCTCCATGATCCAGACAATTTGCTCTTGGCCCGTGCGCCGCGGAAACGTCTTTCTGCGGAAATGATGCGAGACAATGCCCTGTCGGTGAGCGGGTTGTTGAACCCATTGGTGGGCGGTGAACCCGTACGCCCGTACCAGCCTGCGGGGCTCTGGAAAGCACTCGCCAATCAGATTGGTGAAAATCGCTATCGTCCAGGTCCGGATGTTCATCGGCGTAGCCTTTATACATACTGGAAACGAACGATTCCTCCCCCGTCCATGCTCACCTTTGATGCCCCTGATCGATCCGTCTGTACAGTTGAGCGTCAATCAACGGCTACACCGCTCCAGTCCCTTGTCCTCCTGAATGATCCACAATATGTGGAGGCTGCCCGTGCTTTGGCTTTCCAGATTCAGGTAGGCAGAACAGGTGATGAACGGGAGCAGATTGAGGAGGCGTTCCGCCGGCTTACTTCCAGGTTACCTGAAGCGACGGAATTGAATGCATTAATGGATCTTTATGCGGAGCAGATGGTGGCATTTCAGGGGGATCCAGTCGGTGCACATGCTCTGATCTCCGTCGGAGTCAGCCCAATATGGTCGGATGTCGATCCTGTGCAACTCGCTGCGATGACGGTTGTTACCAGTACAATTATCAATCTGGATGAGGCTCAATACCGATGAGAGATCCATTGTATGAGATCGGCTGTCAGATGAATCGGCGGCATTTTTTTTCAAAACTCAGTCTTGGTATCGGGGGTGCCGCTCTTGCGTCCATGATCGGGTGTACATCAGGATCAGATGAGTCGGCAGCAGGGGCGGCGCTGAAGGGCATCTTGAGCTCTCCGCATCTAGCGCCCAAGGCACGTCGGGTCATCTATCTGTTTCAGAGCGGCGGCCCTTCTCAACTGGAACTCTTTGATTACAAGCCGGCGCTCCGACTGCGTCGGGGGCAGGATCTTCCAGAGTCAATCCGAATGGGACAGCGCCTGACCGGGATGACTGCATATCAAAACTCCTTGCCTCTGGCTCCTACGATCTATCCGTTTGCCCAACATGGCAGTAGCAGAGCATGGATCAGTGAGCTACTACCATATACATCCAAAATTGCGGATGATCTGTGTATCGTTCGATCCATGTATACCGAGGCAATCAATCATGATCCAGCCATCACATTTTTTCAGACGGGATCGCAGTTGCCCGGTCGTCCAAGTATGGGTGCCTGGCTGAGTTATGGACTTGGCAGTGCCAACGAAGATCTTCCAACGTTTTGCGTTCTGCTTTCTCGAGGACTCCAGCGTCCGCAGCCAATCTATTCACGCCTCTGGGGGAACGGGTTTTTGGCTGCCTTGCATCAGGGGGTGAAATTTCGGGCTGGTGGAGAGCCCGTACTATATCTCAATAACCCGCCGGGATTGGATCCCGGTGATCGGCGCAGTATGCTCAGGCATCTGGCCCACTTGAACGAAATACATTATCGTACCAGCGGTGATCCTGCAATTCAGTCACGGATTGCTCAGTATGAAATGGCTTATCGAATGCAAACATCAGTGCCGGAAGTAACAGATTTGTCTGATGAATCAGAATCTACATTTGAACTTTATGGAGAGGCCGCCCGTACTCCGGGGACGTATGCTGCCAACTGTCTTCTAGCTCGCCGCCTGGCCGAACGTGATGTACGATTCATCCAGCTCTACCATATGGGATGGGATCAGCATGGAAATCTCCCCCAGGATATTGCCCTCCAGTGCAAGGATACCGATCAGGCCTCCGCAGCTCTGGTGACAGATCTCAAGCAACGTGGGTTGCTTGATGATACATTGGTGATCTGGGGAGGTGAATTTGGACGTACAAATTATTCACAAGGCGCACTTACGGAAACAAACTATGGACGTGACCATCATCCGAGATGTTTTACCATCTGGATGGCAGGTGGAGGGATCAAGCCTGGAATTACCTACGGAGCCACGGATGAACTCGGCTACAATATCACCGAAAATCCCGTCCATGTGCACGATTTTCAGGCGACGGTTCTCCACCTTCTGGGGATTGAACATGAGCGCCTCACATTTCGGCATCAAGGGCGCCGATTCAGGCTAACAGATGTACATGGCCATGTGGTCAAAGAACTACTTGCATAATTTTATATGCATCCTGATTAGTGCTCTGCTACTGATGATCGCGGGTTGCGGGAATGCACTTCGTTCTGATCAGGGGGCGTTGCCTGAAGTTGTAGATTACAATTTTCATATTCGCCCCATTTTCTCAGACCGTTGCTACACCTGCCATGGCCCTGATGCTAATGCGAGGCAGGCGGATCTGCGTCTGGATGAAGAAAATGGTGCCAAAGAGACAAAACTCTCATCTGGTGGGTATGCAATCGTTCCTGGAAGCGCACGAAAAAGCCTCCTGTATGCACGTATTCGTTCCGAAGCTCCCGAACAGAGAATGCCGCCACCTGAATCAAATCTGACACTGAGTGAGAATGAAATTGCGTTGATTGCTCGTTGGATTGATCAGGGGGCCGAATGGAAGCCTCACTGGAGCTTCCTTCCACCTGTAGCTTCCCCATTTCCCTCAGTCGAGCAATCGGACTGGCCCGTGAACGAGATCGACTACTTTATTCTGTCACGCCTGGAGCGCGAAGGATTGATGCCCTCTGCGGCGGCAGACCGTAACACCATCCTTCGGCGAGTCACATTCGATTTAACCGGGCTCCCTCCGACAGTGGGGGAACTGGATAGTTTTCTTGCAGATACCTCCATACATGCGTATGAAAAGGTCGTTGACCGATTGCTGAATTCACCGGCCTATGGAGAACATATGGCATCTTCCTGGCTGGACATTTCCAGGTATGCGGATACACACGGATATCAGAATGATGGACATCGGCATGTATGGCCGTGGCGGGATTGGGTTGTTGATGCCTACAATCGCAATCTCCCATTTGATCAATTTGGGACATGGCAACTTGCGGGTGATCTATTGCCAGATGCCACGCTAGAGCAGCGGCTGGCGACCGCATTCAATCGCAATCACAGGCAAACCAATGAGGGAGGCAGTATTGAGGAAGAATTCAGAACCGAATATGTAGCAGACCGCGTCAATACGTTTGGAGCGGCATTTATGGGATTGACGCTGGAGTGCGCGCGGTGCCATGATCATAAGTATGATCCGATCAGCCAGCGCAATTATTTTGGTCTGTTCAGCTTCTTCAATAATATTGATGAGTCCGGTCAGACATCTCATTTTACGAATGCAGTGCCGGTTCCTGCACTGGATTTACCTCTTCCGCAGCAGCAGGCAGAATTGGAGCGATTGGCTCAGGAAATCAATGCTGCCGAGCGTGTACTGACTGATTTGGCAGAGGTGTCCAAAGAAAATTTTGCATTCGGAGATTACTCATCCCCCCCTGATACGAATCCGAAACCGATTCTTGCATGCAGCTTTGAGTCTTTGAATGGGGATCGGCTCCAATGTGAAGAGGGAATCAGAGGAAACGCCGTATTTACTCCGAATTTGGTTCCAGGGCAGGCTGGGAATGCAATAGTTTTCGATGGTGAAAGTGGTTTCTCTTTTGAGAACATGGGGGAATTCCGCCGAACAGATCCGTTTACTGTCAGTGTATGGATTAATCCTGGTGAGGAGACAGGAATCATCATCCATCGGACTCAGGCTGCCTTGGATGCCGGTAGTCGAGGATGGGAGTTTGGTCTTCAGGAGGGATATCTGATTGCGCAGCTGGCACATATGTGGCCTGAAAACTCTCTTCGAATCATCACCAAGGATACGATTTCACTTGGAGAGTGGACGCACGTGGCGATGAGTTATGATGGATCTAGTCGAGCTTCTGGCCTGCGTCTTTATATCAATGGACTTCCTGTTGAGACCGAGATCGTTCGCGATGGATTGACTCGGCGGATCACGTACGAGGCACTGAAAGTGCCGTTGCAGGTTGCCTACCGGTTCAGGGACAGCGGATTGCGTGGTGGCGTCCTGGATGAAATGAGACTATATGACCAGCGGTTGTATGGATTTGAAGTTGCTCGTCTGGCGGGCGCTCGGGATGTACCCCCGGATCAAGAAGATCTTTTTGAGTGGTATCTCGAGCATGAGGTCATTCCCTGGCAACGAGCCTCTGCAATTCTTCAAAGCCTGCGTGAAGAGGAGAATGAACTCGTTGAAGATATCTCTGAAATCATGGTCATGGAAGAGATGAAGATGCCCCGTCAAGCCTATATTCTCAACCGTGGACAGTATGATGAAAAAGGTGAACCCGTCGAGCTGCATACCCCGGAAGCTATTCTTCCATTCCCGATGGATCTGCCTCAAAATCGGCTGGGGTTGGCAGAATGGCTTTTTAGCGCTGAACATCCTCTTACCGCACGCGTCGCTGTGAACCGCTATTGGCAGAATTATTTTGGAGCCGGGTTCGTGTCTACACCGGAAGATTTTGGGCGGCAGGGAGCCTTACCATCATTCCCGCAATTATTTGATCATTTAGCGGTAGCCTTTATGGAGTCGGGATGGGATATTAAAGCCATGCAGCGTCTGATCGTTACTAGCGCCACCTATAGGCAACAATCTGAGACAACCTCTGAACTTTTGGCTCTTGATCCGGAGAATACCTTGATGGCCCGCGGGCCGCGGCTTCGCCTGAGTGCAGAGATGATTCGAGATCAGGCACTTGCTGTCAGTGGGTTGCTGGATTTGACCGTTGGCGGCCCTCCGGTCAAGCCCTATCAACCGGAAGGTCTATGGGAAGAAAAATCCGGGGTTCGTTACGAGCAGGGATCGGGTATTGATCTCTATCGCCGGACGCTTTATACATTCTTCAAACGTACCTCACCCCCGCCTTCACTGATCACCTTCGATATGCCGACTCGTGCGCAGTGTATTTTACGTCGTCAACGTACCACGACTCCCATGCAGGCTCTGGTTCTGCTGAATGACCCTCAATATTTGGAAGCATCTCGGCATCTTGCCGCCCGCATGCTGGAAAAGGATGCACTCGAACAGCAGATTGAATTCGGATTCCGACTGTTGACTGGACGCAGTCCAAGCTCACTCGAATCGGTTACGATCACAGCGCTGTACAAAGAGCAACTAGAGATTTTTCGTGAGAACCCGCAAGCGGCAGAAAAATTATTGGATGTTGGAGAATCTTCCCGGCAAACAGAGCTTGATCCTGTACACTGGGCCGCGCATACGATGGTTGCAAATGCACTGCTATCTTTTGATGAATCCGTCCACAAGTATTGATGCATGACTGTTGCAATTATAGCCCTTTGAAGACTCGCAGGGAGTTTCTTGCACAACTTGGCATGGGGCTCGGGGGACTGGCACTATCTTCTCTGGTCAATCCGGCCATGGCAGCGGACCAGAAGATGATCCCCAAGGCAAAGCGTATTATTTATCTATTCCAGAGCGGGGGACCTTCGCAGTTTGAGTTGTTTGACTACAAACCCAAGGTCAATGAGATGCACGGGGAGGAATTGCCTGAATCGGTTCGGAAGGGTCAGCGATTGACGGGCATGACAGGATTTCAGAATTCTCTGCCTCTGGCCCGGTCGCATTTTTCTTTTGCCCAGCATGGAGAAAGTGGTGCCTGGATCAGTGAATTGATGCCCTATACGGCAAAAATTGCTGATGAACTGTGCATTGTCAAATCCATGCATACCGAAGCTATTAATCATGATCCTGCCATCACCTTTTTTCTTACAGGATCGCAGATCGCAGGTCGTCCATCCTTTGGATCCTGGCTGAGCTATGGACTCGGGACCGAAAATGAGGACCTTCCTGCATTCTGCGTTCTGATTACCAAGGACAAGTCAGGACAGCCATTGTATGCAAGGCTTTGGGGGAATGGATTTTTGGCATCTCAGCACCAAGGGGTACAATTCCGGAGTGGGCGAGATCCAGTGCTGTATTTAAGAGATCCGGATGGGATATCATCTGCCCAGCGGCGGATGCAGCTTGATCGCCTTCGGGAATTGCATACACTCAAAGCGGGTCAACCCGGTTGGGAAGACATTGAATCCCGGATTGCGCAGTACGAAATGGCCTACAGAATGCAGACTTCTGTGCCGGAAGTGATGGATCTGTCCGATGAACCGGAATATATCTTTGATCTTTACGGGGAGGATGCGCGAGATCCAGGCACGTTTGCAGCAAATTGCCTGCTGGCCAGGCGATTGGCTGAACGGGGAGTTCGCTTTATCCAGCTCTTTCATCAAGGGTGGGATCACCATGGAGGACTGCCGTCCGGAATTCAAGTCCAGTCAAGGGAAACGGATCAGCCATCGGCCGCTCTGGTGCAGGACCTGAAACAGCGGGGGATGCTGGAAGATACATTGGTGATCTGGGGCGGAGAATTTGGACGCACCAACTATTGCCAGGGACGCCTGACAGATACGGATTATGGCCGAGATCATCATCCACGATGCTTCCCATTGTGGATGGCTGGTGGAGGAGTACGCCCAGGGCTCAGCTACGGTGAGACCGATGAACTAGGATATAATATCGTTCGGAATCCTGTTCATGTACATGATCTACAGGCAACCTTGTTGCATCTTCTTGGAATTGATCACGAGAGGCTTACCTTCAAGTTTCAGGGGCGTCGGTTTCGCCTCACGGATGTACATGGAACGCTCATTAAACCGCTCATCGCATGAGTCGCTACTGGATTGGGTTCACTGTATTGGCCACAGCTGGAATTTTATTGGGAGGTTGCAAGCGTGCCCCGGAAATCAGTTTCAACGAACAGATTCGTCCGGTTCTGAACGATCGGTGTGTCAACTGTCATGGAGGAATTCGGCGGCAGGGGGATTTGAGTTTACTTTTTCGGCATGAGGCTCTGATGACCGCTGAGTCCGGTGAGAAGGCCATTGTGCCGTTTGAGCCCGCGGAAAGTGAGCTCTTGAGGCGCATTGCCCATACTGATCCAGACCTTCGTATGCCGAAGGATGATTCGGCTCTTACCCCGGAAGAAATCCAGACCTTTCGCAGCTGGATTGAGCAGGGAGCTCCCTGGGAGGATCACTGGGCTTACGTAACTCCCGAGCGTCCTCCATTGCCGAAGGTCTCCAATCCTGATTGGATTCGTGATTCTCTGGATTATTTTGTTCTTGCGAGGTTGGATGAGATGGATTGGTCTCCACAGTCCGAAGCTGACTGCCCCGTACTTATTCGAAGAGTTTCTCTGGATCTGACTGGCCTGCCTCCTTCACCTGCAGACGTAAATCAAATCTGTATCGCAGAGGACCTATCGTATGAAGACTATGTAGATTTGCTCCTCAGCCTTCCGACTTATGGAGAGCGTTGGGCATCTATGTGGCTGGATCTTGCACGATATGCCGATTCTCAGGGATATGAAAAAGATCTCGGCCGAACCATTTGGCGCTATCGAGATTGGGTAATTCGGGCATTTAACGAGGACATGCCATTCGATCAGTTTACAATTGAGCAATTGGCAGGGGACCTGCTTCCGGGTGCAACCGAGAGTCAACTCATTGCGACAGCCTTCCATCGCAATACCATGACGAACACAGAAGGCGGTACGGACGATGAAGAATTTCGTGTTGCGGCTGTCGTTGATCGCGTCAATACGACCTGGGAGGTTTGGCAGGGGACTACCTTTTCCTGTGTTCAGTGCCATGGGCATCCTTACGATCCGTTCACGCATCGGGAGTACTTCGAATTTTTTGCTTTTTTCAACAGCACTGCAGATCGTGATCTGGACAGCGAATATCCCACACTTCCCTTCTTTGAGGAGGAGAAATCTACAGAGGGATCCGTATTGATGAGTGAGATTACGAAATTGGAAGATGCAATTCTTGCTCAGATTCGCTCAGATTCGCTGGTAGCTCTGCGTCGCACCTGGGAAACGACACTCAATCAGCCGGAAGTGATTGGACGCGTACCGTTGATGAAGCAGAACGAAGTCAAACGAGTTGTGGCTACGCCGGAAAAAGATCGCGGAGATGCACAGATCTGGACGCTCGATCATGTATATGCCAATTTGAGTGATGATCCTGTGATCACGCGTCTGCGATCTGAGAAAAGAGAAAAGGAACGTGCCATGCATGCTTTGAATCCAATTCATACGCCGATCATGCAGGAGTTGCCATTCCAGCGTCGGACTCATGTACTGGAGCGGGGCAGTTTCCTTCTGAAAGGAGATCGCGTGGCTCCTGACACCCCGGATGTGTTACCTGCCATGCCTGAAGGTGCACCACGAAATCGTCTGGGGATGGCACAGTGGCTAGTCAGTGATGAGAACCCGCTGACGGCACGGGTTACTGCAAACCGGTTTTGGGAGCAGATTTTTGGAACCGGCATAGTGGAATCTTTGGAAGATTTTGGAACACAAGGACTGGAGCGCTCAAATGCAGATCTTTTGGATTATTTGGCCGTCAGTTTCATGGAAGATCATGACTGGAGTATGAAGTCGTTTTTGCGTTCTGTTGTCCTTTCAGCTACGTATCGCCAGTCATCACATGTAACGGAAGAAGCCATCCGAATGGATCCACACAATCGAAACTTGGCTCGAGGGCCTCGTTTTCGGCTCAACGCCGAAAAGGTTCGGGATCAGGCACTTCAGGTGAGTGGCCTGCTGAGTTCAAAGATGTACGGGCCAAGTGTTATGCCTCCCCAGCCGGAAGGGCTTTGGAAGAACCCCTACGATAGCCGACAGTGGCAGACCAGTGAAGGAGATAATCGATACAGACGTGCGGTGTATACCTATTGGAGGCGAACTGTCCCGTATCCTTCCATGGCAACCTTTGACAGTCCAAGTCGAGAAGTATGCATGTCAAGGAGAATTCGAACTAATACACCTTTGCAGGCATTGGTAACGCTAAATGATCCTGTGTTTGTTGAGGCAGCTCAGGCATTGGCGAAGCGCATGCTTCGTGCGGAGGATTCAATTGCAGCAGGTTATACCTATGCCATGGGGACATCTCCTGCCCCCGAAGATATGGACGTATTGAGTACCTTGTATACGGATGCATTTGCCCATTATACCGAGAATCATGAGGATTCCGCAAGCTTGACCGGTGAGTCGGGATCTATTGACTTGGCAGCCCTAACTATTGTCGCTAACGCAATTCTCAATCTGGATCAATTCCTAATGAAAGAGTAGCCATGGTCGGTGCAACGCTGTTCACTGAAGTAAACTAGATCGAATGAGCCTTATCAACGAAGCCCGTCATACCTATTTGGGGCATATTACACGCCGTCATTTTCTGAAATCTGCAGGTGCAGGCCTCGGGGCAATGGCGTTTGCATCGCTCGGGACCGCCTCTGCGGTTGCACCATCTGCTCCCGGGCCACATTTCGCACCGAAGGCAAAACGGGTGATTTTTTTGCACATGGCTGGAGGCCCCTCTCAGCTTGAGCTGTTTGACTACAAGCCGGATTTGGCTCGACTGGATGGACAGGATTGCCCGGAATCTCTTCTGGAAGGGAAGAGATTTGCATTTATTCGCGGGATCCCGAAGATGCTGGGCCCGCAAGCCTCGTTTCAGCAGCATGGAGAGTCCGGGGCATGGATTTCAAATCATTTGCCGCACCTTGGGCGAGTAGTCGACAAGATCGCATTTCTTAAAGCGATGCATACGGATGAATTCAACCATGCTCCGGCGCAGCTTTTGGTTCACTCCGGAAGTCCACGACTTGGCCGCCCCAGTATGGGTTCATGGGTAACCTATGGGCTTGGCAGTGAAAATGAAAACCTTCCTGCTTTTGTCGTTTTGCTTTCCGGTGGAGTCGCGCCAGATGCCGGGGCCAGCGTATATGGAAGTGGCTTCCTTCCGACCGTGTATCAGGGAGTTCAATGCAGAACGAAAGGAGATCCAGTTCTATTTTTGGGAGATCCGGATGGGGTTCCGCGCAGTCTTAGGCGCAAGACGATTGATGCAATCAATTCCATCAATCAGCAGCAACATGAGGAGGTTGGGGATCCAGAAATCTTGACACGGATCTCACAATACGAAATGGCATTCCGAATGCAGACATCTGTCCCGGAAGCAATGGATATCAGTCGTGAACCAAGCTATATTCACGAGTTGTATGGGACAGAACCTGGTGAAACAGCATTCAGTAATAATTGCCTTCTCGCACGGCGACTTGTAGAGCGTGGGGTCCGTTTTGTTCAGTTGTTTCACTGGGGTTGGGACTCACATGGGGCGGGAGAGAGCGAGTCTCTGGATGGAGGATTTCTGCATCGATGTAGAGAAACGGATCGTCCGGTAACGGCACTTCTGACGGATATTGATCAAAGGGGTCTTCTGGAAGAAACCTTAGTGATTTGGGGCGGGGAGTTTGGGCGAACTCCGATGTTGGAGAACCGATCAGGCTCAGATAACCCCTATGTGGGAAGAGATCATCACAGTGATGTCTATACAATGTGGATGGCCGGTGGTGGTATCCAGGGGGGGATTACTCATGGTGAAACCGATGAGATTGGATATAGTGCGGTGAGTGGCCGCGTACATGTTCATGACCTTCAGGCTACGATTCTGCACTTGCTTGGGTTTGATCATGAGCGACTAACCTATCCTTTTCAGGGCAGAGATTTTCGCTTAACAGATGTACATGGTCACGTTGTGCACAAGGTGTTGGCCTGATTGCGTATTTTTTATATCCGAGCCGGAGGTATTCATTTTGGGCGGAACCGTAGGTATGATTTATGTAACAAGGAGCAGAGTTATGCCAAATTTAAAGAGGCATTTGAGAAATTGCTAAATGATCAAGACGATGGAGATTTGTAGACAGCAGCGGATTTGTTTCGGTATTCACTTAACCTCAACAAAGAGTAGTCATGAGCTGAAAATTTAATCCACTGATTTGAATATCAAGCGGAGTAGTTTTTGATAGAAAAAATTTATACCGCTCCCCCGCGGATCAATCGCAAAGCTCGCGGAAATATATATCGGTTCACTTCATATTGCGGGATCCATATCCGCATTCCATTTTGCCAGTTAACTTGACGCACCATATTCCTCTTTTAACCATGCGTGCATGGAGGGAATGGGGATGGATAGGCCTTTTCCACTTTTCTCCAGGATTCCTTTTTCAATAAAGTCTTTAAGTAGGTCCTCAGCTTTATCGTCGTCATATGTTTGTGCCAGTGAAGATATTATAGCAAGGCGGGAGATAGGCTCCCCCAGCGGGTTGTTAGAAATAGAGCTCATGAGGCGCTGTAGCTGATCACCGTAAAACTTACTTACACGTTGTTTATAGTATTGTTTGCGCCCCTCTTGGCCTGATTCTATGACGGCATTCAGTCCCTGCGTCGTCATGATTCCGCCATTTTCTTTCAAGTGCTCTGCGGCATGTTTTGCATAAGAGTGGACATGCCGGGGCCATTGATGCGTTTCCTGTACAATCGCATCGATCCATGCAGCCGGATTTCCCTGAGCACCTCCTTCTTTCGTGAGCCAGTCGTAAATCACCGCTCGCTCGGATTCCCTGCTTAAGGCTCCTAATTCCACAAAACAGCTCTCTGCGAATCTTGAGATTCCCAAGGCCCCAAAAGCGTCCGATGTCGTCCCTAATCCAGCTGCGATTAGCACAACAGGTCTACCTAACTCACCATTATGAATGGCTTGAAGCACGTTGGTCGCAACGCTCTTCAGTTCGGGGGTGTGGGGTGCGTTGGTCGTTCCTATTGTTTGAGCTTCATCCAACTGTAGGAGCAACGGTTTCTTTCCACTACCCAGTATGCTTAAAGTTGTCTTTTGTGCCCATTCCGCTTTGACTCCTATTGGAGCCACCTGAATCATAACCCCTCCGGTCCCCGAAAATTTAGCCCTGATGTTCTGCCCGAGAGATTTGCGTAATTCACTCGGGGTCCAAAGAGCCTGTGGATATATTTTCTTTTTGGTGGTTTCCCATCCATTCGCCAGTGCCAGCTTCTCACATTCATGAAGCAGGGCAGTTTTTCCCGAACCTGGTGCGCCTTGGATCAGGAAAACTGTTCCATCCTTCTCCTCCGCTGCAAGCTTTAATTGTTTGGTAAAATCTCGGAGAATTCGTCCTCGTCCATGAAAATATGGAGTGGGGCCGCGGTCATGCGTTGACTTGGTTGAAGCAGCAGGGGGAATCTGAGACTTCGGCATAATGCAAATGGCAAACCTTTTAGAGTCGATTAGACAGGGTATAAGATCTATGGTTCCGAAGGTCAGCAAGTTGAATCCCTGATGTAAGGATGAACAATCTTGCATCGGATATACCGCCTTTTTCGATAGAGATTTGAATCTGGTGGCTCTTGTCGCTAGCAAATTTTACAGTGACCTCTTTGGGGAGTAGCATAAGCGGTGCAGCTGGAAAGTATATTGTCTATGAATAGCCCCAAGTAGATCACCGATTTTGAGTTTTTTCTCTGGGCCGATAAGATTTGTAAATCAAGAAAACAAAGATCTGCAGTTGAAAGGCGCCTATAAAAAGCTCTCTCGGCGAAATATGATGCTTCCCTACTGAGGTCAAAAGTTTGGATTTAACCAAGGGGCTTCTGAATTACGGAGACGGCTTGTGCAAATCCTCGTGTTGCCAGAGAGGCGGCGTAGTGGCGGCACCCCAGAAGAATCAGGGGCACTGTTGTTCTTCTTGCGATCTCTAGAGCGAATGGGCCGATAGAAGGCTTGTGTCGGAGGCGACTTTCCATCCCCATCACAATAAGTTCGCTCGTTGAAGCTCTGTCCACAATGCGAGCGACAGGATCGTCAACCAAATCAATTTCCACTTGATATGGCCCTGCGGCCTCGTCTCTGGCAAGACGCTGGATTACTTGCTGATGTCGTCGTTGGGCATCCGCTCTTGTATCTGAGGGCAATGTCTGTACATACGTCACGTCGGGAGGGGTTGTACGAGACAAGCTGGCCAATAAACGTGCACGCAGGGGGCTATGTACACGCTGGCCCCGGACAGGCACTAGAATACGTGATACTTCGGAAATATGCCATCGCGGTGGAGCACGCACAATGACTACATCTGCATGAATAGCGGAGATCAATCCTTCCAGTCGGGCTTCCACCCCGGGTTCCTGAATACGAGGTAGGCCGACAAGCACGGTTTCACAGCTGTGCTCATTTGCGACGCGTGCAATTTCTTCCCACACATCAGATGCTACGGTAAACAGTGTTTCTAGGTTCGCAGTGCCATCAAGGTGCTGACCGACAGACTCGGCCAAAATATCCTTTGCATCACGGATGATTGCATCACCGGAAATTGAATTTGGGCGTAGCACTGAAAGAAGAACCACTTTTCCTGCATTCGGAGTCCGCACCGTAGAGGCGACATTCGACAAGCTTGCTGCACTTGCAGGATTCGCGATGGGGGCAAGAACAAGAGGATTTCGCCCCCTCGATCGAGCCAATTCCGGATCGCTGGCTTCAGCGCTTGCATCGGCTACTCTGGCACCAGGTGCAAGAGCCATCAGGTACAAAACCACGCCGACGCCCAACCATAGGGCTACGACACGGCCTGCCTCAGGAACAACGACCGCCTGAAAGATCGCTAATCCCAGGCAAAACAGTGCTCCTAAAATGGGTAGAAGCGGAAGCTGATTTTCCCCAGAGCGCCGCAGAGTAAGAGTCGTGGTACAGTGTACCATAGCAAATGAAATGAGAAATATCAGACTGGCAGCTGCTCCTGCTGCCGCCACATTATCCACTGCAAGCACAATAATGATCATCATTACTCCGGTAGAGATCACCGCTATAGCTGGCGCTCCTGATTGTCCGCGTACTTGCCCAAGTTGACGAGGGAGTGTGCGGTCGCGGGCCATGGAAAAGACTACACGGGAAGCACCGTATAAATTGGCATGCAGGGCGGAGAGCATTGACAGAATACCGGCCCCGATCACGAGCCAATAACCCGGAGTTCCTAGATAGCGGTCTACGGCCCCGGCAACGAGTCCCTCAGGGTTTGCCTGCGCCTCAGCAAAGACTCCGCCAGATGGAGCTCCCACCGTCGCAATGACAAATAGAAGGGGTAGATAGATCACAAGCGTGATGCCGAGAGCTGTGTACATTGCAAATGGCAACGTCCGTTTCGGATCTTTTACTTCACCTCCAACAGCTGCGATCAGATCGAATCCCTGGAGAGCGATGAAGGTATAGCCCATTGCCTGTACAATTCCCAGCGCGCCACCGGGTGCAAACGGGTGTAAGCGCCCGACCGTTTCAGATGGATTTCCATTTAGCCACGCCCAGATTCCTCCAATAATGAGCAGTACAAAGACGATCACCTTGCCAACGGTGGCCGCAATGCCGCCTCCTGCTGAGCGTCCCACTAGAATCCAGGAATAAGCTCCGATCGCGGCGAGTGCCAGCAGGATCTCTCCGCGCCCATCCCCGATCCAGCTCCACTGTCCCGTGAAAGCTGGAAACAATCGAATTGCACCTTCAACGGCGAAAACAGCAAATCCGAGCGCATAGAGAACGCCGGCTACGATCGAGGCGAACCAGACAACCCATCCCACAATAAATGCTACCTCGATCGAGACGACTCGCTTCGCATAGGCGTATGTACCACCGGATTCAGGGTAGCGCGAGGCCAGTCGCGCGAAACTCACAGCTGTAAGAAATGCAATGCCACCGTTGAGAGCAAAGGCAATGATAGCAGCCGGGCCAGCGGTGGCGAAGGCAACGCCAGCAAGTGCAAGAATTCCACCCCCAACAATTGCCCCCACACCAAGTGTGGTTGCTCCGAAACGACCTAAATGTCGCTCGTCTTTGTCACTCATTGATTCACGCGAGGAATTTGCTTTGGAATAATAACGCGGAGGTAAAGTTGTGGGATTGAGTAATTCTGGAACCGAAAGAATATATTCTCAGGTAGGATCTATGTTCAGATTGAATCCGCAATTCATGTAATCAGAAGATCGAAAACTATCCTTCAAGGTGCATAAAATTTATGGTTACAGTAAGTCCTGTTCCTCTTTGAGGAATTATTGGCAAAACGAGTCGTAAGTGGTAGAGATTTTTTTTCAGCTGATGAGGGCAAAAGTGCTAAATTCAGAACCTTTGCAAACCCCTCGAAATTGAGCATATGCATTGCTCTGAAACCATCTGAGGGAGCTTTTCTGTTTGAAAACAGAGGTTTTGCGAGAACCTCTTCAAAGAAGCATTTCAGTGATTGCTCAATGATAGGATTGCATGTACAAGGTATCGGATCCCCATGGGGAATAGCCTAAAAATTGTCATATTTCATTTAAATCCCTAAATTCACACTATGAAACGGTCTTTATTTTGGTTATGTGGGGGTTTAGCGTTTGTGACAGTCATGCTGTTGCTGGTGCCCGGCGACGGACGGCCCAGCGATTTTAGCTTGTTTCTGGGTCGTTTTCATCCTTTGGTGGTTCATCTGCCAATTGGGATTTTGGTCGTTGCAGTTCTGCTTGAGCTACTTTCTCGGATTCCCTCGCTAAGGGGGCGTTACGATACAGGAATTCTTGCACTGCTGTATATCGGGGTATGGACATCGATTTTGGCGGTCTTGGCAGGTCTGTATCTGGCACAGGGAGGTGGATATGCTGCAAATGAATTGATGTGGCATAAGCGTATGGGGGTGTTGGTCGTACTGTGTGCTTCGTTAGCGTATCTGTACAAGGCTTGGCCAGGTCTCTCCGAACGTTGGCTCAAACATTGGGAACGGCGAATGTATGGGATTGCGCTATGCGTGATGCTTGTGGCGATCACTTTTACTGGACACCTAGGAGGAGTTCTCACGCATGGTCCAGATTATTTAACCCGTTATCTGCCTGACGGGCTACGTCAAATTGCAGGACTTCCCAAGAAAGCTGACATCGGAAAATTGCAGCTCGAGAATCCATCTCAGGCTACAGTCTATGCAGCTCTGATTGCTCCGATTCTTGAATCTAGATGTGTTGCATGTCATAATGCGAATGTTCAAAGGGGTGGCCTTCGTTTGGACGAGCCTGAATTTATTACTGAGGGAGGCGACAGTGGTCCATCCATTGTCGCAGGCCGGTCCCATGAGAGTGAGTTGATCTATCGTATCTGGTTGCCGTCGAGCTCAGGGGATCGAATGCCTCCAGAAGAGAGCCCACAGATTTCAATAGCCGAGGCCGAGCTATTACGGTGGTGGATTGATTCCGGTGCATCTTTTGATGAGCTCCTGCCGGACGCAGAATGGTCACCAACGACTCAGACCATTGTTGAATACATGGGACTCGGCGAAATTCGAACCGGTATCTTTGCCTTGGAAACGACCCCGCCTGATTCCATGGATGTGGTCGCACTGGCTACCTTGGGACTGTCAGTCATCCCATTGGCGGAGCATGAACCCTATCTACAGGTACGCTGCGTGAATCCACAGACCTGTACAGATAACGATCGGTTAAAGGATGCTCTGCGCCGTCTTTCACCTAATATTGCATGGCTTGATCTTGGACGAACGCAGATAGGAGATAACCTGTTAGAGGCAGTCGGGGATCTGCCACATGTAACCCGCCTCCATTTACAGAAGACCTCTGTCACAGATGCAGGTTTGGCTTACCTGAGTGACTTGGAGTATCTGGAATACCTCAATCTGTATGGAACAGAAGTCTCTGATTCCGGTCTGGTTCATCTTGAAGATCTTCCTGCTCTCAAATCTTTATATCTCTGGCAGACTGGAACCACCGGTGAGGGAATTGCACGCCTCCAGTCTGCTGCCCCTGAACTTTATATCAATACCGGTTTAAGTCTGTCTCCTGTACAGTCTGATTCAACTGGGCCATGAAGCGAACCATCATTTGGTGCTCGGTATTTTGGTTCTGTGCGTGCATTGAGCCGGAATTGACGGAGTTACCACCCGAGATACTTTCGGAGCCCCCGAATATCGTCTGGATCTCCGCCGAAGATATGGGCCCACGTCTTGGATCCTATGGAGATCCCGTTGCCCAAACACCACACTTGGATTCGCTTGCAAGTATTGGTACACGCTATACACATGCATTCACTACTGCAGGTGTGTGTTCGCCAAGCCGTGCAGCCATCATTACTGGTATGCATCAGGTTAGTTTGGGTGCTCACCATATGCGGACACTCTCCGGCGCTCCCTTCGCGCCTGAACCGACCCCGTACAGCGTAGTCCCACCCCATTATGTCAAGACCTTCACGGAGTATCTGCGTGCAGCGGGATATTACACAACCAATAATGTGAAGGAGGATTATCAGTTTGAGACTCCGATCACAGCATGGGATGAATCGAGCTCTGAGGCACACTGGAGAAATCGGCCCGATAAGAGTCAGCCATTTTTTTCTGTCTTTAATTTCACCACGACGCATGAGAGTCGGATCTGGCCGGATCCAGCCAGGGCATTTGAGGCCATGGGGTTACCGGCTTCAGCAGCACATGCTCCGCCTTCTCCCCTGTCTACCGATCCGGCAACAGTTTCAGTGCCACCGTACTATCCGGATACGCCAGTGGTACGACGAGATATTGCACAGCAGTATGATAATATTGCAGCCATGGATACGCAGGCTGGTGTGATTCTTGATCAGTTGCGCGAGGATGAGCTTTTGGATAATACGATTATTTTCTTCTGGAGTGACCATGGGGATGGATTACCAAGACATAAACGTTGGTTGTATGACTCAGGACTACATGTTCCTCTCATCATTCATACACCTGGTCAAACACCTGCTGTCGATGGAAGTCTGGTGAGCTTCCTTGATCTCGCCCCCACAGTACTTTCAATTGCAGGAGTTGAGCCTCCTGCTCATATGCAAGGAAGACCCCTGTCCGGAAAGTTTGAAGGAAGTAAACCACCACATGATTATATCTATGCAGCCAGAGATCGCTTTGATGAGCAATATGATTTGGTGAGAGGGGTTCGGGGTATCCAATACAAATACATCCGCAATTATCGTCCGGAAAAACCCTATGCACTTTGGATGGCTTATGCGAATGTCATGCCCACGATGCAGGAGCTCTTCCGGTTACACGCAAACAACCAACTGACAGGGGCCCAGATGTTATGGATGCGTCCAAAGCGCCCCGTTCATGAATTATACGATACAGTCACAGATCCTCATGAGGTAATCAATCTTGCCTATGATCCTGCCTTCAAAGACGAGCTGAAGCGCATGCAAAAGGCTCTCGATGACTGGATTACCGAGAGCCGGGACTGGGGGTTCACGTCTGAGTTGGACATGGTTGAATCCATGTGGCCAGATAGAGAACAGCCTGTAACCAGCCCTCCTATCATGATCCCTCGGGCGACCCCACATACTGCGATTAGAGCGGATGGGTTGGATGATGCGCAAAGCGGAGGAATCTTTAATGGCCCTGTTGATGTAATTATGTACAGTGGAACACAGGGGGCTTCAATTGCCTATACCACGGTTGATGATGCGGGGGAAGAAGGGCGCTGGATGCTATTTTCTGCACCTCTCAGATTAGAAAATAGCACGCGACTGCGCGCAAAAGCGATTCGTTATGGGTACAAGGAAAGTGAGGCCCGTGACGCCGAATTTTTGATCACGAACAGTCGGTAGTCCGGGGGATGCAGAAACCTGGAATAGATCTGCTTGCAGTATGTTTTTGCGTATTTGGTGCCACGGCCCAGGAAAGTTTGATTACGGTCAGTGGAATCGTCACGGATTCGGAAACTGGAGAACTGATCGTCGGGGCTACGCTATATGTGATCGCCCAAGAGGTGGAAACGACTACGAATCAGTACGGCTATTATAGCCTACCACTAAGGGGAGGCAGTGTGAAAGTGATCGTCAGTCATGTCGCATACAGTACACGGGAATTCATGTTCTTCTCCCGCGAAGACTATGTTTTTAACATTACACTTGATCCGTCGGCGTTATTTCTGGGGGAGGCGGAAGTTACAGCGATGGCTGAATCAGCACTGCAGAGCACACAAATGAGTGGAGTGACAATTCCAGTGCAGGATATAGAAAACCTGCCCACACTATTGGGAAAATCAGATGTTTTGCGCATTACTCAACTCATACCCGGTAGAACACAAATCTTAAAGCGAAGATTAAGTGTTCATAGGTCTTTTGGTGTTGGAAAAGATGGGCTTTGCTGTGCTTCTCTGGCGGAAATGATTCCCGTAAGTTAGATATGACAATCGACCAGTCATGTCGGGTGAGATTAGGGTCTTTCCGCTCGAAGACATTGAAAACCTTATCTTTCGAGATAACCCCGCTCCGAGAGAGAGGTGGCATGAGATTCTTGCCACAACCTGAGGGATGAGCATCAGTAAAAACCGCATGGGTAGTATATCGATACCGGTGGTTTCCGTGAGAAAAGCTTCCTGTCAAGTTTCAAGCCGGATAATTCAGAAAGAATTTGGTAACTCCCCATTCTTGGTGTAGATTTTACTGTATGATACCAAGATCCAATAATTGTTTAACTCAACTATCCAAATCAATGACATATCATCGCACACTTGCGATTCTAAAGCCTGATTGTGTACGTAAAAACTTCATCGGAAAGGTTCTGCGAAGGATAGAAGATGCAGGATTTAAGATCTGCGCATTACAAATGATGCAACTTACACGGGAACATGCAGAGGGATTCTACGATGTTCATCGGGAACGCCCGTTTTTTAACGATCTGGTTGATTTTATGACAAGTGGGCCCTGTGTGCCAATCGTCCTCGAGAAAAATGATGCCGTGGAAGATTTTCGAACTTTGATCGGAGCGACCGATCCTGAGGATGCTGATGAGGGAACGATTCGCAAGCTTTATGCAGACAACAAGGGTGAGAATATAGTCCACGGTTCGGATTCCCCTGAAAATGCCCGGAAAGAAATTGAATACTTTTTTGGAGCGTCAGGCATACCTCTTGATGCCAAATGAAGTACTGGTTCCCATTTATTCTCGGTTTGCTGATCTTTTCATTGGACGATACCCTCGTTTTTGCTCAAAAGACGCCCGTCCGAACGGGTATAGAAGTCTTGGTTGAATCAGACTTTGAGCAACTGGCAGGAAATACGGTGGGGTTGATTGTGAATCACACCGCACTCCATGAAGGAGGGCATCTTATCAATTTGGTACACGCTGCACCGAACGTTACACTTGGTGCTATCTTTGGACCCGAGCATGGACTGCGCGGCACGGTTGAGGATGGAGAGGCGGTCAAAGACGGGGTTGACCAACTGACCGGTGCGCCGGTTTATAGCCTCTATGGCGCAAACAAGAGACCAACCATGGAAATGCTTTCGGGCTTGGATCTTTTAGTATTTGATATTCAGGATGTGGGATCCAGGTTTTACACGTTCATCTCTACGATGGGACTGTCCATGCAGTCGGCTGCCGAGGCTGGAATCCCGTTTATCGTCCTGGATCGGCCAAACCCTCTCTCCGGAACCTATGTGTCTGGTTTTGTATTGGAACCGGATCAGCAATCATTTGTAGGGCAGTTTTCGATTCCCATTGCACATGGTTTAACGGTGGGTGAACTGGCAAAAATGATCAAAGGAGAGGCATTACTTCCCGGCTTAGACTCCTTGGATTTGCAGGTCATTTCTATGGAAGGGTGGGCCCGAGATATGCAATGGCCCGATACGGGGCATTCTTGGGTTCCGACCAGCCCGAACATCCCCAACTTTGAAACTGCACTGGTCTATCCTGGAACTTGTTTTTTTGAGGCTACCTCAGGAAGTGAAGGTCGAGGAACCCTGAATCCCTTTCTTCAGGTGGGAGCTGTTGGAGTAGATGGAGACGCAATTGCTGCAGTACTCAACGAAAAATCGCTACCGGGCGTATATTTTGAGGTCGCAGAATTTACACCAGAACCCTTGACCAGCATGGACTCTGCTCCAAAATTAAATGGTCAAGCCATCCGTGGACTGGGTATCAGGATAACCGATCGTCAGAGCTATCAGCCCGTAGAGACGGGGATTCATATACTACATGCATACTATCATGCAGTATCGGATCCAGATGAATTCCTGACCAGGAAGGAGTGGCTTGGAAAACTCTCTGGTACCGACAGGCTAGCCGGAATGTTAATCTCGGTGACGCCAGAGGAGATCATCGCGTCATGGCAAGAAGATGTTGCAGATTTCAGCCAGCGGAGCGAGAATTATTATCTGTATCAATAGAGCCGCGCCACAGAATTGCAAAAATGATTTCTAAGTATCCTCCCAGGATCAACAGTGGAGCGACATAAAGCGAGAGAAACCCGTCTACCTCATTCTCCAGACGCATAACAGCATATCCTATGATGATTGCCAGTACACCTACAGAGATTAACACATAGTTATGGGGCGACAGGATCATAGAGCGCTTTTTAATGCGGCGCTTACCGTGTTTGGATTTAGCGGATTTTCTGGGGCGAGCCATGTATTGACGGGATCTGGACCACTTGCACCATTTTGGCTCATTTAAGTTTCCGGTAGTATGCGAAAATCATTGCCCATCTTGATTGGTATTGTGGTTGTAGTCACGTCCCAGTGGCTTTTTTTTGGACGGATAGGGCTGTGGGGGGCCACCCCGGATGTTGTATTGCTATATGTCATGTTGACTGCCGTACGTCACGGTCAGATCGAAGGAGCTCTGACAGGATTTGTGTCCGGTTTTGCATTGGATGCAATCTATGGGTTATGGGGAATCAATATGTTTATCAAAACACTGATTGGATTCCTGATCGGATTCCTGAACGCCATCAATAGTCAGGTTTTCGAAAGGTCAGTCAATCGCGTTGTAGAATTGACACTGCTCGTCTCGTTAACCCATAATGGTTTACTAGTTCTTTTTGCATTGCTGCAGGAAGCGACAGACACCGGGTATCTCATCCTATCAGTCTGTTTAGGAGGTACGCTCTATACCGCCTTTATTGCGTTTCTGGCAGTGATCTTCTGGCGCAGGTGATAATTTTTCCGGTGAAACTATAGTGGCCGGAATCACTCTTTGAGGTCGCGAAAGAAAGAACAATCACATGGTAGGATTCCATGAATTGAAAGGTTTCTTTCCTTGTTGCATGTGCAAGAGGCATTAGCCCTCAAATCATGTTGAAATTTCGCGAATAGGATTTCAACTGTATGCTCGGGAGGTTACCTCAAAAGGTGAGGTATAACACTCCAAGAACAGGTTTCCATCTGCACTCATTGCGACAGAAAATTCGGAGCCGATATTGGATTTGCGAGAAGTTCCTGCATCTGGACCGGAAGCCTGTACAATCACAGGGAATCTGGACAGCTTTACGACCTCCGGGTGTACCAGATAAACGGCTGCCAGCGGATCCCAGGCATAGAAAACACCTTCTTCGGCATGTGGGCGCACGGACTCTAGTACTTGAGCTGTCATACGCCCAATCGGACAGCGAGCCATTTTGGTAAACTGATCAATGAATGGGGTTTTCACGGGTACATGGTTTGTCGCATCCAGGGGGATCAATGTGATGGGTAAGTCAGAGGAGAATACCTTTGAAGCTGCCAGCGGATCTACAAAGAAATTCCATTCAGCTTTTGTCGTCGGTGAGACGAATTCGTCCGAATCCTGTACATTTCCTGGTACGTTGATTGCTCCACCCATGATAACCAAGTCCTGCAGTGCGGGAGCCGAAGATCGGGTCAAATTTGTCAGGTTTGTCAGTGCACCAAGTGCCAGCACCCGAACTGGACGAGATCCCCGGGATAGTCTGCGTTGCAGGAAAGAGACTGCATGCTCCTCTTCGGGGGGAATGAAAGCTTTTGGAAGACTGACTCCCGGAAGCTCGTTTGAAAGCGTGCGCCAGCGTCGGGGATAGGCAGCATTCCCGATAGACGGTTTCTTGTGACCGACATAAACCGGAATATGCCCTTTTGCAAACGCCGCAATAATACGGGCAATATTGGTTGCAGCGCGCTCAGGATTGGCAAGACCATACGCCACCGTAATTGCTTCAACCTCAATAGTTGGGTGGATAAGCAAATATCCAAGTGCCAGAAGGTCGTCCGGCCCGGCATCGGTATCAATGATCACGCGATTGGAAAGTGTATCAGGCATCATAAGATCCAGCAGTTACAACCCCTCCGGAGCCAGTCCAGTTCGTATGAAAAAATGTACCCCGAGGTTTATCCGTCCGCTCGTAGGTATGAGCTCCAAAATAATCCCGTTGTGCTTGAATAAGATTCGCAGGGCTTTGAGCATTTCGATATCCGTCATAAAAGGAGAGTGCCCCGCTAAGGGCCGGGGCCGCAATGCCATATTCAGCCACCGTTGCAACGACTCGACGCCACGCTTTCTGAGCATCAGACAGCGCTTGGACAAAGTAAGGTGCCAACAGGATATTCTCCAGATCCGGATTCACGTCAAAGGCATCCTTGATCTTCCCCAGGAATACGGAACGAATAATGCATCCGCCTCGCCACATTAAAGCAATGTTGCCATAATCCAGAGGCCAGTTATATTCTTCAGCCGCTGCGCGAAGAAGCATATAGCCTTGTGCGTAGGACACGATTTTTGCTGCATATACTGCATCATGCAGATCCCGCATCAAAGAGATGATCTGGTTTTTATTGAATTCCAAGGTAGGTCCAGGAAGTATTTCCGAGGCATGAGAACGCTCGGTAGTCAGGGAGGAAAGGAAGCGTGAGAAGACGGCTTCTCCAATCAATGTAAGTGGAATTCCCTGATCCAGCGCGCTTGCTACTGTCCACTTTCCTGTGCCTTTTTGGCCTGCACAATCAAGGATACTGTCCAGAGTAAATTGCCCATCCGATTCCTGGTGCCCCATAATATCACTTGTAATCTGAATCAGATATGAATCAAGCTTTCCCTTATTCCATTTTCCATAGACCTGTTGCATTTCCAGGTTGGAAAACCCTAATAGTTTCTTCATGATATGGTAGGATTCAGCGATAATTTGCATATCACCATATTCAATTCCATTATGAACCATTTTGACAAAATGACCGGCACCGTTTGGGCCGAGCCATTCACAGCAGGGGGCTTCTCCGATTTTTGCGGCGATACTTTGAAAGATTGGCCGAACATGAGGCCACGCTGCAATGCTGCCTCCCGGCATAATGCTCGGTCCGGTTCGAGCACCTTCTTCGCCACCAGAAACGCCGGTTCCAATGAATAATAATCCTTTTGCTTCTACTTCTTTTGTACGTCGGATCGTATCCTGATAATAGGAATTTCCTCCATCAATAATAATATCACCGGGTTCTAAAAGGGGAATTAAACTGGAAATCGTCTGATCAACGATCACACCTGCCTTGACCATGAGCATGATTCGTCGAGGCCGCTTGAGTGAGGCAACCAGTTCTTGAAGTGAATGGGATCCATGAATGGATCGGTTCATAGCCGGTCCGGCAAGGAAGCGTTCCATCGTGGAGATCGTACGATTGTACACAGTTACAGTAAATCCCCGATCATTTATGTTCAAGACCAGGTTCTGTCCCATGACAGCCAGGCCGATCACACCAATATCGGAGGCCTGTTTACGTTTCATTGACATATAGAGTTTTCCAATTTCAAATCATTTAAGGTTGAAGTGCCTTATCGGGCTGATGGAAGCGCTGACACCAAAAAGTTCGACTAAGGGTGAGTATATGAGCTTGAATCAACTCGTCCGGGTTGGCGAATCTGGGAACCCTCAATCCCGCGCAACTGGTCTCCCAGAACTTCTCTCATACTATCTGCCAGAGCGCTCAGTTGATCAACTATCTCCGGATAGGCGCTGGATAGATCCTGATATTCTCCAATATCTGCAACAAGGTCATAGAGTTCCAGATTTGTATCTCTGCTTATATATTTCCCGGGGATCCCATCAGCTCCCGGACTCTGGCCTTTCATGGTTCGATAACTGTGAGGAAAATAAAGTTTCCAGCGTCCGCTTCGAACGGCATGCAATTCATTCCTTTTATACCAGAAGAAGTATGCTTTCTGAGGAGAAATGTCACTCTTTCCTGTCATGAGTGGCCAGATATTTCGGCCATCAATAGGGTGTTCAGGCAACGGTGCATTAATTAGATGAGCCAATGTGGGAAAGAGATCAATGGTCATTGCAGGCGTATTTACCGTAATCCCTTCGGGGATTACGTTTGGCCAGCGAGCTATAAACGGAACTCTTACTCCTCCCTCCCATGCGGTTCCCTTTCCTTCACGTAGATCACCTGTGCTACCAGCGTGATTGCCGTAGCTCAGCCAAGGTCCATTGTCACTTGCGAACAGAACCAGTGTATTGTCATCTACCTCTGTTTCTTGCAAGGTCTTTAGAATTTCTCCTATGGACCAGTCAATTTCATGGATCACATCTCCATAGAGGCCTGCACCACTTAAACCGCTACGTTCTTTGGAGACAAACAGAGGCACATGTGGCATGGGGTGAGCGATATAGAGGAAAAAAGGGCGATTGGCAGATACCTGAGATTGAATGAATTCTGTACTGCGTCGCGTAAAATCTGTGGTGAATCGGGTTTGATCCGTATTATACCCAACAATTGAATCCCTTTCAATCGTGGGCAAGTCGCCCCAGGCATCAGGGTTTTCGGGGTGAAAAGGCCACATGTCATTTGAATAGGGAATCCCGTAAAAATCATCAAACCCATGTTCCAGAGGAAGGAAATCCGGATGATGTCCAAGATGCCATTTTCCGTATACCGCGGTAGCATAGCCTTTTTCCTTGAATAATTCACCGAGGGTCACTTCATTTTTGTTAATCCCGTGAGTATTTCCAGGGCCCAGGGCGCCGTGGATTCCGATACGATTTGCGTAGTTTCCAGTCAAGAGTGAGGCTCGAGATGCAGAACAGACAGCCTGACTTACATAAAAATCTGTAAAATAAACCCCCTCACTCGCCATACGATCAAGATTCGGAGTCGCATAGGCCTCCAGACCATACACACCTGTATCTCCATAGCCCATATCATCTACGAACATGATTACTACATTTGGAGGAGTAGGGGGGGCAGTGATCGATTTAGTGGAACAACTTGCCACAACAAGTAATAACGGGAGATATAAAGAGCCCCTTGCAAAATTCCCGAGATTGGACATATACATTGCTCTGAGGATACCTGTGAGGGTCTTTCCTGTCCGGAAAAGAGATTTTGTAAGAGACTCTTTATACTTTTGCATGACAACAATCAATGGTAAGGACAAAAGGTTACAATTTCTTGATCGATCCTTGCATCAAGTAGTCTTCAGAAGAATAGTCGCTTGCGGCAATAGTTCGCCAAATATGAAACCATGATAACCTGAATTATGATGCAGTGAGGGGATCGATTATGACCGCTTTCGAGAAATTCATAATCCGGACTAGACAAAGGATCGCAAGACGTCACTCTCAAATACTAGTGTTTTACCCTGGCATTTTTGAACAGAGCATACCTGTCAGTGAGTACAGAGAAAAAGAGATTTTACAAAAAATCACTGTTTTTATCTAAGCACCGGAATATAGGTCGTATATTTGGCATCGCCGTGAAAACGGTAAGCAATTGATACAATTTGTAATCTTATCTAATATCATAATGAAATCTTTGTTATTCTCAGTTCTGTGTTTATTCGTTGCCTTGACATTTGTAGCATGTGGTGGTGGAGATACTACTTATTCTGAGGTGGCGGAATCGTCAACGGAATTAACAGGTTCCGAAATTATTGTTCGCCCTGCCGGAGAGCAGATGAAGTTCGAAGTTGATTCCATCAATGTTTCAGTCGGACAGGAAGTAACTCTGATTCTGGAGAACATTGCCACTCTTCCTACGATGGTGCATAATGTCGTCATACTCACGAGCAATAGTGAAGAGGATGCGAATCGCGTTGGCATGCAGGCAATCATGGCCGGGGAGGCCAAAGGATATCTTCCGGAGGATGAAGCCATACTGGCTGCAACCCCAATGGCGCAACCCGGTGAGACTGTTCAGGTAACCTTCACAG
The DNA here is from genome assembly GCA_026709335.1 of Bacteroidota bacterium. GTDB lineage: Bacteria > Bacteroidota > Rhodothermia > Rhodothermales > Bin80 > Bin80. The sequence continues at coordinate 9,861 of JAPOTE010000029.1, read as the reverse complement.
CTCCCTCAGAGCCTGGTGTGCATCTCTTCATCTGCACCTACCCTGGACATTATGCAGCAATGCGAGGAGTCCTTGTGGTAAGTTAGCACACTATCTTTCTGAGACATAATTTTTGGTTGCATCGGAAATATATTCGGGTTGACTAGCTGATCACCTGACAATATAAATCCAATTGATTGATCTTGCGGCACACTGTAAAGCTATAAAGTCTGCTAGGATCTATATCTCTGTGTAGCCGCATTTCAGAAGATGGATTATTGGCTGGTGGCCGTGACAATGGCACTTTGTGCGTATCCAATTCTGTGGGCTACGCTCTGTAGAGTATAATTCGGTGGAAGTGTAACTGGGGTGGTATATAACAGCCAGTGACTTCCCGCCACTTCCCCGGGTTGAAGAATCTGATATCCAATTGATGCGCCTTCAGTCGTGCTCGATAAATGTAGTCTTGGAAAATTTTTATTGCCTGATGTATGGAAGACTTGATACGAGAATGGCCGATCCATTGAGATGCTCATTCCGTTTGCTTCAGACACCAGTTCAATGGATACAGCAGAGGTTTGAGGCTGAACATGATTTGGCCATAGCAGAGATACAAACTCCATCTCATCCATTGTGCCGGGGTCGTTTGTATCACTCATCCATGCTTCCAGTTCAGTACGCATTTTGACCAACTGCTCTGCATAGGTCGGATCTTCGGCCACATTGAACAACTCATGAGGATCTGTTTCTATATTAAACAGCTCTTCCAGCGGTTTTGAGTCTCTAAACCATTGAGATTGATATGAATTGAGTTTATCTTCATCACGCAAGCGGAGAAGTTCTTGCATGGTTGCCATCTGTTCTCGATAGGTCACGGGCAGGTAATAGCCTCGATCCGGCTGGAGGTTGCGGATATACTTGAATTGATGTGATCGAACTGCTCGCCTGGTATCGTACTCAGTATCAAACCGATCCGCGGCGGCATGAATGAACTCTCTGGCAGTACTGGCGCGCTGGTTGCCTAAAAATGCCTGTCCGTCCAGATATTCCGGGATGAGTGCTCCTGCCAACGAGAACACGGTCGGTGCCAGATCAATAAAGCTGATCAACTGATTATCTGTTAATCCGGCAAGTTGTCGATTTGGAAATCTGATTGCAAAGGGAACGTGAAGCCCTGAATCATAGAGCTGTCGTTTTTGCCGTGGCAGTGGCCCTCCATGATCCGAATAGAACATGATAATGGTTTGATCCAATAGGTTATCCGATTCAAGCTCAGTCAGAATCTCTCCAATTCGTGCATCGAGGAGCAGGATGTTGGAGTACATTCGAAGGATGTCCTTTCGTACAATGTCTGTATCTGGCAGATATGGTGGAATGGGTACTTCAGTGTCATGTGGAATCAATAGCGAGTCATTTGCTCGTGCCCAGATCTGTGATTCATGTGTAACACCAAGATTGATCACTGAGAAAAAAGGTGCATTTTCAGGCCGGTTTCGCCAGTGAGCCTCGCGACCATTCTCATCCCAGGCTGTGACGGGAGCCGTGAATTGATAATCTTGTTTACTGTTATTGGTAGTATAGTAGCCATGTTCGCGCAGGATTTCGCTCATCATCCGTACTGGAGGATCCGGGGTAGCCTCATAAGGAATCACTCCAATCTGCTCCATATATTCCTGGCGTGAAGATGTACGCATGTGCTGAGCACCTCCACGAGTCGTATAGATGCCGGTAGCGATGGAAAAGCGGCTGGGGGCACAGACGCCTGAGACAGAAAACATGTGAGTATACCGAATTCCCTCGTTGAAAATCCTGTCAAGGTGCGTAGTTTTAATGGTTGAATCTCCATACGCAGGAATCACCGGACTTAAGTCTTCTGCCACGATCCATAGAATATTCGGCTGATTTGGCAACGTCAGCGTGTCATATGCTGGGGTGGATGTTTCTTTGTATGAAGTGCATGCGGCCAAGAGGAAAAGAATTGGGAGGCAGTGTATTTTCTGCATGAAAGATGTACAATCTATTTTCAGCTTCTATGTATGACAACCCCGTAGAATCGTTTTGATTGGATGATTACGGGTGGATACAGAAAGGTAATGGAATTTTTAGGAGTTCAGACTGAGGGCTCCATGTCTGGACATCTTTTTTCTGCGTGGACTCAGGTTCTCGGGATTCAGGGAGCCTGTCTTCGTGGCGTAAATTTACCGATTGATGGAACACTGGGAGCACACCGTGAAGCAATTCAGCGGATTAAGCAGGACCCTGAGATATATGGAGCACTAGTTACATCCCATAAATTATCCGTCGTGCGAGCAGCAGGTGAATTGATCGATCAGTATACGGAGGAGGCCAGACTAACGGGGGAGGTTTCCGCATTGTACAAGCGTGGCGAGAAATTATGCGGACATGCTGTAGATCCTGAAAACTGTGGGTTAGCCATGGCGAATATTCTATCAGAAGATTGGTGGAATCAGCACAAAGGAGCGGGAATTCTGGCACTTGGAGGTGGAGGAGCAACGACCGCACTTCTGGTTCATGTACTGCAACAGTCAACGAATTGCCCCGCATTTCTGAAGATCATTGAAAAGCGGGCGGACAACCTGGAACACTGTGCTCAAGTTGCAGTGCGCACGGGTTCAAGTCAAACCGAAGTCGAGTATATTCAATCAAGTGATCCGCTGGTGTGTGATCAGTTAATTTCTGAGCTCCCGCCATACTCAATGGTCATCAACGCAACAGGAATGGGGAAAGATGTGCCGGGGTCACCAGTTACAGATGCTGTACGTTTTCCACTCAATGGCGTGGTATGGGAGCTCAATTATCGTGGAGAACTTCCGTTCCTTCATCAGGCCCGGGGGCAGTTACAGTCAAGATCATTGGTCGTCGCTGATGGGTGGCATTATTTTCAGCGAGGCTGGTCAAGCGTCATCGGACTCGTATTTGATATTCCTATAACTCCGAAGCGGTTCAGGAATTTCTGTAGTGTGACGCACCGGGCTTGAAATAACAGTTCATTATTTTTAGATAATTTGTTAGACTTACTCTATTATCTACCAAGAAAACCCATAGAAGAATGCAGTTAGGATTCGTCAGTGCTATTGTTCCCGAGCTATCCTTTGAGGAAGTGCTTTCTCTTGCGAAAGACCTATCCTATGATTGTGTAGAGATGATGTGTTGGCCAAAAGGGAAAGCGACTCGCCGTTATGCAGGAGTTACACATGTGGATGTTCAGGTACTCACGTCAGAAGAAGCTCGTGAACTTCAGGAGCTGGCTACTCAGCATGGAGTATCTATCAGTGCTCTGGGCTATTACCCCAACCCTTTATCTCCAGATGCTGATGAGGCGGCGATTGCGAGTGCACAAATTCGCTATATGATTAATGCGGCGACTCTGCTGGGATTGGATACTGTGAATACGTTTATAGGTCGTGACTGGAGTCGTTCCATTGAGGATAATTGGCCTCAGGTTCTAAACGTATGGAAACCACTTGTCACCTACGCTGAAGAGCGGGGTATTCGGATCGGAATTGAAAACTGCCCAATGTACTTTACGAATGATGAATGGCCTTCGGGAAAGAACATTGCGCATACCCCAGAGATTTGGCACAGGCTTTTCGCTGATCTTGAAAGTGAAGCGATCGGTCTCAATTATGATCCATCACATATGATCTGGCAGCATATGGATGAGCTGAAGCCGATTCGGGCTTTTTCGGATCGTCTTTTTCATATCCATGCCAAGGACGTTCGACTTGATCAGGATCGACTTGACGAAGTTGGTATTATGGCAACACCCAACTCGTTTCATACTCCTAAACTTCCAGGATTGGGGGATGTGAACTGGCGAAAATTTTTCTCTGTACTCACAGATGTAGGATATGATGGTCCTGTCTGTGTTGAAGTTGAAGATCGTGCGTACGAGGGATCTCTGGAGTCGCGTAAGGCTGCATTACAACAAAGTGTAAACTATCTGCGACAGTTCATTCCTCAACAAGGGTAGTATTCAATTAGTAATTGATGAGTTATTCGCTCTCGGATTTAGAAAAAAGAAAGGACTTTTTTATAGCAATTGATTCTGACGGCTGCGTCTTTGATTCAATGGAAGTGAAGCATAAGGAATGCTTCTGCCCGGTAACCATTCGACATTATGGTTTACAGGCAATCAGCAAGTTCGCCCGTGAGTCATGGGAATTTGTAAATCTTTATTCCATTCATCGGGGAATGAACAGATTTCCTGCCTTGGTCAAGGTAATGGATTTACTCCGCAGACGACAGGATGTCTTACGTCGGGGTGCCACCGTTCCAGCTCTGGAAGGATTGCAAAACTGGATCCACTCAAAGCCGAAATTAGGGAATCCAGCGCTCGCAGAAGAAGTCAAACGTGATCCAGAGTTAGCAGATGCATTGAAATGGAGTAAGGATGTGAATTCTGCCGTAGCCGAAATGATGTATGGAGTTCCTCCTTTTCCACATGTGCATGACACATTGGCAAAAGCAAGCGCTCATGCGGACATGATTGTTGCCTCCAGCACCCCGGTAAGTGCGTTGCAGCGGGAGTGGGGGGAGCATGGCCTTTCCGGTTATGTGAGCATGATTGCAGGACAGGAGATGGGGCCCAAATCCCACCAACTATCTACTGCATCAAAAAATCGGTATGCCCCCGATCACATACTGATGATTGGAGATGCATTCAGTGATTATCGTGCCGCAAAGAGTGTCGGAGCATGTTTTTATCCCATCCTTCCAGGGGAAGAGGAAGCATCTTGGGAGCGGCTTCTGAATGAGGCACTGCAACGGTTTTTTGCAAATGAGTACTTGGGCACATATGAACAGAATCTCATCCATGAGCTAAATCAGCAACTCCCCGAACATCCCCCGTGGGATCGTGTCAGGAGATGATGTTCAAAGCAGATGAATTTATCTTGGATTCCTGGCAGATGTAGGTGTCATTATTCTAGATTTATTTATGGCAATCTCTCATTGTGACGCAAAGGTGATCCTCGACTACAGACTTGATCGTCCATGCGGATGTTTCTTTGATCAGAAGATACGTAGGGCGTATTGTATCCGCAGAACCTATGATCAGATTTCAGGAAAGGCATCGGTGACACATCCATGACTGGCAGAGGAGACGGTTTTTGCATATCTCAATAGAACACCTGCATTTGCTTTTAGCGGTGGGGCTGTCCAGTTGCTGCGTCGTACATTGAGTTCGGAGTCGCTGATTGCTAATGTTAGGACATGATTCGCCGCATCAATCGTAATGAGGTCTCCATCTTGGATCAGTGCGATCATTCCACCAATCTGTGCTTCAGGTGTAATGTGTCCAACCACGAATCCATGTGTGCCGCCAGAAAAGCGTCCATCGGTGATGAGGGCAACGTCAGTTCCCAGCCCGGCTCCCATGATTGCACCGGTCGGTCGGAGCATTTCCGGCATTCCCGGACCTCCTTTGGGACCGCAGTAACGTATGACGATTACATCTCCGGCCTTGATGAGATTACCCAGGATTGCATCCATTGCCTCTTCTTCGCTGTCAAATACTCGTGCGATTCCCTCGAAACGCTCTCCTTCTTTTCCGGTAATTTTAGCGACAGCGCCTTCAGGGGCCAAGTTACCATAAAGAATTTGTAAATGTCCTGTACTCTTAATTGGGCGATCCAGAGGGCGGATCACTTCTTGTCCTATTTCCAGGTCAGCCACTTCTGATAAATTTTCCTCGATAGTACTCCCCGTAACGGTTATACAGTCGCCGTGCAGGAGGTCATTTTCAAGAAGCATTTTCATCACGGCAGGTACACCTCCCACGTTGTAGAGATCCTCCATCACGAAACGGCCACTGGGCTTAAGATCAGCCAGTAGAGGAGTGCGCTCGCTCATGGACTGGAAATCGTCTAGTGTCAGAGGGATTTCTGCGGCGGAGGCCATCGCAATAAGGTGCAAAGCAGCATTGGTGGATCCTCCGAGAACAATTACGATTCGCAGGGCATTTTCAAACGCCTCCCGAGTGAGGATATCTCTAGGCTTGAGGTCTTTTTCTAGCAGCTGATAGATGGCACCTCCGACTTGATTGGTTTCCTGTTGTTTTTCCTGACTGACGGCAGGATAGGATGAGTCAAATGGGAGGCTCATACCGAGGGCTTCTATTGCAGACGCCATGGTATTAGCCGTATACATTCCGCCACAGGCGCCAGCGCCGGGGCAGGCATGGCGAGCAATCTCACGAAAATCCTGATCAGTGATCGCACCTGTTGCCCGCTGTCCAGCAGCTTCAAAGGCGGACACAATGTCAATTGGCTGGTTTTTCCAACATCCAGGTTTGATGGTTCCTCCGTACACCATGAGCCCGGGGCGATTTAATCGAGCCAGAGCCATGATGGATCCGGGCATATTTTTGTCGCAACCCGCAACTGCAATGACAGCATCATACCACTGAGCGGATGCGACCGTCTCGATGGATTCAGCAATGATATCACGGGAAGGCAGAGAAAATCGCATCCCGGAGGATCCCATTGAGATTCCGTCACTGACACCAATGGTATGATAGATCAGGCCGACTAAATCTTGGGCATTAACGCTGAGCTTGATGTTTTTTGCCAGATCATTGAGATGCATATTACAGGGATTGCCTTCCCAGCCCATACTGGCAATTCCCACCTGTGGCTTATTGAGATCCTCCTCTGTCAAGCCAATTGCATGTAGCATGGCGCGTGCACCTCCCTGAAGGGAGTTCTGAGTTACCTGTTTGCTGTACTGGTTCATAATTATACCCGCTCACAATTCATTGATACATAAGATTTTATAAATGGATATCCAATTTTCTGACGTGTAGTCGGAGAATGGGGGAAGATAGAATCACGTAGAATTTGTACGAGCTCAAAATTTCGGCGGTTTCGTGATATTTATCTGATCCGTTTTGAAGGGAAGTTTTTAATGTTTTATCTGTATCAACGAGCCTTAGGAGAATGTGATAATCTATCACACACTATGCGCGACTACGAAAGCGGTAGAAAAATTGATAAGAGAACGGAGATAATTCCTGCACTACCCCCGAGTATGACAAGTAATACGGACCATGATTTCAGGGTTTCAACTTCTGTGAGTCCGCTCATTTTGGCATAAATCCAGAAGCCGCTGTCATTCATCCAGGATCCAACCAAGGAGCCGCCACCAATAGCTGTACCCAAGTAAACGACATTGAAGTTCAAGCTTTCTGGAGTGATCATTGCCGCAAGCATCGCAGAAGCTGTAATCATGGCCACGGTGGATGAGCCTTGGGCAAACTTGAGCAGACTGGCAATTCCAAAACCTAACGTGAGCATACCTATTCCGGACACCTCGGAGCTTCCTGCGAACAGGTCGCTAATTGCAGGGCCAATTTGTGCTTCTTTGAGCATCGCGCCGAAGGTACCGCCAGCAGCAGTGATCAGAATAATCAATCCCCCACTCATCAAAGATTGTTCAATGATTGAACTTAAGCTCTGGCGAGAGGGTCGACGCATGTAGATATAGAGACCCGTAGAAGCAATGGCTGCCAACAACAGAGCGATATTTGCATCGCCAAATACAAGGATCCAGCGAGCCAGAATGGAGTCATTGCTCAATAGTGGGAGAAAAATCGTTTTACCTGCAATCAAGAGGATAGGAAGGGCAATAGGAAGCACAGAAACCCCTAAGCCTGGAAGTGCCATTAGTTGTTCTGTATTCGTTTCTATACCGGGCACATCACGCATTGGAACAGGCATTCTTCTGTTGAGCCAGCCTGCATAGAAGACTCCCAGAATCGTTGCGGGCAAAGCTACAAGCACCCCAATTAGAATCATGATCCCCAAGTCGATATTCAAATTTCCTGCAATCACCAATGGACCTGGTGTAGGAGGGACGAGTGCATGAGTGGCTGCTGCACCCGCTGCAATGGCAATTACGTATTTCAGGTAATCCCGTTTAGTCTGCGCAAACATAGAGCGAGCCAAAGGGATCAAAAGGTAGAAGACCGTATCAAAGAATACAGGGATAGATAATACAAAACCGCTGGCTGCCAGTGCAGGGCTTCCTCGTTCCCGTCCAAGGAATTGAATAAAGGCCTGTACTACACGGTCAGCGGCGCCACTGTTCATCATGGTGACCCCAATCACCGCTGCCATGGCAATCACGATCCCAATACTTCCAGCAGTTGTACCGAAGGCGGTCGCGACTCGTGCAATCTTGATAGACCATTCTCCCGGAGAAAGGATACTGATCACAATTGCTGCGGTAATCAGTGCGACAAAAGCATTGATTCGCAAGCCTACAATCATACCGACCACGATGATAATTCCCAGCAAAAGAATAAGTAGCGGAATCATTACCGGCTATGGATGAAATGAACGAGCAATTTAATGTGTTTAGTCTAGATCGTTAGCCATTAATTCAGTAATATCACACGTCTGCATGAATCTTTGTACACTAAATTCTCACTTATGACCTGCAGATGTCTAATCGGAAGTTACGTCTTTTTTCAGAAAAGACACCAGAGGACTAGTGAAATCAAGGATTTCAGAACAGGCAAGAAATCTGGATGAATTTCTCTGATGATGCTCTGAGGATAGATGCACGTCAAATCGGATGACGTACTTCAGCGTTCCAGGAGTCGGGCGGAGATGAACGGTGTCAGTTCGCTAGCCCCAGGGAAACCACGGTCAGCAGGGGAAGGGGTCACCCAGTCGGCATGGGAAGCCTCGACTTCCATGAATCCATCAGAGTGGAAAGTGATAAACGTATACAGTGCATGTGTGTATGGTGCCATGCGCCCATATTCTTCTCCAACCCAGTAATAGGAAGCACTGTTTATCCACAGATAATGGATGTCGTTCTTGCGCGTATGCCGATCGATATGATGATGACCACAAAAGCAGGCCACTACCTTGTTATCGACTACGTTACTGTTATGCTCTTCCAGTACCGCTTCGATAGCGCTACTGGCTTTAGGCATCGAGGTTGGAAGGCCGAGGCCTTGGTGTACAAATATCACTACCGGAAGGGATGATTTGGCGAGGTCATTACGAAGCCAGGCAAGTTGAGCATCATCGGCGTAGCCGCGTAGGGAGGTGTTCACATAGAAATTAGCTTCGCCATAAGGTGTATAACCTTCATCAGTTTTCAGATTGTTTCGATCAAGAACTATCATATGATAGGGACCGAAATCGAAGGAATAGTAGCGAGCTGGCATGCCCCATCTTCGAACAATGGTGTCCTTGGACACAAAGTCCATGTCATGGTTACCGAGTACATGGTAGCCCGGGCCTGCAAACGAATTCCAGAGATCCAGACACTCCTCACTATCTTTGGTGCCAAAATTGAAATCTCCCAGCTGGAGAATGGCATCAGGTTTGCGCTCGGCGACGGCTTGCATGAACATCTCCAGTCGCTCCATCGCTCGTGGTGCTAAGCCATGATGCAGATCTGCTATCACACCAAGACAAACGGAATCGGTTTGGGCTGAACGGCGACCCGTACCAAGAAAAAAATATCCTGAACCAATCTTAAGCAGATCCCGACGTGATATCTGGCGTGACATCATCTCCCTGATTCAAAAGCTTTTAACCTTAGGGGAACGTATGATTGGAGTGTTTCCAATAAGGACATTCTCTTATGAGTCCAAGGTATGATATGATACACTCGGGGATTATATAGGATGTTACGCAGTTCTTGGAACCTTAGTGTAGGCAGAGAGTGTACAGACACAATAGGCAGGATTGCAGTCCTGCCTATTGCTTATCATAGCATCATCTACAGTGATACCATGCCTGTAAGGGGTTCAAACAAGAATGAGCAGGACTGTTCCTATCGAGGGCTTGAGTACCGTCTATGCCCTGGAACACGAAGTAAAGCAAAGAAACTGGCAGGCTT
>JAPOTE010000091.1 GCA_026709335.1 Bacteroidota bacterium | reverse complement strand
AAGCCTGCCAGTTTCTTTGCTTTACTTCGTGTTCCAGGGCATAGACGGTACTCAATCCCTCGATAGGAACAGTCTTGATTTTTATTGTTTGAACCCCTTACAGGCATGGTATCACTGTAGATGATGCTATGATAAGCAATAGGCAGGACTGCAATCCTGCCTGTTGTGTCTGTATACTCTCTGCCTACACTAAGGTTCCAAGAACTGCGTAACATCCTATATAACCCCCTTATTTAGCATCCTCAATCCATTCGTTGACTATATGATTGACTGATTCTCAGATAGTACCTATTCTCAATAGGTTAAATCACGAACGATGCTGTTTATTAAGTAGGTTTGACCTCACAGTAAATAAAAACCTCCTGTTCATGCGCGCAGTATTCAACATAATTACATTAGATTTGATGCTGTTATCGATCCCTGACAACTGCTTGAAGATGTCCTAGAGTTAGTTGGCTTTGAATAACCAATTCATCTTATGTATTTTTCGACATCTTCCGTTAATGGCATGGAAACTATTTCAAAGGAGATGATCAAATGGCCTTATTCCATAGAATTATTTCGTTCTCAATCTCGGAGGTTTTGCTAGAGGTTGAATTGATAGTTCTTTTTATCGCAGGTCTCTATTTTCTGGATACCAACACAAAAACTCCATATGATGTAATTGATTTTCTCTTACGAATGAAGCTCGCTCTCGCAAGATTCACGAGAATTTACTCATGTACCCGAGATGTTCCGATGAAAATTACTTTGTATATAATTCTCGTTCAAAATATGTTAGCCGGCGATTTTCATGGCATCACAATCATCTGTGAAGGTGACCCTATATGGTAAACCCGTTCCGTCCTGTTTTCATTTGATGATTAGCTTGGGAACAAAAGAGGATTCAAAATATAGAATCGGAGAGAGTAAAGTGAGTGCCCCAAACAAATCCAAACCAAACTTTGCTAATTATGTCAGATACAGCTACGATTGCCCGCAAGTTACATTCCGCCGGAGTTGAATGGGAAAAAGCTCAGATACATGCTGAGGTGATCACGACTGCCGTGAACGGTGCACTTGAAAAGGCCGCAACCAAGGAATTCGTCATCAGCCAAATCGCAGAATTACGTGCAGAAATGCAAACAGGGTTTGCAGAATTACGCACAGAAATGCAAACAGGGCTTGCAGAATTACGCACAGAAATGCAAACAGTGAATGCAGAAACGCGTACAGAAAATAAAGCCTCTGAGTTGCGTCAACTTCGCTGGATTGTCGGAACCATCGTTGCAATTGGAAGCCTCCAAATCGCTGCTCAGTTTTTTGCGTAATCGTTGGGATTCATTACTTTGTGATGAGTTATGATCTCCAGTACCCTTGGACTCTAATTCTTCGCAGAGCAGAGCTCGTCCGTATGGAATTTATCAGAGCCATTTTATAGAATTCGGTCAAATTCAGTTGATCCCTTTTCCTACAATATTCGCCGAAGGTGATATTGCGTTGGTTCCTGATTTAGATCCTGCTCACAGGGAAGCTTGTTGACGCGCTTTAGAATGTTCCCTTAGCGATCATCTCATCCCAGGCCTACGGCATAATTTTTGCGCACAATTCACAGTATATCTGACCAGCTCTGTGAAGGATATAGTGTTCAATTCCAGCGAAATAGCCAGATTTTGACGGAGCTTCAAAACTCACAGGTGTGGACAGGTTCACCGTTAAAGTGTAGACTATCCCAACGAAGCTCCCAACTGGAACCCGATTGAACCTCACCTCTCGGCAAAATCTCCAAAAGCCGAGCGGGAATTCCCCCTCTATCTCATGAATATGATGTTGATTTTCTATTGCGCGGCGACCACGAAGAGCAGGCGCGTGATCGTCACAAAGAAAACGGGAAAGCCTACGAAAAGGGATCATCATTAGCATCGAAGAGACGGATATACTCAACCTGAAATACAGCCTGCTTCCGAAGTGGAACCATACCATCAAACTACCGTCAAAGACTCCTAAATAGTTACGTCAATTGACATCTTCGATGATGAGCTGATTACTTACCAACCCTTATCCTATTGATTGATGACAAAATTTACCTACCTAATCCTACTCTCTCTCTGCATATTTCACCCTGCCTCGGCACAGCTTTCTCAGCAATCAATTACCGGGTCACGTGTTAAGTGTGTGAATCACTTAGCTGCAGATCATGCATGTAGCGAAATTGATCTTCTGGCACGTCTGTCTAAAAACGACTTGGATGCAGAATCTGGATGGATAAACGATATCTGGGGCTGGACAGATTCTCTCAAATCGCGTGAATATGCCCTCGTAGGTACAGGAAAATCCGTTGTATTTGTTGACGTAACCGACCCTGTAAATCCCGTCCGTTTAGGAAAACTCCCCGGTCGCACCAGTGAATCAAACGATGTTCTCTGGCGAGATATAAAAGTTTACAAGGATCATATGTTTGTCACGGTTGATGGCGAAGAAAATGGCATGCAGGTTTTTGATCTTCACCAGCTTCGTACATTTGGTGGAATTCCTAAAGATTTCAAGGAATCCGCACACTATGATGGAATCTCCAAGGCACACAATTTAGCTATCAATGAAGAATCTGGATTTGCATATATCACCGGATATCAACCCTCATCTAGTAGTTCCGCACTTATGGATACCTGTAAGGGTCGAGGCTTGCATATCGTAGATATTCGGGAGCCCATTAACCCGGTTTATGCGGGTTGCTTTGCAGATCCTTCAACTGGTAACCGTAGAGATGGATACACCCATGATGCGCAATGCGTCATCTATCGGGGGCCAGATGTACAATATCGGGGGCGGGAAATCTGTATCGGTTCTAACGAGACCCATATCAGTATTGCAGACGTGACCGATAAAAGCAACCCCGTACCCGTAGGTGCGGCTACCTATCCTCAACAGGGATACACTCATCAAGGCTGGCTTACGGATGATCATCGTTATTTTTTGATGAATGACGAATTCGACGAAGTGACTAATCCTGAAGTGAAAAATACGCGCACCATCATCTGGGATCTCACCGATCTTGAAGATCCCAGATATCATTCCTCTTTCTTTTATCCAACTGAGAATCCTGATCATAATCTGTATGTGCATGGGAACTACATGTATGCAGCCAATTATACCACCGGACTCCGGATCGTAGATATTTCAGAGATCGATAAACCTCGAGAGATCGCTTTTTTTGATACGCATCCAAAAGATGATGACTCTAACTTCGGGGGCGCTTGGAGTTCATTCCGTTTCCAGGGAAGCGGCACCACGATTGTCAGTAGCGATCCGGCTGGATTGCTGATTCTGGATCCTGTCACGGTCACCATTACTTACGCGGATGAGCCAATTGCGATTCCCGAATCCTTTTCACTCTCCGCTACCTACCCGAATCCGTTTAACCCTCTGACTTCAACTACACTGTCACTCCCTCAACAAACGGATATTCAAGTTGAGGTTCTGGATATACTGGGCCGCCATGTTGACCTACTCCATGAGGGTCCACTGCCCGCCGGGGAACACGTCTTCACATTTGATGCAAAACAGCTTCCGAGTGGAAGTTATTACATCCGCGCCCATTCAAATCAATATACAGCCGGCACCAGGGCCATCCTGGTCAAGTAAACAGCTTCAAGACAGCAAATCCTCCTGCCAAAAGAATTACAAAAAGAATTGCAAGCCAGTTGAAATAGCGGTCAATGAAGGCCTGAACCGGTGCGCCGAACTTCCAGATCAGTCCACTTACCAGCATGAACCGAGCGGTTCGACTGGTAGCAGAAGCCAAGAGAAACAGCGGGAAAGAAACCCCGAAGGCCCCCGCACTCACCGTGAATAGCTTATACGGTATGGGCGTGAACCCGGCACTGAATATGATTACAAACCCCCATTCTTCAAACCGCTGTCCCAGATCGACATACACAGACTCATTAAACCCTGGCACGTTGTGGAAGAAGAACTGTGCGAGCGATGTGAATCCATCAGAAGTCAACCAGGCATAATGGCCGAGCGTGTAACCGATCACACCGCCACACAATGAGCCAATGCTGCAGATCAAACCAAAATAAAGAGCTTTCTTGCGACGCCCCAGAGCAAGTGCAATCAAAAGAACATCGGGAGGAACGGGAAAGAAGATGGATTCCGTAACCGCTAGTACAAACAGTACCAAGGTTCCGTAGGGGGTCTCCGCCCAGCTGAGTACCCAGTCATACAGCTGCCTGATCCAGCGCAAAGCTACTCTCCTATGTCAGATATTCACGGAAGAGTGGGTGATCAAAAATTTCTGGTGGACAATGTTTTCTGAATAACTCTTTATTGTCAGGATCCAGATCAATTGATCTCCTGAGCGCATCTCTACAACGCTTCATCTTGCCAAGTAAAAACAGAATTCCGGAATAATAATACCATGCCGTTGAGCTATCCGGCTCCAATTTAAGTGCATGTTCATAGGCAGTTAATGCTCCTTCATGATCCCGGTTTTCGGAGAGTACGGTTGCGTACTCCATCCATACATGATAGTCGTCGGGCGCAAGTTCTGTCATTTTCTTGAAAGAGATCAACGCTTTCTTGATGTATCCGGCACACATCTCAGCATCCCCCTTGCCATACCAGTAATCCGCATTATCTGGGCAGAGTTCGGTCGCCCGTGCATGAGCTTTTGCAGCTAGCCTGTATTGTTCCTGAATCATATACCCCCGCCCGAGGCCATTCCATACTTCCGGCAGGTCAGGATCCAACTTGACCGCCTTTTCATACAAACGAATACTTTCCTCTGTATCTCCCTGCTCTGCCATCACATGCGCCATGTTACAGTACGCCGGTGCATCCTCTCCTTTGCGTGTGATCACCTCTGCATAACAGGAGATAGCCTCATCATAGCGCCTAAATATTGAAAGGATATTCCCCCGATTATAGTATGCTGGAATGAAATCTGGATCAATATCCAATGTGTAATCATAGCACAGCAGTGCATCCTCTATCCGATCCATTTGAGTCAGAACGACCGCTTTGTTGAACCAGGATTCGCATGAATAGGGATCTATGTCAATCTGCCGATTATTGGCTTCCAGGCACTCTTCGAAATTTCCAAGGGTGTTGTGACAATGAGCAATTTCAAACCATACGTCAGGGTGCTCCGGATGCAGTTCGGCGCACCTTGTTAGAGCATCCAACGCTTCATCAAACCTCCCTTCTTGGACGAACATGTACCCGATATAAAAGATAGCATCCACATTAAGTGGATCTACACTGACCGCCTCATAAAAACTTTCCAGAGCTTTGCTGTGAGATCCCAATATTTCAAGGGTGATCCCCAGATTTAACAAAACTTCACTGTCATCGGGATTAAGTTCCAGCGATTTTTCATATGCCTCCAGAGCTTCTTCCTGTCGACCCATATTTCCCAGTAAAACACCTCTTCTAAACCAGGTGTAAGCACATGAAGGGTGATAGCTGAGAATTTTGTCGATCACTTCGAGGGATTCTTGCATTCGCCCACACTCAAAATAGTAGATGGAAATTTCTTCCAGAGAACTCGTATCAAAATATGCTCCGGGGCGTCTGCGCTCATATGCATGAACTAGCTCTGCAATTTGCCGCTCTCCAAAGGAATTCTCGTCTTCAAAAACAAAATCAGATGTACTCATTCGAGCTGTGACGGCGGGTGAGATTTCCTTAAATTTAGTCAAAATCTACCTAATTTCAAATTCTGGGGAATAGATTGCTACCTCAAATAAATTCGAAATGAAAAAGTATTGGAACCCCCACAGGGGTATCAGTGTACGCACTTGAAACAAATCACGAAAAATTGGCTAAATTTTCGGCTTCTCAACAAAAAGAGGTTCGGGAGCGTTTTCGCGAATTCCTGAAACTTCGAGGTCTTCGAGAGACCCGGGAACGGATTGTTATTCTTGATGCCATATATCAGACAGACGACCATATTGATGCAGATACCCTGCATCTTCGTTTACGGCAGCAAAATCATGAGATCAGTCGGGCCACGGTCTACAATACGCTGAACCTGTTGCTGGAGTGCCAATTGGTGACGCGCCATCAATTTGGAAGTTTGCAGGCCCAATACGAACCCTCTTTCCTTTTCGGGCAGCATGACCACCTAGTTTGTCTGGACTGCAAGGAAGTCATGGAATTTTGTGATCCGCGCATTCAAAGTATCCAGGAGATGGTTGCCGATGTATATTCCTTCAAAATCAAACGGCATACACTCAATCTCTACGGCCATTGCACCCGAGCAGATTGTATCAACCGTAGCACGAAAGACGTCACCGCCTGACTTGTTTCATCGGATCCTGACTTCGACGGTTACCTTTCGCACAGAAGCTTCCAGACAGTATTTCCGTTAGTAATGTCTCCCGATTCCTCCCGCATATCAAATATTGTCGCTGACCGAGGACCCGCGAAATATTTTCATGGGCGGACACAAATCTTGCATGATTTCAATGACCTTATGAATCTTGCAATGACGACGGAGGCTGGCAGGACGACTATGCTGATCCAGGGTGCACCAGGCGCGGGGAAGACGGCCCTGTTGGAAGAAATGGCCATAGATGCCATGAAAAAACGGTGGAGTGTTTTTAAAATCAATTACGATGACTTGCACGATCCTGTCCAGATGGCGCAAACGCTTGGTAAACCTTATGTTTCTCGCAAGCAAACCGCTGTAAAAGCTGATGTAAAGCTGTTGGGTGCAGAGCGGATCAAAGAAATTGCAGGGGATTCAAGCGTGCCCCACATCCTTGAAAACATGAATCCTAGGAAAGGGGTGCTTTTAGTACTCGATGAAGCCCAGTATGTTGGTCGTTTCTTCAATACCTCGAATGAGTCTGCAGTGGCATCGACCTTGAACAAGCTTCATAATGGCAAGGTCAATCATCCTATCATCTTGCTAGCAGCGGGATTGGGGATGTCAAAAGCATCTTTCGGTGATCTGGGGATTTCGAGATTTAAGGGAGGATGTTTCGTGGAATTGGGGGCACTAAGCAAAGATTCTGAACGAGCAGTCATCCGTGATTGGCTTGTCAAAGAAGGAGGCGCGAAAGGGGATCCTGGTCCATGGGTTGATGCGATTTCCCAGAAAACGCATGGTTGGCCTCAGCATATTTCGGCTTATGGAGATGCTGCAGCAAAACAAATCCAGAATGATCACGGAGAGATGACCTCTGAGGGGCTGGAAGTCGTGCACAGACTGGGAACGGAGAGACGTGAAGCGTACTACGAACAACGCGCGGAAAAGATTAGCAGAAAAGAGCGCCATAGTTTGGCGAGGTTGTTCCAAAACGTTTCCATAGAAGATGGGCTGGACGAGAAAGATATTGAGGAGTTTCTATCACGTGAGTACGGTTCTGCAGAAGCGAGGGATTTATTTAAGAGGGCCGTAGAGTGTGGCATCCTGCATAGTCAAAAGGGAGCCTACACAATCCCGATTCCGTCCATGCGTACCTGGCTGATTTTGAACTATGCCCGTGAGCGAATTAAAATTCCCCGCGCGCCTCAGTCAATTCTCTCCCCGCCACACGAGCGGAACTCTGGGGTAGGATCCAGAGAATTCTGATATTTATTCCGCAATTCACATCAAACGTGCAGAAACAGGCTTAAAATCAACGATCAACCTGAAAAGAAAGGACGTTCGAATAGAGGTGCGTCAGAATTTTGCCCCTCTATGGCAATGCAAGATTCATGCACGCCGAAGTGATTGTAAAATGAAATAAAAGTGGGCATCTTGTTGGGGGGGTATGGATTTGGTATCCATGGCGGATGAAACTGCAAGAATCAGAATGGCCTCTGTGATTATTGCCCCGATTCTAGAACGATCCGTTGAATTCTATTCAATCGGAAAAGGAAACAGAAAACTGCGCGATCCAAATCCCGTCTTTATGTGTTTTCTGGATCAAGAAAGATGTGGATACTGAATATTTTTCACATCAAATTTGTATTACCCTGTGGCCTACAGCTCTTTTCTAACCAATACTGATACTAACTAAGGGATCATGCTAAAAATAAATTTTCGTATCCATACGAAAACCCCATAGAATATCAGATAATCTTGCGGGCAGCTCTTTTTCGGCAGATTCCTGAAAGATCTCACACTCACTTGATATTTGAGGTACCCCACATGGCGGGATGAACCGTGCAACAATGATCTCGAGTATTTCGGCGATGGAGTTTTCTTTATTTTGACAGGGAATCAAATCAGATAAAGCGAATTCACACATCGGGTGTATCCTTGGCGCACCTTGGTTA
>JAPOTE010000085.1 GCA_026709335.1 Bacteroidota bacterium | reverse complement strand
TCTGCATCATTACCTTCCCCCAACTCATCCTGAATTACTTTCATTTGCTGTCGGAGCAGGAATTCTCGTTGTTGCTGGTTTACGTCACTTTTCATTCGTGAACGTAACTCGTCCGAGAGCTGAAGTACTTGAATTTCCTTATTCAGATGTTCCACCAACATCTGAGCTCGTTCTACCAGAGATTGAGTTTCCAGAAGAAGTTGTTTCTCTTGAACATTGATCTGCAGGTTGGAGGCAATAAAATGAATCAGAAATGTGAGTGAATCAATATTTTCAATTGCCTCAATCGCTTCATTAGGAAGGCTTGGTGAGAGGTTGACAATTTCACAGGCAGATTCCTTAATTGAATGCAACAGCGCTCGTTTCTCTACTTCATCTTTGAATCCTTCATTCTCCTCCAGAACGTCAATAGATGCCTTAAAGTAGGGTGTTGATTGCGTGAACTCTTTTACCTTGAACCGCTCTCTTCCCTGGAGAATGACGCTTTTTGAGCCATCGGGCATCTTGAGTAGTTTCAGAATCTTCGCTATGGTCCCTACTTCATACAAATCCTCTGGATTAGGTTCATCTGTTTTTTGCTCTCGTTGCGAAATAACACCAAGCAATTTATCGCCCTTGGCTGCATCACGTACAAGTTTAACAGAAGCATCACGGCCAATAGTGATTGGCAACATCACTCCCGGAAAAAGAACTGTATTACGCAGAGCGAGAATGGAAAGTGATTCAGGAACAATCAGAACGTCATCGTCATCTTCGGCAATGGCCGTAGACACATCAGGTTGTTCATCTGATTCTTCAGCGGACAATATTAGGGACCGGCTATTCATGAAGGTTTCATTTGTGATGTGTAGAGATTCTTCAAAAACTGGACCAATCTAACACAGGTGACAAAATGTCAGCAAGAATGTCTTGGCTTGACCGGATTCATGGAATGTACGTCAGATGCGGATTGTTGTTGTGGTGAACCAGTCAAATCTACACATGAATGATCAAAATCTCATCTCTTTCATTTGAATGATTGTGCAGGCAAGTCAGAATCAAAGCGATTATTCTATTTGACGGATTGTATTTGGTAGGGACGATTGGAATTTCTACATGAACTAGGCTGTAGTAAGGAGATAAAATTTGTCATCATGTGTACTCTCTGCGGTGCAGATTGTAATTCAAATAGGTATGGATCAATGGAGTGGACAAAGATTTTCTTGTTCGGACAGAAGATGCCCTTGCCTATTGGTATTCTCATATGAATCAACATCGTGTGCGGAGGAGTGAACCATTATAATTGAGTAATATGTGCTGATATTGTGTCATATCTGGTATTTCCTTAAATTGATCTAGCAATGATTCCCCGTCCCCAATGAAGCAATGTATTGGATCTTTCCTGATTGGAACAATACAGGTGCAGGGAATTACTCGAGGATCCGTGTGCATTTAAGCATTGATGGCCTTAACCGATTCCCGATTTACAGTTCCTGTCACTGGAATGCATTGCGCTTCATGTGCTGCCGGACTTGAGCACCGACTGAAGCAGCTTCCAGAAATCAGCTATGTAAATGTAAATATTGCGACACATGAGGCACACATTGAAGGGGTTTCTCCCGAAGTTGCAGTTCAGGCCATTACAAAGTCAGGATATGATGTTGCACGATCGGAGGTTTTATTGCATGTACAGGATGGGAATTCGGCTTTAAGCCAAGAAAAAATTGACGCCCGTTGCCTTAAGATTGGGGCATTGGTTCAGGGGAAGCGATTAAATCAATCATTGGAGCTTTCATGGATTTCCGGAACGGTAGAGCCAGAGACTCTTTTAGCTGAATTTCCAGAATATACCACCACGGCAATTGGAAAATCAAACGGTTTTCCATTCAAGTATATCCTCCTGATCATAGCGGTAGCCGGGGCAGTGGCCTTGATGGTTTTAACCATGCTTGAAGTGGCAACACATGCCGTACTCATGGCAATTGCAACCCCCATCGTATTCTGTTGTGGAGCTGAATTCTTCACAGGTGCATGGTCAGCACTGAAGCGGGGCACTGCAAACATGTACTCGCTCATTGCAATCGGGGTAGGAACAGCATGGATCTATAGTGCAATTGTTACATTCTTCCCCAATTTATTTAACTCATCTCCTTCGGTATACTTTGAGGCTTCGGCAGTTATTGTAGCATTGGTTCTTGTTGGTCAGTTTATCGAGTCGCGCGCAATGGTGCGAACAGGATCAGCCATAGAAGCACTTTTACAGTTGCAGGTACCGGTTGCCCGTGTGCAGCGAGGATCTCATATAGTAGATGTCTCCGTTGAAGCTGTCAAACTTGGTGATCTCGTCATTATCAGACCAGGTGACCAGGTGCCTGTAGATGGAGAAGTTGTTCAAGGTATCAGTATTGTGGATGAGAGTATGTTAACCGGAGAACCTCTGCCAGTTACAAAGTCAAATGGAGATTCTGTGGCGGCAGGAACATTGAATACTGATGGATCACTGACTGTGCGAGTTACTCATGTAGGGAGTGATACAATATTGCAACAAATTGTGCGCCTGACCAAGGAAGCGCAAGGCCGTAAGGCGCCTATACAAAAAATGGCAGATCGCGTGTCGGGGATTTTTGTGCCGGCTGTACTGATTGTTGCTGTAATGACGTTTAGCATTTGGGCAATATTGGGGTGGGAGCTGGATCATGCATTAACGGCATTCGTATCAGTGTTGATTATTGCCTGTCCCTGTGCATTGGGGTTAGCGACCCCGGCAGCTATAGTCGTTGCCACTGGTGCAGGTGCCCGAAGAGGGATTCTTTTTAAAGGTGGAGACGCTTTGGAACGGGTGAGCGAGGTTACACATGTCGTACTTGATAAAACAGGGACACTCACAACCGGGAAACCTGAAATTCAATCCATTGAAGTGTCTGAAGAAACTTCAGTTTCCGAAGTTTTACAAATCGCTGGCTCCCTTGAAGTACATTCTCAGCATCCATTGGCTGAAGCTATTGTTGACAAAGCAAAGAAGGAAGTGATTGATTTTATCCCGGTCGAAAAAGTTGAAACTCATCTAGGCAGAGGCATTTCCGGTACGATCGGTCACAAGAAGATATGCATCGGAAGCAATCTGTTTTTATCACAGATGGGGATTCTTCTTCCATCAAATGCTAAAGCAGAAAATAGAATACATGTAGCCATGGAAGGGCAGTGGATTGGTCAATTTTCTGTATCAGATCCACTTCGAAATACTTCCAGAGATGCTGTTATTCGCTTACAGCAGCAAGGAATGACTGTTACTATGCTTACGGGAGATGTAGAGAAAAATGCAATGGAAATAGCTCATAAGGTGGGTATAGATGATGTAAGTGCAGGCAAGACGCCCAAGGAAAAGCTTGAGTTGATTTCATCGCTCGGTAGGCAAGGTGCAGTTGTAGCGATGGTTGGTGATGGAATTAATGATGCACCTGCACTGGCCCAGGCAGATGTAGGGTTGGCGATCGGATCTGGGACCCAGGTTGCGATTGAAACCTCGGATGTCACGCTTTTGCGCGAAGATATGCAATCAGTCGCAGATGCAATAAATCTAGGGCGCAAGGCTATGACGACCATTCGCCAGAACTTGTTCTTTGCATTCATATACAATACCCTTAGTATTCCCGTGGCAGCTGGTGCTCTATACGGAGTTTTCGGAATACTTCTGAATCCTATGTTAGCATCACTTGCAATGACGCTGTCAAGTTTATCTGTTGTTTTGAACAGCCTTCGTTTAAGTTATTCATTAAAGTTATAGATCAGATGCTTCCAGAATGGATGCCTAATTCACATCCGATGATCGTACATTTTCCAATTGCATTGATCATCACAGGCTTTCTTATTGATATTGTGGGATTGTTTTTCCGCCGAGTCTCAATCCTTCCAAGAATGTCTACGGTCCTTTATGGTCTGGGTGCCTTGGGGGCAATATTCAGTGTGATTTCCGGAGAATCGGCTGCGGAGACCGTGGAAGTAGCAGGCCAGGCCAGTGCAATACTGGCAGATCATGAAGATATTGGGGAAATTACGATGTGGTTTTTCTCGATTTATGCGCTGTTGAGGATTGTATTGTGGTGGCAATCCTTCCGACTGACATACTGGATTCCACTTGCAGTTATCGGCGGTATAGGGTTAGTTCCTTTATATCAGGCTTCGTCATTCGGTGGAAGATTGGTTTATGAGCGGGGGATAGGAGTCGCCGCCGTAGACTCGATGGCCTCACTATTACAGGAAAAAGAAAGAGCATTGGCGAGGCTAGATGTAGCCGCAGAGTTTTCCGGATTGGAAGAAAATGGAGCATGGAAGTGGCAAGCCGGCACCAATGCCGCCCACACGTTTGAATCGACATTTGATATTACGATAGGGGAAGTAGTAGTTGAGACTGTTGCTGGAGCCGAGGGTGGGTCTTTACTTGCCCTTACAGTCAGGCAATCTCCAGTACTCATTACCTATGGTTCACCCGTTTCCAATGTTGAATTTTTGGCGGTAATGGATCTTTCCGAATTCAATGGTTCCGTGCGTTTGATACACCATGCCCAAGATAGCCTTTCGTATCATTTCATGGAAGTTGGAGATGGTCAGGTGGCTCTCGGTGTTTTAGCGGGTGGAGAGGAAGAGATACAGGAAGAAAATGCTTGGTCTACACAATCAGAAACTGTTGATTTCAGGATAGTTGGAGACAAGACACACTTCCGCGGATATGTTGATGGAAATTTGCTTGTTCATGGGCATGGACCTGCTCCTGGGCCTGGTGTAGCGGGGTTTGTTTTAATGGGATCTGGCACAATTACCTTTGAGAAAATGGAGCTCACTGTACTGCGTTAATGACCAGATCATCCATATACTGAGAGAGTCGATCAGGTTGAATTTGGGTAATTAATTCTCTGAGAATATCGGAGATATGCAGGCGTCTTTGAGATTTTACAGCGACCTCACAAAACCGGTCGTTGAGGGGAATTTTCAAAATAGTGGATCAGGGGCAAAATCGGTTCATTGTGTCGTGCGGAATATGTGTAGATTGATTATCGTGTTTGGTGTAATGAGTGCAGTTCAGAGATTTTCACAAACCAAATGTTTGATCCAATGAAAAAACGTAATTATTGGCATCTTGTAGGATTCACTGGAATGATGACCGCAGCTATTAGCTTTATTGTCTGGGCAAACAAAGATCGCGAACAACGCAAATATGTGTCGCGCCGCTCTGCGGGTGCATAGTTTTCGCCATATGTTGGATTTATCTAAAAGTTATCTCCAATATAGCTTGGACTGCCGGACAGAACTCAGGTTATCTCCAATCCTCGGCAGTTATGCCCACTGTGATTTTTTTGAAGCGACGATCTCCAACTCTCGCACGTACATCTCGTCTGCTCTGCCAATCCAGGCTTGAAGCTCGTTGGCATCAAAATTGTATCGTGGGATAAATTCGATCAATTGATCAAGGTTCAAGTCGCTGGACTGAATGGCTGCGCCCATATTGGTACCATCGACTCCGTTACAGTGTTGTTCAAAGTGTCTATGGAGGGGGTTTAACATGAGAGGTTTGCGCAGGTACATCGCTTCTGCCATGCTTTCGAAGCCGGATGTTGTAACAATACCCTGGCATCGTGACATCATTTCCAGGAAGCGACTACCATGGAGGCGATGGAACGTGAGAGTAGCACTATGATGAGTTATTTCGTTCGCCTTATCATTATTCCAGAAACAATGTATTCGGTGCGAGGGGTTCCGTTCGTGCCAAGCAATCAAATCCCTGCTGAGACTGTGATGATAGAGATAGACAAGGAAGAAAGGTTCGGATATATTTTCGGGCAATTCAAATACTTCGGGCCTGAGTAGGGGAGGCATCACCACGATTTTTTTATCGGAGAGTCGTGGAGCATCATATAGCGAGAGTGCAAATCGACATTCAGCACCCAATCCCGTTAGGCGCGTGAAGGTGAGTGTTGAGATCTTTTGAACTTCGAAGCCCGCAGGGAACTGGTATTGAGGGTGCAGGAACATAAACTGATGTCCCACCGCGACCATGGGGACTTTGGGGCGCTCACGTAGCATAAAAAATCCAGCCAGCGGCTCAAAGAAATTTACGATGACGTCCGGGCGTTCCGATTGGATTAAATCTCCAAGTATTGAAAAACTGCGATTGAATTCAGTCCACCGGAGGCTATTATTAACCAATGTGCGTCCCCAGTCAATACTTCGGGTTTCCTGATTGACAAAAAAGCGTCCGCTTGGTACCTCAACAACAGGTGCTTTCAGGTAGTTTTCAAAATAACTGGGGATCTCATGTCCTCCCTTACTCACGACTGCTTTGCAGACATGATGTCCTGCTCTTTGGAGAATAGCTCCAAGAGCAAGTGCCTGGGTTAAATGACCACGTCCTTCACCTTGTACAATAAAAAGAACTCGTAATGCAGCCATTCTGTTATTTCTCACGCTCTGTGATTATCTGTGAATCTGGCTCTGAGTTGGTTAATATTCCTCGAGTTAGCTTTGGTTGGTGATCCATAGTGACCCAATGAAGTAGTTCCAGTGTACCATCAAAGTGTTCAACTAATCCTGTGCAGCTTTCAATCCAGTCTCCTGAGTTGGCATACAAGATTGATTCAATGTTTCGAATTTCGGCGAAATGTATATGCCCACAGACTACACCGTCAGCTTTGTTTTCCTTAGCCACACGAACCATAGCATTTTCAAAATCGGCAATTACTTGAACTGCACGCTTGGTTTTTAGCTTCATGTATGCAGAAAATGACCAGTAGGGCATTCCCAAAAAACGCCTCGCCCGATTAATCCCTCGGTTGAGGATGAGAAGCATATGATAGGCCTTGGCTCCCAGAATTGAAAGCCAGCGAGCATGTCGGATCATTCCATCAAATACATCTCCATGCAGTACGAGCAATCTTCGTCCATCAGCGGTTTTATGTATCGTTTCTTGCATTACGTGGATTCGGCCCAAGCGAAGCCCAAGATAGTCTCTTGCGAATTCATCATGATTACCAGGCAGATATATGACACGGGTACCTTTACGAGCTTTGCGCAAGATTTTCTGAATCACATCATTATTTGACTGATCCCAGTTCCAGGATCGGGTGAGAGCCCAGCCGTCAAAGATGTCTCCTACAAGATATAGAGTCTCACTTTCGTTGTGGCGGAGAAAGTCAAGAATATAGTCCGTTTGGCAATCCTTTGTGCCAAGATGGAAATCAGAAAGCCAGATAGTACGATAATGCTTCACATCACTCATGTAGAGATTGTTGATTATTAGTATCACATCGCACATGGCTTAAAACACAATCCATTTACGTTAGTCTTGCGTCTTTGTTTTTGATGGTAGGGCTGCAAAGGGATTTGTAGGTCTCTCGTGAAGATTTAGATTCAAACAGAAGTAGTACACGTGAGCCTTTTCCCAGGAGTTGGACATAATGCTTCCCCTTGGTTTTTCCTGATGTGAGATGCTCAACCTCATTGTAGCGAACAATAGTCAGATGAAGTCCCATGGGAGTTTTACGGTATAGCAAGAGCCGTGACTCTGTGTGAAGCAGGGTAGCTTTACGAGGTTTACTGTCTATGGCTATATCGCTAAGAACGCGATCCTTGTGGAGGATAGGTTCCTTATTCAAGATAGATTCAAGTTCAAGTTTATTACTTTTAAGCATACTCTAGCAATGTCCAGGCAAAAAATAATGAGAGAGCGTCAAGGTTCTGAGGGTGGACAAAGGAATCAGGCGGGGGAGAGCAGCATTAGCTGAGATCGTACAAACAGAGGGCCTTATAAATGGTGTGTAATACGTATCGGATCCGAGCTATGCAGCGAAGATTGCACTCGTAACTTGTACGAAAAAAGCGAAAATCATACGTCACCGCATATTGAACATCTCAGAGGAAAAGATGATCTAATAATATCGAAAATAGGTGATTCTAGTATCAATTCAGAAAAATTATATCCAAAACTACTTCTTCCTCTATCGGCCTCTTCCTGGTATGCTGGGGAGATGCGACCTGCCCGAGCGCTATTGCGCAGAATACTCAATGTGTTGAATTAGGGCATGACTCACTGTTGTTCACTCATGAGATCATAGGAAGCCAACGTCTGTACTAATCTTTGTTAAATTTTTGCTAGTTTTCCACTCATCTATTAAGAATTCTGCGGCATGTAATGGATTTTAAGAATACTTTAGAAGAATTGAGAGAGAAATATCAAAGATTGCAAGCCGAAAAAAAACGCCACTCGGAAGCGAACACCGACGCTTTTTTCATTAGACCTTTTCTTAGAGGGTTGGGGTATGACTTAGGAAATCCTGATCAAGTTGACGCTCAATACTCAGCTGATCC
>JAPOTE010000066.1:24939-54519 GCA_026709335.1 Bacteroidota bacterium | reverse complement strand
TTTCTATATTTGATTCAGCTTGAATTTAATCATTTCATACAAAACCCTACAGAATCAATCTATCTTTCATTCAAGCAATGTTTTGTACCATAGCGTGCATGATATTTAACTTTCGTCCGTTTCTCTGGAAAGTAGGTTCGATCTATGAGGCCAAGTGATGAAAGGGCACGGTTACTAAGAGCTTGAGTATGCTCCGTAGTTTGAGGCTGGAAGTAAAGGATCATTCCTTCATAAGCGCCTCCGCAATCATCGGTGGGACAAAAGGCCGTATATCTCCATTCCATCGTAGAATATCACGGACCAGAGATGAGCTTGTTAGCGCATGAGCTGCAGATGTGTGGAAAAACACTGTATCAAGTTCAGGAACCATCCTGCGGTTTGTATGCGCCATTTGTGATTCATAGTCGAAATCTCCCGGAGTTCGCAAGCCTCGTATCAGCGCACAGGCTCCCAGGCTTTTTGCGTGCTGGGCAACCAAGCCTTCAAAGCCCATTACCCGCACGCCATTCAAGTGATCAGTTGCCTTTTCGATCAGGTGAATTCGTGTCTCAGATGACAAGAGAGTAGATTTTTCTACATGTACGGCAACAGTGATTACCAGTTGGTCAAATAAACGGAGTGCACGCTGTGCAATATCAAGATGGCCAAGCGTGAAAGGATCAAAAGTGCCGGGGTATACAGCCAATTTCATTGGGTTAAGCCTGGAAGATGGTAATATGAGTGCGGCCGTAGCCACGCGAAGTGTTTAGAGAAGGGTGTTCGGAGAATTGAATGCGTATGTCGTGTTCAAGTACAAATAGTCCTCCAGGGCGCAGTCTTGGAATTGCATAATCGGGCAGGTCAGACATTGATTCAAGTTCATATGGTGGATCTGCGAGGATGAGATCCAGTGGAGGTCCATGGTAGCGTTGTATATAGGTCACGGCATCGGCGCATAAAAAATGACATTTTTCTAGCAAATTCAAGTGTTCAGCATTTCTTTGTGAACCATGTAAGGTATTGCGGTCCGATTCTACAAGTATAGCATTTTGTATTCCACGACTGATCCCCTCGAACGTAAGTGCACCCGTACCAGAAAAAAGATCCAACAGTTGAGCATCTTGCAGCGAAATTCTGGCCTCTACAAGCGCATATAATGCTTCGCGTACACGATCTGTTGTTGGTCGTGTCTTCATATTTTGTGGGCGTAATAATTTACGCCCACGCAGATTACCGGCGATTATGCGCATCGTAGTACAAGGGTTGAGAGTATACATGAAGACGCATCATAGATCAACTGAAGGCGTAGGATCAGTAACTTTGATAATTCTATGCGCATACTATTAACTGGAGGTACCGGTTTTGTTGGACGCCATGTACTCCGCGAATTACTGGCACAAGGTCATCAGGTTCGCGCTCTGATACGCCGAGGAGGTGCGCCAGAAGGATTTGAAAAGCAAGAGGTGGAATTGATTCGAGGAGATATTAATGATCCTCTGGAGCAGTTCATGAAGGGGGTTGATGGGGTTATTCATCTGGTTGGTATTATAAAAGAGTCACCGTCCGAAAAGATCACTTTTGAGGCACTTCACACAAATGCAACTCGTAACGTCGTTCATGCCGCTGAAGCGGCGGGCGTGGATCGACTCGTTTATGTGAGCGCCAATGGTGCTTCAGAACATGGAGAAACACGCTATCAGACCACAAAGTGGGCAGCTGAAGAGGCGATTCGAAATTCCAGCCTTAATCACTGGAGCATCTTGGGCCCCGGGCTGATTTTTGGAGATCCGGGAATGGAGCGCGAAGAAATTTGTGTGGTACTCGCAAACACTCTGATCAAGCCGTTTCCTGTCCTTCCGGTCTTTGGGAACGGGCAATACCAATTACAGCCAGTTTCTGTTGAAGAGGTTGCTGAGGCTACAGTTCAGGCATTAACGCGCACAGATGTGCACGGGCAGACGATCCCCATCGTTGGACGTCGCAGACTCTCCTATGTCGATTTTCTGGATGTTATAACCCGAGCATTGGGTCTGAAGCCAAAGCCAAAAGTAAAACTTCCATTATCGTTTGTGCGGACCGGGATGCGTTTTGCTGGCAAGATGTTACCGATTACACCAGATCAATTTGCAATGCTGATTGCAGGCAATGTGGCAGATGAGACACGTTTCTATGATACTTTTCAGGTGTCCGAGCGCCCTTTCAACGAAGAGAGCCTGGGGTACTTGCGTTTTCGGTTATAGGCTGTTTACGTTTTATACGGTACTGTTTTGCATAGTAACATCCAGCAATTCAGTTTCCTGGGCGCAAATTCCCGCAGATACTCTGCATTCCCTGATGTCCTTTCGATCAGCAGAGGATTCCATCCAGGGTGCACCTCTGACAACAGATCATGATATTACTTTTGCGCTCTCGCAGGCGCCGGGGAGTTTTGTGTATGACTTCAATACATTTGCTTGGCCAACTTCGTTGAGTATTTTTGGGCTTAACCCGCAATCACTTCAGCTTTATTTCGGTCCGATTCTTTTTGACGATCTGTTGACCGGCCGTCCCCGATATGATTTACTTCCAACTGCACTTCTGAGAGTTCCCAAGATTGATTTTGGGCTACCCCGAGGAGTCGTAGGAATACAGTCAGAACTCCGAACAATCACTGCCGGGAAGCCGAAAACTGAGCTTCATTATCAAGCCGGAGATCACAGGCTGCAGCGGATAACTGCATTACATGCTCAGCAAAGGGGGCACTTATTCAATCGATCAGGTCGTTTTCAGGGAGTATTTGCATATGCGGGTGCATCGGATGCTGGGGATTTTCCAGGAAGCCGTCTGCAACGACTGAGGCAACTCATTATCAGAACACGCTATCAACGGTATTCATGGTCACTGGAGTTGCTATATCTGCATAATCAGCGACGGCTTGGTGCCCACAGTGGGGTATTGGGGGCCGAAGATGTACGATATAATCGACTGATTGCCGAAGTTGTCGGTCAGGACAGAGATCGGCGAGTCATCCGCAATGATTTTTTGAATACACTCAAGACGCGCATTCTGACTGCTTCAGTATATCTCTCCACGCAATCCCTCCGCTACACTGACCTAGATGCATCATCTTGGCGAATCGGAACTTCACTTTACAGTGATTTTATTGCCGGGCGCCACCGAATGCGTGCTCGGTTAGATACATACATACAACAAAACTCGAGCGACAGCGCATTGGAGATAAAAGATAACTCTTCATTGATGGAAGTTCACATTGGTGACTCTCTGAAATTCCGCACAGGTTATCTGTTTGCTCAGATAGGTTTGCGGGGTTGGGATGGACGTTGGTCTCCCAATATGCGACTCCAGGGGGAAAGAGCAATGTATAGGCTAAGCTCATACATTGAAGTCGGCTACAGTACATCTCCAAAGCCGGCCTCAGGGTTGGGACGATATCTGGTAAATACATACAGGAGCACAGGAAGGATGCTGATGGCAAATACGGGGGTAAGATATCAGATTGGAAGGCTTCAAATTGGACCTTATGGATTTATTTCCAGAGTTCAGGATGAATCAGATTATTGGGAGGCAGCTGTTGATTCGGTTCAGATCATTAAGGATACATATACGTCTCTTGGGACAGGGTTTTTGCTGACTCTCACTACTGAGCAGGATCGTGGAATTTATGCAACCTTGAGGTCAGGTTTTATACAAACAGGCAGAACACAATATAGTGCAGAGCTGGTTCTTCCGAAGTGGACGTTGTCTGGAGAATTGGGGTTTCGGACTGTTCTATTTACAGGGGATTTACATCTGGATGTTTCATTGAGAGGGCGGTCATGGAGTGCAATGACAAGTCGGACTCTACATGCCCCCACAGGCCTTTTGGTTCTCCCGTTTGATCAACGGCGTCCTGTTCAGGGATCGTACACAATAGACATAGTCCTTAAGGGTGGGGTACGCACTGCAACGGTTTATATTCTCTACGAAAATTTGACCAGCAATACTCGGCTATTGAATGGAAATGAGTTGGTTGCAGACTACCCACTTCCAGCAGGGCAGTTACGGTTTGGAGTGTACTGGCCGATCAATAACTAGTGCCTGCCCGCCTCCCTCCATCCTGCCATGATACCATCATCTGACATACCAGATGAAATACTCGCAGAAATGATTCCAATTTATGTGCCCGAGTATATGGGGTTTTCGTATGGATATGAAAAATTCGATGAAATCGCGAAGAGATAATCAAATCAATATTCGCACAAGAATCGGTGTCGTAACAGCCAAGGTAATGAGATCCCTGAAAATCCAGATTATCTATTCTGATACGACACACCTCAGAGGCAGATACACCTGCCGGGTTCAGAGTGAATGATCACGCAAAGCATGACGCTCATGAAATAGCTGACACGGTGCACGAATTCAGAGATCGTGTCGAGGAGGAAGGCTTTGGGAACATCCGGTCGAGGAATCATGTCGAAAAGAGATGGGGAATCCCCTTCATGGTCATGGCAACAACTCAACGTTCCTCCAAAAAACTTCTCACGGCAACATTTGACCGCGGGCCAGCCAGATATTTTCATGGACGAAAGCAGATTCTAAGAGATTTTCATGAGCTTGCCAATGACTCTGTTGATGCAAAGGGAGGCACGATTTTTTTGATTGAAGGCGCCCCGGGGGTAGGAAAAAGCGCACTCCTCCATGAATGTGAAAAGTTGGCTCGAAGCGGTGGCTGGGGGGTTGCGGAGATTTATCCACCCGCATTTTGGGCGCCAGATACTTTGCGAGATTTTCTTGATATGAGAAAAATCCCCAAAATCGTAAGTATGGCTCTGCGGTTGGGGTGGGAGAAAATTGTGAGTACTGAATTAAGAATTGACTGGCATCAGCGAACAGTACTGAAAATACTTCAAAAAGGAAAAAGGCCATTACTTCTCATTCTGGACGAAGCGCAAACATTAGGAACGACAACAAAGCCACCAGAAGAATTCGAAGGTACTACAACCATCGTCCTTGATCATATCCATAATGGCAAATTGGGCAGGCCGGTCATTCTTTTGGCAGCGGGACTGAATGGAACTAAGGCAGCCTTTGGCAAGCTAGGGATTTCTCGGTTCTCGCAGCAAAATATTATAGAGCTGGGGGCATTGAGCAGGGAATCGGAGCGTGCGATTATTCAGGACTGGATTACGAAGGAGGGTAGGAGCAAAGGGAACCCAAAAGAATGGATAGACTCCATAGCGCAGGAAACGTATGGTTGGCCTCAGCATATCCAAGCCTATGTGAAGCCTGCTGCGGATCAATTGAAAGAGAATAGTGGAGTCATGACTGAAGACGGATTAAGTACTGTACTGGAAACGGGGCGTAAAAGGAAACTTGCGTATTATGAGGATCGAATTGAAGATTTTAGTGCAAAAGAGCGATTTAGCTTGGCAAAACTGATCAAGAATGCCCCATCGGAAAAAGGTTTGAATAAGGAAGATATCCTTTCTTTCCTGTCACAGGAGTACGGGAAATCGAAGGCGAAGGAAATGTTTGACCAAGCACTGCACAAAGGTGTACTGGACAAGCGAGGTGGTTACTATTTTATCCCTATCCCTTCTATGCAGGCTTGGCTAACGAAAGAATATCTTCCCGAAGATATAGAACTCTCTCTGCAAAAGGTAGATGAATTGGAGACTGAATGCATGGAATACCTGGATGGAACGATGGTATACACATGCTGACCGATCGCATTAACAATGATCTATATCTAGGGTTGTCTGGCAGTTTTCGTTCGATTTGCCTTGGATCGATTAGTTAAAGGGAGGAGGCTTTGTTCTTAGATGTTCGCCGATTTCATTCTCTGGAAAACTTTTGAATGAATTGCCGTTTGCATTCTCGTATATTCTGTCAACCTACAACAATGCGATGAGGTTTCGTATGAGTGACGGGTATATATACACAATCTGATGCAACCAAGCCTGTATGAGGAGCGCGTCTTTCAGGAAATATTCGCTTGGCGACATCAGGAGCCGTCATGGTTGCATCGTAAAATGCAGTGGACAAATCAACCACTCAAGCACCTATCAAATCAGGTCATGCGAATTCCAGGGGTTGAATGGACCTTGGAAAACCTGGTATCAGGACTCGTGAACTGTACGAACGAAATCGTACTGGAGACAGCCTCACAATCAGGCACGCTGACTGCGTTTCGGTCAAAAGGATATAATGTCCGTAATTTGTCGGATATTGGGAAACTGGATCTGGAGGCAGTTGATGACGTGCTCAGTGGGTTAGATCTTCGCTACCAGAGTTTAACAGCTGTTCATGGTGCTGCCGCAGGCTTCGCTGGATTGGCTGGTTTGGCAGCGGATATTGTAGCTTTGGTTGGGTTGAACCTTCGGGCCACGGGGCAGATTGCATTGTGCTGCGGGTATGATATCAGTCTTTCGGGAGAAAAAGAATATGCCTTGTACGTCTTGAACATGGCTACACAAACAGATGAAAAAGAATGCAGGCAGGCATATGCGCTTGCCAAGCAGCATCTGCGCTCAACGATAGAGCAAACCACCGTCGGAGTCGCAATACGTAGCAGTGCTCGTGCTCTTGGACTCCGTTTGATTAGATTGAAAATGGCACAAATCATACCATTGGCTGCTATCATTGCCGGAGGGGGATTCAATGCATATTATACATCACGCGTATGCGAGACTGCAAGGCACCTCTACAGGGAACGTCGGTTGCAGGATAAGTACGGCAGTGATGTTTTAGCCTCCACCTCACCTCATTCATGACGACCTATTAGGTCTGCAGCGAACGCGCTTAGTTGTGATTCAGCCAGGATTGTTTGATATGAGAAATGCAGCGTAGATTAAAAGGTTTGTGTTACGAACAAGGTAGCTCGCATGTGTTTTTGAAAGTGCCCCCTACACGTTCAAACCCAGATAGGAGCTGGTTTCTATACGATCGAAAATCGCTTTAGAAGATCCCATGGAGGCAAACCATCACTCTATGAAAAATCCCGTCTTGGCACAAATTTATCGAATTTGTGCCAAGACGGGATCACAGAACTACGGGTGGATGAGGGTGAAACAACAAGGATCAGCCCGGAGATCTTTCATCCTATGAAATCTTTTGTGATAGAGTAGTGATCTACTCTTTTTACTCTGGACAATACACCGAGCGACCCGACGCATCCTGCACTTCAGTATCCCCAATAGTTTGGGTTTTTCCTCCCGGACAGGTCCCCACTCCCTTTAAGCCCCCCGCATTAGGGTTATCTGTTCAAGTGATGTTCGTTAGTTGCAAACAACAATCTCATCTGTCTCTACCCAAGGATTTGATTGAGTATGAATTTTGATGTGATCACTGTCAACAGTACGAGCGCCTGAAAGCCTCGGATTAGCAAATGGTTTGATCACTGCTCTGCCATTGGAACAGTCAGCATATCTCGTAAGATCGCCAGTGTACAGATCTTCTTTATAGCGGTTTGATGGAATCGGGAGCTCCCAGAAAAAACTTCCCGAGCCACTCCATCCGGGCCCTTCGAGGTCTCCACGCAGGTAAATCTCATCTAACACTTGCCGATTTGCTCTCGCTTTGATTCGAGATTTGTTGCCTGGCCTCTCCTCGTAGGAGACGGTAACCCAGCTAATGTCATCCTCTTCAATAATCATGGTTATTTGTCCCCCGACAGGAATGGATCCACTACCATTAACACTCAGGATTCTAATTATTGCTTGGTGATGACCATCCGGACCTACAATGTTGTCGTCTACGGTGTCTCCCCAAAAATTAATGGTTCTCCGGCCCCTGTTTACTGGAGTTGGTGGTGGAGTATCTCTCAGAAGGGAAGTGGTTTGGCTAAGCTCCGTTGCTACTATCTCAATACAATTATTGCTGTTTTTGCAGGTTGGATACGTGTCTCCACTGGGAACTCTTCGTTCTCCGTCCGCCGGTTCAAAATACGCTCCAATATCTTCAAGAGCATCTACTCCTTGTAACACTACGCGGAAATTTGTTACATTGGTACTCGCCGCCACTTCAATAATGATCTCTACTGGCATCGCATCCTGAAAGTTTGCACCCTCTTTTACGGAGAATGTTTGGCCATCGATGAATCTTACGTCACCGTCATTTGCTGTCTTACCGAGCAACGCTTGGCCGTTATTGAACGGATCAACAAACTCAGAGAAACCAACGTCAAAGCGGATATCGTTCTGGGTACTGCAATTCTCAATCGCTCGGGTAATCCGTTTCCACAACGCTTTGTTCGTATTGTTCTGACTATGATCCCATGCTTCAGATGCAGTCATTGCACTGGGATTGCAACGTACTCCACGTAGGGCACGTGTCCAGAGTGCGCGCTCGCTACTACCTTTGGGGTGTAGGGCCCGCATACACTGGATTGCAGCAATTAAATCTTTCTTACGCCGACATTCTTTATCACTAGAACCAGTTTTGCCCAGCGCGTCAATCAAAAGATCTTCCGAATCCTCGGTAGTCAGGCTTTGCGTTTCTGATGCGGTAGTTTTCCGTGTTTCCGGCTCAGTAATTCCGGTATCGCAACTGGATAAAAGAATCACGGTCAGAAATAGAAGACACAGAAAGGGATAGAAGATGTACTTCATGAGGCTAATAAGGTTTGTTTTGTGAAGAATTTAGACGCTTGAACAGTAATCCGCTGGCCAGGTTCCAACTCTCGAAGAATACATTGCTAAATCCTCCCGAACTCAGATGAAATTCGGTCCTCTTAAAAACTAACAGAGTACCCTCTCGTTCGCTATGCAGAGGGTAGTTCAATCCAGTTGAAACTCGTACCCCGTCAGCAGCAGGAGCCATGCATATTTACCGACATTTGTTGACTATAACACTTGTTTCGTAAGAGCTCCTCCGGCTCCTCTTCAAGATATGATAGCGTGGGAAGGTTTCCTGGCTAGATCTTGCTATTTTTAGTTCTAAACGTTCCCTTCAACAATTCCTATTTGCCCAATCACCGACCGGGTCAGGAATAGTTTTACATCCGAGGTGGTATGGTTTGTGTTGGTCGATTTAACCCGAATCGACCGGTTGAAGCAAGTGTAAAAAGCGGCGCCGCAGATTTTGATATGAGTTCACCTCCAGAGTGAACTTTGTTCGTTGATCTAGAAACGCTTTCTGCAAGTCAAAACTCGAATAAAATCTAATTTTATTCGGTCAAAAACCTCTCTAAGAGACCCTGTAGAGGCAAGCTATCACTCCTGGGAAGGCTTTCATCCATCTTGGTACAAACTTATTGAACAATCGAATTTGTGGTGAATACTATGGGACTATACAAAGAGAATATGAGAGTTCTTGCAGCCTTTACATTCTTCGTGATCTTCTCGGGCTGTCAGGTAGCGGAGCCACCAAATTTCGTCTTTATTCTGGCAGATGACTTAGGTTATATGGATGTTGGTGCCTACAACTCTGATACGTTTTATAAGACTCCGAACATTGATCAGCTAGCAGCTGAAGGAATTCGTTTTACCCAGGGATATGCTGCTGCGCCCGTATGCAGTCCAACCCGTGCCAGTTTACTGACTGGACTATATCCTTCACGGATGGCAACTACGGATTACTTTGGCGCACCTCAACCTGACGGAGTGTCCAGTCATTGGACCCGCAACAAACCCTTGCTTCCCGCCAGATATGAATCACAATTGTCACATAGTGCGGTCACGGTTGCCGAAGCGTTATTAGCTGTCGGGTACAAGACGTTCTGGGCAGGTAAATGGCATTTGGGAGGGCAAGGCTCCTATCCAGAGGATCATGGATTTCAAGTTAATCGTGGGGGGTGGGAATCAGGCGGACCCTATGGGAGAGGGAATTATTTTGTACCCTATGATAACCCGAAATTGGAAGATGGACCCACGGGAGAGCATCTTCCTGCCCGATTGGCTACCGAAACGGTCAAGTTCATTGAAGCCAATCAGGATGAATCGTTCATTGCATATCTATCCTTCTATTCAGTTCATACACCGCTGATGGCCCGAGCAGATCTTCAAGCTAAATATGAGGCAGAGCATGCAGCTCCCACAGTATGGGGAACGGAAGGGGAGAGACAGGTACGGCATACCCAGAATCATGTAGTTTACGCTGCGATGATTGAAGCCATGGATGAGGCCGTAGGTACAGTACTGGTTGCGTTGGACGAATTGGGCCTCAAGCATAACACCGTAGTCATTTTTACATCGGACAACGGTGGTCTGTCGACATCTGAAGGACATCCTACAAGTAATCTCCCGTTAAGAGCTGGAAAAGGATGGGTGTATGAAGGCGGGATCAGGGAACCATTCATCATGCGGTGGCCAATGCTCTTGGATGGAGGGCAGATTGAAAGCACGCCAATCATCAGCCCGGATCTTATGCCGACACTGTTACAGATCGCAGGACTTCCAGAACCTGATGTTACCGATGGTGTGAGCCTGCTCCCTCTATTGATGGGACAGCAAATGCCAGAACGGGATCTATATTGGCATTATCCGCATTATGGCAATCAGGGCGGAAGCCCGGTAAGCGCGGTTCGTCGAGGTGATTGGAAACTTATTCGATTTTACGAAGATGACCGAGAAGAGCTCTATGACCTTGCCGTGGATGTGTCGGAATCAGAAGATATGGCGTCTATTCAAACAGAGAAGCTTAACGAACTGTCCAACGCATTGGATATGTGGTTGAACCAGGTGGATGCACGTTTTCCAACTCCTAATCCTGCTATTGTAGAAAAATCCAATTTCCATGAGTAAAAAAAGTGATGACACACAGCTTAGGTGCTCGTTTTGCAATCGCACGAATGATGAGGTAAGCTCTCTCATTGCAGGTCAGGATGTGTTCATCTGTGACCACTGTATTATGGACGCCCAGGTGATTCTGGATGATACAGAAAAGGTACAATCAGGGGTCAAGCGTCGCTCACCAGGCAGAAAAAAAATCAGACGCAAACAGTTACTGCCGAAGCAAATCAAGGATCAACTGGATGAGTATGTGATTGGGCAGGATTATGCTAAAAAATCTTTGGCGGTAGCAGTGTACAATCACTATAAACGAATGGAATCTGATTCGTTCGTAACCAATTTTCAGGATGTCGAGATCGAAAAGTCCAATATTTTACTTCTTGGATCTAGCGGGACGGGAAAAACCTTGCTCGCCCGCACGCTCGCCAGAATCCTGGAGGTGCCGTTTTCAATCAGTGATGCAACATCCCTGACTGAAGCAGGATATGTGGGCGAGGATGTAGAAACAATTCTGGCAAATCTCTTGGCTGCAGCTGACTTTGAGGTCGAGGAAGCCGAGCGAGGCATCATATTTATTGACGAAATCGACAAGGTTGCACGCAAAAGTCATAATGCATCCATCACGCGGGATGTATCTGGGGAGGGCGTCCAACAGGCTCTGCTGAAAGTACTCGAGGGAACGATTGCCGGTGTCCCGCCCAAAGGAGGGCGAAAGCATCCGGAGCAAAGCTTGGTAAATATTGACACAAGTGGGATTCTCTTTATCTGCGGAGGCGCATTTGAAGGCCTGACTGAAGTCATTGCTCGCCGGCTCAACGTGAACCAGATTGGGTTTGCAAATAATCAGGAAAAGCGGAACAGTGAAGAAGATACCAGCATTTTTCAGTTCGTAGAGCCGGAGGACCTAGTTCAGTTCGGGTTAATTCCCGAATTGATCGGGCGGTTGCCGGTCACGGCTGCGCTGGATACGCTCTCGGAAGATGAGATGATGCGAATTCTCACTGAACCTAAAAATGCCATCGTACGACAGTACCAGAAATTGTTTGCACTTGATGGAGTAAATCTGGTTTTTGATGAAGCTGCATTACGCACGATTGTTCGGCGTGCGATTGCGATGGGCACAGGTGCACGTGGGCTACGGAGTATCTTGGAACAATCTATGCTGGATATCATGTTTGAGATTCACAGTTTGAAAGATATTGGGGTCTGCAGTGTTACAGAGGAAACCATCTCATTCGGGAAACCTCCCATTTATGAGAAGCGCAAGGCTTCAGCCTAGTTTGTATGAAGGGGCTGGTTGGATTCGCCCTGTTGGGGGTTTTATTCCCTTCTTTGGCCCTGGCACAGTCAGATCTCTTGGATGTGAACGAAAGCACATCCATCCGGCGTGTAGAGTTCAGCTACACAGATTCGGATCGCTACTCTCCGAGATTTACCGTTTCCGAGTTGCGTGAATTTATCGCAGTTCGCGGGCACTCACGTTGGAACTGGGTGCGGCGGTTCTTGAACAGGCCTAGAACAGAGGATTATCTTTTAAGTCCAATCGAGTTGCAGCGGGACGTTGTTCGGCTACGCCAGGCTTTTTTGGAAGCTGGTTACCTTCATACGTATGTTGACTACTCTGCGTCTACTCACGATCGGCAAAAAAACAGGGTTGTGATCAGATTCAGGATCACTCAAGGCCCACCTGTGATTATTCAGGATGTTGGATTCTACGCAGAAGGAAGTTTTTTGGCAGCAAGCCTGGACGAAGAGTTGCGGGAGGCATGGATCAAGTTTCGAGATCGGACCGGTTTTGATGTGGGAGATGTATTCACAAATTTTGAGATGGTGCAGATAGAGGATAAAGTGTTGAGTTGGTTCAAGAACGAGGGATATGCATTCGCAACACTACACACATCATTCGGCATTGATTCGGTATACAATGCTGCAGACATCAGCTTTCAGGTGGATACCGGGCCGAAGGGGTATATTGACGGAGTTCAGGTGGAGGGAGCTCCGGCCGTGAGTCGGCATGTGATTTTTCGGGCATTGCCCTTCAAGAAGCAGGATCTCTTCTCCCAACAAGACCTGATTGATGGCCAGCGTGCACTGTTCGCCCTAGGACTGTTCAGTGTGGTCCAGGTAGATGTACCACCACAGGTAAGAGATAGTACTGTACAAGTTCTGATTAATCTGGAGCGTTCACGGCCGCGACATATCTCTGCCGAAACAGGATATCATCAGCGGCAGGGGATTGTTGGCGAAGGCCGCTGGACTCATCGTAATTTTTTGGATGGTGGAAGGACTTTAAGCCTGAACGCTCAAATTCAAACTGGTCTGTTGGCCACTGCCGGTGTTGGAGGTGTAGCGGGTCGGTCAGCGCGGGCAGCGGCATCATTGACACAGCCATACATTGGATTGCGTGAATTACGCGGAATATTGGAACCATTCATACATTACGAACGAGATCCTCTTTTGAGCAGTTCATCAAAGTTGTTTGAGTTCAATCGGCGCGAGTACGGTGCTTCAATGACATTTATTTATGGACTTCAGCAAACCAGAGTCATGAGTTTACGCTATAGCCTTACCCGGACGACAAGCTTTACAAAGACGCTTCCAGGCAATGCGTATGACAAAAGTATCTTATCATTAGGAGGAACATTTGGTTGGACGGACAATATTTTGCGACCTTCTCGTGGCGTCATTATTCAGCCACTCGTAGAGCAGGGAGGAAGAATTGAATCCTGGCTGGGTGTTCGTTCCTTTGGGGTAAACTATCTCAAGGCGCAACTACAGATGGGAGCGTATGTGCCTGTTTCCAGGAGCGTGAGCTTAATCGGGCGATTCAAAGCGGGTCGGATATGGCCCGGGGGGACCAAACGTAAGGTACTATATAGTGCCGAGGGATCACAGATTGTCGACACACAATTTTTACAGCCTACGGAAGATCGTTTTGATCCTCTGCGGTATTATATCGGGGGAGCTGATGACGTGCGAGGCTGGGGGACTGGGCTAGCAGGCCCTAAAGCAATCCGCACGGAGAATCTGGAGGTGGAAAACGAGGCATCCATGGCACAGGGTGTATACGAACCCATTGGAGGATTGGCTCGTTTGGTTGTGAGTGCGGAAGCGCGATTTCGATTGAGTGGGCCGTGGTATGGAGCAGTGTTTGCAGATGCAGGCGCCGTATCCTCTCAGAATGCCGTACCCTGTACAAAAGCCCTATTTGAGGATGTCAATCTGACACGTAATGCTTTGATTCAATGTGGTTTCAGGGATACGGGGCGAATTAAAATTCGCCAGTTCAAGATTGGATCCGGCTTAGGCGTACGCTACGACACTCCAATCGGGTTTATTCGCCTGGATGTTGCAGCCAAGCTAAACCCCGATCCCTTGGATCTACGATCATCTACAGCTGCACTGATCCCTGGGGACGTCAGTAGCAATACATGGTATCGTTTTAATGTTCACTTCAGTATCGGACAGGCGTTTTAGGAGGCCTTGGCTTTCGATATTAGGGGCTGTGCTGATGATGATAGGGCTTGCCCAGACCCCTTGGGGGATAGGTATGTTTACCAGGTTCGTGCTACACGCAAGTAATATCGATCTCAGATTTGATTCTTTGCATGGTTTCTGGATGCATTCACTTGAAGTGCGTGGAATTGAAGGCAATATAGGAGAGGAGTTATTTATTCGCGTGGATACCGTTCAGATTCAGCTTTCTGCAAAACATCTATTTACCGGCCATCTTCATGCATGGCGTGTGAATTTAATCAACCCCGATGTGCATATAGGAAGAAGTTCACCAAGAAGGAACACAGATATGGAGAAAGAACATAACGGGTCGATCAAGCTTCCCGGGATTGATTTGATTCAGGTCTGGGGAGGAAGACTCTATGTAGCAGACGAAATGGTTGAGGCTGAAGGGATTGAAATTCAGGGAAATCTTTCGCAGGACGCGATAGCGCTTGACACTCTATATGGGAATTTTATATGGCGTCAAGAAGCATTTAGATTGCTGACAAGTGGCCGTATAGAGCTCAATACGGGTTTCGTGCAGATAGACACATTATCCCTGAGTGGCCCGGAATCCAATATTCATGTGCACGGAACTGTGGGGGCGCAAACAAATCTGAATATTGACGCAACTCCCCTCTCAGCAGATTTGTTGGGATCATGGTTGCCAGGTATTGAAGAGAGGTTCACAGTTTCTGCTAAGCTCCAGGGGGAGAAAGATTCGTTACGCGTAGGATTTGACGGAGTGTCTGACAGTGGAGGAAGCCTCGAGATACGTGGAAGTACTCGGATTGGCGCTCCGTTTGTGTATTTGGATATTCTGAAGTTTGAGGATTTTGATGTAGCACTGATCTCATCAGAATTAGCGGGTAGAGTGACGGGGTCCATGTACGGGCAGGTTCTTGGGCAATCGTGGGATTCGCTCGATGGCAGTGTCATGATTGACCTTAAAGCGAGCATGTTAGCGGATATTCCCATCAAATCGGCAAGCTTGACAGGAACTTTGGAAAAGGGAATCATGCAGGTTCAGGTCAATTCTGATCTTGCAATGGGATCAATGGATTTAGCGGGAGCAGTATATCCAGCTACTTCCTCCGGTCACTTACAGGGGCGATTCAGAAACCTCAACACAAAAGTTCTGGCGATGCAACACGCCAGTATCCTCGATGGTGACTTCTCAATGGAGTGGGGGGATTCTCTGGAAGGGTATGTGGAGTTATTGCCAGGGAGATTGGGAAACATGGAGATTGACGGTGGGGAGCTTCAAATTCATTCAAAAGAGGATGCCTTCAGACTGGTTGCCGCAGTGCGCTCCGATACAGCTCTGATC
The DNA here is from genome assembly GCA_026709335.1 of Bacteroidota bacterium. GTDB lineage: Bacteria > Bacteroidota > Rhodothermia > Rhodothermales > Bin80 > Bin80. The sequence continues at coordinate 39,003 of JAPOTE010000066.1, read as the reverse complement.
GCATTGAAAGCGGAGCGACATGAGTCCGGGGTTACGGGAATACTTGAAATGAATGCATTAGATGTGGGAGCATTGATGAATCAAGAGGATGTTCGTTCTCGGGTAAGCCTGACGGCTGAATCAACTGCGAACTGGCCTCCGGACAGTATTCTGTTTATTGTGGAGATGGAGCCATCTCTGTGGCAGCAAGTGCCGATCCAACAAGGTCGTTTGGAGCTGTTACTGCAGGGATTTAATCTTGACCTGGATGGAATGATAGAGCTCCCATCTGGTAGCGTGACAGTTCGTGGGGGAATAAATTTTGAATCCAGCCCTCCTGCATGGACTTTGAGTCAGGCAGTAGTAAAAAGCTTGAATTTGCAGGATCTGGGAATAGGAATCCGGTCAGATCTAAATACTCAGATACAATTCTCGGGAAGTGGGATTGAATATGCCCGAGGGGAATTAATGATCGATTCTTCCATGGTCAATCAGGAGGTTATTCCCGGCGGAGGGGCTTCCTTGGAGATGTTAGGCGGAGAAATTTTTTTAGATAGTCGGCTTAGAGTTGGATTGGGGCGTTTTGACTCTCAGGTGACAGCCCATCCGTTGGAGGTATTTCCAGACATAGAAGTCATGAACGCCGAATTTGAACAAATAGATATAGGAGCTCTATTAGGTATGGATTCGTTTTCAACTGATCTCAGTGGGCGTATAGACAGTTTACACTGGGGGGATGCCGGCTATGCCAGTTTGACCCTCGATTCCGGTTCAGTGAATACGTTGGAGATTTCCGGTGCACAACTGCATGCACAGACCTTTGGAGATACGCTTTCAGTCAAAGGAAATGTAGCTGTAGATCAGGGGCATCTACTGCTGGATCATATAGAGATCGGGCCAAGTCAAGATGTGAGTGCCGAAGGTTCATTTAATAACCTTTCTCTGGAGGGGTTTGGCCTTACAAGTTCAGACTTAAATGGTAGATTTCGCGTAGATATTGCGGGGACAGCCCCTGAAACTATGAAGGTGAATCATGCATGGATTGAAGCAGATGGTACACAGATAGGGAATGTACATTTTGATCGGTTCCTGTTGACTGGAGCCATGAAGGATGGACAGATCACTTTGGATCAACTTGATGTATCCAGTAATGCTGGCTATCTGAGAGGGGAGGGGGGTGTCTCACTTTTCGGTGACTCTCCGGATTCTCTGAAATTCACAGGTTCAATAATAAGCCCGGCCTTGCTTGAGGGTTGGACTGGTGGGTCACCTATTATCGGAACCGGGACAGATACTCTGTGGGCATTTTTAACCCATCAGAGAGATTCGTTAAGGTGGGCATCCGGATTTGCAACACAGCCTGCGACATGGAAATCAGTGCGTTTGTTTCGGGGATCCGGTTATGCAGAGGGAACTATGCAAGATTTTAAACCCAGAGTCGATAGAGCTGAAATCATCCTTGATCGAATATCAATTCCAAATCTTTCTGCGAGATATGCGAATCTGAAATTGATGGAGCAGCAAGGCAAGATTCGCTATGAAGCCCGATTGGGAGTCGATGATGACAGGTCATTCCATTTGGGCGGAGAAGCGGACCTTGAAGCACGCCGAGGAGTCCTCAGAACTCTGGATATGTATTTGGGAGAAGATAAATGGGCCCTTGGTGTTCCAGCAGAAATTCAATTTAAAGACGGAATCAGGATCCGGTATTTTGTGTTTGAGAGTGAGAGTCAGGAGATAAGCCTGGATGGGATAATTGATTCGGATGGTGACCAACGTCTGGGGCTCAATCTGTACAATGTTCAGCTGGCCCCATTCACGGATCTTATTGGATTTCCTGCCTTGGGCGGAATTGCAAATGCCGATCTGTTTTTCTATGGACCTGCCACTTCGCCATTCCTGACAGGTTCTTTGAATCTGACCGTGGATTCGGAAAGCGAACGAGTTGGAAGTGTTGCTGTGCAGATTGCTTACGAAGAAAACGGATTAGATATGGAAGCTGATTTTATCCATACAGACGGAAGTACGCTTTCCATGACAGGGCTACTCCCTCTTGATTTGAGGTTGAAAAAAGAAGATTCCGTATCACTACCGGAAGCCTCCATGACCTTGGATGCGAACAGGTTCAATCTTGCCTGGATCAGTCCTTTTCTTGGGCAGAACGACATCAATGGTATAGCGGGTGAGTTGACTGCTGACATTGGTATTGCAGGATCACGGTCATCGCCCAGCCTGACAGGAAACCTGCAGCTGTCTGATGTAAGCCTCAGCCTTCCTCAACTTGGGATCCGCCCTACAGATATTCAATTGGATGCTGTCATGAGTCGAGACACGATTTATGTTCAGAGATTCAAGACATCAAGCGGGCAGGGAACTATGAGGGGATCAGGGTATATGTTTCTTACTGAGCCAAATCAGGGAGCCCTAGATATAGAATTGGACTTGAGCGATTTTCGAGTCGTGAATACTGCCCCGTATGTAGCTGACGTCAGCGGTGATTTGATATTCGGAGGTACATTGGAGAGGCCTGATCTATCAGGGAACTTGGAGATGGCCAACGCCGTGATCCGTCCTCAGGATGTTCCGGTGACCCTTACGGACGGCACTCTTAATTTTACCGAGGCGGATTTACAGATGTTGGAAAAGAATTTTAATATTCGGGCAGGTGTGAGAGATACTACAACATATTCACTTGTTGATGCACTCACCATGAATCTGACGGTTGGCATTCCCGGAAGTGTACGATTGCATAATCTTCAAAATCCGGAAATGAATGTACTGCTCAGTGGGTCTCTCATGCTCAATAAGGAACCTCATGCGGAACAGGAGCTTCGGGGGACAGTCAGTATTGTACCCGAGTTTAGCTATTTGAGGCAGTTTGGGAGAAGGTTTGATATTCGGCGTGGTCGAGTGGCGTTTGCCGGGTCTGCGACCAATCCATTTTTTGATCTGCAGGCTGTACTGGATATCCCAAATCGAAGTGGGCAGGATACTCCCGTGACGATTTTATTGGATGCATCAGGGCAGTTGCAAGATCCGGCATCTCTGGCACTCGAACTACGTAGTGAACCTGTACAACTTGACCGAGCAGATTTGATATCGTATATGGCGACGGGGCGTCCGGCTGCCGATGCATTTCAGCTCGGAGGTGGGGGAGCTCTTCTGAGTGGGAGCAATCTTGCACTCCAGCAACTTTCCAGCCTCATTGCCGGGGCAGCGGGTGCAGGGTTGGGGCTGGACGTCGTTCAGATTGATCCGGAAACCGGTGGTGGAGTGACACTAACAGCGGGGAAGTATGTATCTCGCAAGCTGTTTACCTCTGTTAAATGGCCAATTACAGAAGAGCAGACATCCTTGAAAAATTCCATAGAAAATACCAGAGAATTGGTGATTGAGTATGCGCTGTATCCTTGGCTCGTCGCTCGTATGCGTGGAGAATCCGGAGCCGTAGGGCTTAGTTTTTTATATCAGTATACGTGGTGATTTCGGAATGCAGGGTTTTACAAGAATTCTTGAGGAAATTGGTTCCATTGCAACCTTCTCGGGAAAGGTTTTCCTGCAGCTGTTTCGGCGTCCTTTTGAAGGGCGTGAACTGATTCGTCAAATGGATGAGACAGGGACCAAGAGTTTGGTTCTTGTTCTGGTTACAGGTTGTTCCATTGGCATTGTACTTTCAATGCAGAGTCGTGGCACATTGGCCAGGTTCGGGGCGGAGGCTGTGCTTCCAAGTATGTTGGCGCTATCTATCGTGAAGGAGATAGGCCCGGTTATCACATCGCTTGTTCTTGCAGGGCGTTTAGGTGCTGGAATTGCTGCAGAACTGGGGTCAATGCGAGTGACTGAACAGATCGATGCACTGGAAGTCTCTGCATTACAGCCCTTCAAATATCTGGTGATAACCCGCGTGTTGGCATGCGTGGTGATGTTTCCCCTTCTGACCATCGCCTGTGACATCGTTGCTTTACTGGGAGGATATGTAGAGGCTCTCTTGTCCACCGGCCTAGATTATCGTCAATTTATTGAGCAGGCATTTTCAAGCCTGCAACTGTCAGACGTGCTTTTCTCCACAGCAAAGACCAGTGTCTTCGGATTTTTGGTTTCCATCGTTGGTTGTTACTCTGGGTACTATGTTCGTGGGGGAACTCGAGAAGTGGGGCAGGCTGCGATGCGTGCAGTGGTGATTGGATCTCTGCTAGTGCTCTTGGCTGATGTGTTTATGGTACGTCTTTCATTGATTCTATTTGGGAGTTAACATGTCAGAATTTCAACCGGAAATTCTAATAAAAGATGTCCACAAGGCATTTGGAGAGCGTAAAATTCTCAGAGGTGTATCCGTGAGTGCGGAGCGTGGAAGTACATTGGCAGTAATGGGAGGGTCCGGTACGGGAAAGAGCGTGTTATTGAAGCATATGATAGGATTGATGGCACCAGATTCTGGAGAGGTATGGATTCAGGGGAAGCGAATTGATCAGTTGAGGGGATCGAAGCTTGATAAGCTGCGCTTACGGATTGGATATTTATTCCAGGGAGGAGCCTTATTTGATTCGATGACCGTAGAGGAAAATCTGGATTTTGTATTGGGACGACATACAGCCCTGACCGCCCCCGAGCGCACCGAACAAATTCATGAGGCGATTGCTTGGGTAGATCTCCCGCATGCAGCTCCACAATATCCAGCCGAACTTTCTGGTGGACAGAGGAAACGGATTGCTCTTGCCCGTGCAGTCATTCTTCGTCCGGATATTCTACTTTGCGATGAACCCACCACAGGGCTTGACCCTGTAAGTGTTCGAAATGTCTCCAATTTGATCATGCGGTTAAAAGCAGAGCGTGGAATTACGACCGTTGCCATTACACATGATCTATTGTGTGCAGAAATAATAGCTGATCATGCGGCGTTTATCTTTGATGGAAAAATTCTTGCAAAGGGGACGCTGCAGGAATTACGTTCATCTGAAAATCCACAATCACAAGAGTTTTTCGGTTAATCTGGAGAGAATATGATCTATTGCATCGAGAAAACATCCAGCGAAACAGAATTCTACGGGTCTGTGCGCTGTGATGCAACATTGATGTGTAGTTTGTTTTTTAATTGGGATTGTTAGCATATGATGTCTGTTAGAGTTCGTGTTGGTCTTGTCGTCATTGTCTGTTTTGGACTTCTTGCCGGGGTTCTGTTCATTGTAGGTAGTCGAACGCTGCTCTTCAGTGATCAATTCCAGGTTCGATCACAGTTCAATTCTGTTGCTGGACTCAGTGTTGGTGCGAATGTACAGTTCCAGGGCGTTAGTATCGGGGCAGTTCAGAGTGTAGCGCTTCCTACTGAGCCAGGCGGGAAAATTGAAGTGACTATGGGGATTCGAAGCAGGGCCCGCACTATACTACACAAGAACACTCAGGCTCAGATTAAGACACAGGGGCTTCTCGGAAGCATGATTATAGTCCTGGTGAATCCTCCGATTTTTGCGACCGAAACAGCCCCCTTGGAGAATAATGATTTGATTATCGGAGTGGATCCGTTTGATCTTTTCGAAATCACAGATAAGGCGCTGGCATCTGTACAGCGATTTGAACAGTCTGCGACTTCATTTGAGCGAATTATTGAAGACATTCGGGCTGGGGAAGGGACTTTAGGGAAACTCGTCTATGATCCTGAGTTGTATAATAGCATGGTTGCCACCGCCCAGGAAACAGAACGTCTCATGACGAATCTCGGAGACGATGCCGAGGCTTTGGTCATGCTGGCAACCCAGGCTACCGAGGGCGTTGAATCAATTCTGGGGAAACTGGATGAGGGGGAAGGCACATTTGCTCAGTTGTTGAATGAAGCTGACCTATATGAATCTGTTCAAGCAAGTGCAGATACTCTACAGAGGATTGTAATTGGGCTCGGCCTTTTGAGCAAACGGGCTGAGGTGATGACAGATTGGGCCTCTTTGGGAGCTTTCCGTTTTGCAGAGCTCATGGAAGCGGGAAAGCATAATTGGCTCTTCAAGCGCTATTTTGAAGAACGGGGGTATATGGAGCAAGCCCCTTTTGAAGTACGCGAGCGCGCAATTGCCGAGAGTTTTGAGGCGCTCGAATTCAGAGAGCAAGAGCTATTGGTGAGGGAAGAGCAGCTTCGAATCAGAGCTGCAATGCTTGACTCTCTCGAACATGAATTGAACAGGTAAGCGTGGCGAACAGTATCGTTTACTCGAGTCGATCAAGGTGGCGCCCAAGTCGATCCTTGTTAGGGTGTATTCTTCGGTTAAGGATGAAAAGCCACAGGCACGCTGAGGCATGGTATCTGATCATTATATCCAGTATCATCGTCACATTGACAGTAATGCAGTTTCTGAGCTGGAGCTTCTGGCATGAGGAAATCACCGGTAACCCCGAAACTATGATGTGGTATTGGGTTGGTCAGTTGGGAATCGGAGGAATTGTCTTGGTTGGAGGATTTTTGGGATTTACTCCCCGCGTTCATGTTACATGGAATGGTTTGATTCTGGCCGTATCTCAGGGACGAAGATCTTCCAAAATCAATCCTGAGTCGATAACAAATTGTCAAATCATACCGGCCTTGAGGTATTATCGTGAGTGGGATCGCCGAGTAGAACGCTACATGACTCATATCCCAGACGATGTACTTTTGATATTCACAGAAAGCGGAACCACTGCGATTGCGATTGGAATTAACCCTGATGCTCATGCAGTACTATTGACTGCAATTCACAAAATTGAACCTACTGAAGTCAAGGCTTTGAATGCGGTTTAAGGTATCACATACGTCAGGAGAAGCTCGGGCAGGAGCCCTCTTGACGGAGCATGGTAGCATCCAAACACCGGTATTTATGCCCGTGGGGACCTTGGCAACCGTGAAGGGTTTATCACCACGTGAGCTTAAAGATGACCTGGAGGCGCAGATCATTTTAAGCAATACATATCATCTTTATTTACGTCCGGGGTCACAACAAATTCTATGTGCAGGTGGCCTGCACAAATTTATGGCTTGGGATCGGCCAATCCTGACCGATTCGGGAGGATTTCAAGTCTATTCGCTGGCCGGCCGCTGCAAGATTACTGATGAAGGCGCTACATTTCAGAGCCATATAGACGGATCCGAACACCTGTTCACGCCGGAAAATGTTGTAGACTTTCAGCGAGTTCTGGGTTCGGATATAATGATGGTGTTGGATGAATGCCCCCCTGCAGGCGTCAGTCAATCACATGCCCGGAATGCAAGTAGACGAACATCTGACTGGGCATTCCGGAGCATGAAGCGATTTCAGGATTCCGAGCCGCTTTATGGGGCGTCGCAAGCGCTCTTCGGAATAGTTCAGGGAAGCACTTTCCCAGATTTGCGCAGAGAGTCAGCGGAGCAACTTATTGCCATGGGTTTTCCGGGTTATGCAATTGGTGGATTATCGGTTGGAGAAGAGGCTTCTGTCCTTTATGAAATGGTGAGTGTCACTTGCGAGATACTTCCAAAGGGCAAGCCCAGATACCTGATGGGAGTCGGGACACCCGCAAACCTGCTGGAGGCAATCGACCGTGGAGTGGATATGTTTGATTGTGTAATGCCCACGCGGAATGGGCGCAATGGTATGCTCTTTACGACAGAAGGGATCCTGAATATACGGAATCGCAAATGGGCAGATGATTTCACGCTTCTAGATAACGGGCTAAACACCTATGTAAGTCAGACCTTTACACGAGCGTATGTGAGGCATTTATTTCAATGCAATGAGGTTTTGGGTTTACAGATTTCTGCGATGCAGAATCTGTCACTATATGCATGGCTGATGCGCGGAGCACGACGAGCAATCAAGGAAAAACGCTATGGAAGCTTTAAGCGAAAGATGAGTGAACAGGTCAGTCGCCGCCTGTAATTGAACCCTAAAGGCGGGCAAAGCGTAATTATCTCATTATTGATACGATTAATTATTCAACTTGAGTTATCCATGCCCCGGACATTTACTATTCCACAGTTTTATCGCAGCCCAATCATTTCGGTGATCAAGACGGCTCGCATGGCACAAGATCCTCGAAAAAAGGATCTCACTCCGTCCCTACTTGATTTTGGTCCGGTGCATGTTTGGATTGCGCGAAATTTCGGCTTCTGTTTTGGCGTAGAGAATGCGGTGGAAATTGCTTATCGTGCAATCTCGGATCACCCTGACCGGCGTCTGTTTATGCTTTCAGAGATGATCCACAACCCTCAAGTGAACAATGATTTACGTCGACGAGGAATGCAGTTTTTGCGTTCAAGTATGGGAGATCAACTGATTGATTTCAAGACGTTGACTCCCGACGATATAGTTGTAATTCCTGCTTTCGGGACGACAGTCGAAATTACGAATGAACTTAAAAGCCTAGGGGTTGATGTTCGTACGTACGATACAACTTGCCCATTCGTAAAAAAAGTATGGCGCAGGAGCGCCAAGATTGGGGACGACGGATATACTGTGATCATTCACGGTAAGCGGTTGCATGAGGAATCTCGCGCATCATTTTCCCATGCCAGTGAGCACGCTCCGGTACTCGTGATTCGGGATGCAAATGATGCGCATGATCTTGCTGAAGTGATTCTGGGCGAAAAAGATCGTGAGTATTTTTTCAAGCGATTTGCAGAGTGTTACAGTGAGGGCTTTGACCCTGACAGAGATCTATCAAGAATTGGTGTTGTAAATCAAACCACAATGTTGGTCACCGAGACCCAGGAAGTCACGGATATTCTGCGGAAAGCTACCATCGAACGTTACGGTGAAGAAGGACATTTTGTGGATACCAGTGATACGCTTTGCTATGCAACTCACGAAAATCAGGAAGCAGCACGTGCAATGTTGGAGGAGAAGCTTGATCTGGCTTTGGTAGTTGGAGGATATAATTCATCCAATACCAGTCAGATTGTATCCCTGTATAATTCAGTGATTCCTACCTATTTCATACGGGGCGCTGAAGAGATAGAAGATCGCTATCGGATTCATCATTATGACTACCCGAATATGCGCGTACGTACAACAATGAACTGGTTTCCCTCGAATGAACCTGTTTCTGTTGCAATTACATCCGGGGCATCCTGTCCGGATATGCTCGTAGATGATGTAATTCGTAAAGTAGTTGCTTTCTTTGAGGATACTATATCAATTGAGGAGGCATTGGCCCCGTATGAATCTGTACCTGTACCGCTTGATGAGTAGCAATGACTCGCTGCTTGTGGATAGGTTTGATCGTTCTTTCATCGTGTGATATATTCGGCGCGCGGGAACCTGAGCCTCCCGCAGGTGAGGCGGGAACGTGGCTGCAACCAGTAGCTCCGGATCTTGTAATTGAGAATTTACGCGCAGCAGTCAGAGAATTGAATGCCACCAACTATCGACGTTCCATAGATCCTGAATTTGAATTTGTCCCCACAGCAGAGGCTTATGCACAGTCACCAGATCAATGGGATAACTGGAATCGATCCCAGGAGAACGGTTATTTTATCACGGTTGCTGAGGCATCGAGGGGAAGCTCAGGAAATATTCTCCGTCTTGAAGATCCCAATACTGAGTTCAGTGATACAGAGTATATCCTTGATGCCCATTACGTACTTGTGATTAACCACGGGAGTCAGCAGGTTGCCGATACGCTCCAGGGGAGGCTGGTCTGGGTCATTACAAAAAAAACGGACGGTCTCTGGACACTCTTAAAATGGAATGATCAGAGCGTCGGATCAGAGGATTCATGGAGTGATCTGAAGGCGGAATTTGCAAGCTAATTAAGGCAGTTAAGTCGAATCGTGTTAATTCGATCCTACATATTGATTTCAGCATTCGTGACTCTCGTGTATTTATGTGGGGCATGTAATCCGTTTGCACCGGGAATTGAAGAGGGGGATCCATTTGGAGATTTTTTGGGAGACCCTAAAACGGTTGAGGGGTATTTCACGAATTTTCGTAATGCGTATGAACTCAGGGATGTATCGCTCTATGAATCTTTGATTGATTCGTCATTTGTATTTATTTATACCGATTTTGACACGGGAATAGAGCGTGAATGGGGGTTTGGTCAGGAACTTGAATCCACCCGGCGTCTTTTTGAGAGTACGGTTGAAGTGCAATTGCAGTGGAGGCAAATTATTTCCCGGCAGGTATTTGATGAAGGAACCCGAGCGATTGCAGTACGCGGATTTAATCTTGCAGTCGGTTTGAGTAATGGTGAAGTATACCGTGGGGATGGGAATGTAAATTTTTTACTTGCACGTGCAGATACAACCCTTGCCTGGCGCCTGATCCGATGGCGTGATGAAAGTGAACTATAATTGAACATGAGTACTATATCTGAAGCTATTTTCTATTCTGAAGCCAATCAGAACCGATTTATTGATGAACTGATTGATCTTCTTCGTATCCCCTCAATCAGTACCGATCCTGCTTACAAAAAGCAGGTTGCTCAGGCTGCCGACTGGTTGGTCAATCATTTGAAATCACTTGGGGTCACGAACGCAAAGGCGATACATACAGACGGGCATCCAGTAGTAGTGGGAGGAATTGAAGTTGATCCGAACTATCCCACAGTTCTGGTTTATGGCCATTATGATGTTCAACCACCTGATCCACTTGATCTTTGGATATCTCCTCCTTTTGATCCTGCTATCAAGGGTGGGATATTGTATGCGCGGGGTGCATGTGACGATAAAGGGCAGCTCTTTATGCACCTCAAAGCGGTTGAATGTTGGATGAAAACAAGCGGCCATCCTCCAATCAATCTCAAGTTCATTCTAGAAGGAGAAGAAGAATCTGGTTCTGCAAGTCTCCCGGGGTTCATACATAAAAATAAAGATCTGTTAGCAGCGGATGTGGTGGTGATTTCGGATTCAAGTTTGTTTGCTCCGGGAGTACCATCCATTACGTATGGCCTTCGGGGCATGACCTATATGGAGATTACTCTGACAGGTCCGGATCGCGATTTACATTCGGGTACATATGGAGGGGCAATCCATAATCCAATCAATGCATTGGCAGCGCTGATTGCCGAAATGCATGATGCGGATCATCGGATTACAATTGATGGATTTTATGACCGTGTACGTCCGCTTTCGAGGCGTGAGCAAATTACTATGACGGTATTGCCATTTGATGCAGATGCCTGGGTGCGGGAGGTAGGAGTTCATCTACCGATCATGGAATCAGGATATTCGGTATTGGAGGCATCGACATCCCGCCCAACTCTGGATTGTAATGGCATTTGGGGTGGCTACATCGGGGATGGAGCCAAAACTGTACTTCCGTCGCAGGCTAGTGCAAAAATCTCAATGCGTTTAGTACCTGATCAAGATCCAAGCGAGATCGCAGAATTGACAGAAGTGTGGTTGCGCAGGCGTGTTCCCAAATCCATGCAATTGCAGTGCAAGGTTCTCCATGGTGCTCAACCCGTCTTGATTGATACGGAGAGCAACGCAATGGAGGCAGCTACTCGGGCACTTAGGGATGTATATGATTGCTCCCCGTATTTTACGCGTATCGGAGGTAGCATTCCGGTCGTGGCAGATTTTAAGCATATACTGGGGCTTGATAGTGTACTGATGGGATTCGGATTGGATTCTGATGCCATCCATTCTCCGAACGAGCATTTTGGGCTTGACAGGTTTGCGGAGGGCATTGAAGCGATTTTGCGATTCCACGCGCATTATGCGGGTACAGGATCCGTTAAGGCATAGAAGAAGTAGAACGCTTTGTTGCCCGGGTGGCGGAATTGGTAGACGCGACGGACTCAAAATCCGTTGGCCTTTAAAGCTGTGTGGGTTCGAGTCCCACCCCGGGTACCATTTCTCAATATGGCTCAAGTGAGGATTCGGAGATTTCGTAAACTATGGTTCCCGAAAATCAAACAACTTTCTGGGTACAGCGCCAAGAAACTATGGCATCAGAGTCATGAAGTTTGCTGGCTTCAGTAGTCAAAGTTGAGGATTGTCTCGAGCCGGCATGTATGATGCTTCCTGAAAGAGAATCGGATGAACATCCCCCTTTCATGCATGATATCAATCTACATTACTAATCAGGTTTCCCATTTGAAACAATATCTGGACAGCAATATGAAAAATTTCTGATTATGGGGCTAATATTGTGAAGTTAATGAGGATGAAAAATCTCAATGTCCAGGTATGTGATGTATTCTGTGTCATTTCGAGTGCCCCAAGGGTTTCAAGAATAGATGTTCGTTCCATTTTTTAGGATGAGATCGAAAAATATTCCAACATGTTGCACATCACTAATGGAGATTCTGCTGCAGATCTGATTCGCTCAGCGAATATTGGGGGTGATGTATTGCCTTGGAGGGACGTGCTTCATATTGGCCCTGTTCCTGGCAGGATTACAGCTAATATGTTGAATGAAAAGCGTGCGAAATATCTGGCTTCGTTAGGATGGGGGAAAGAATCCGAGCTGTTACAGAGTTTTCTGCTACGAGATTCCAAGCTCAAATCAAATTTGGGAGAGAGCTCCATTTTTCTTTGGTTTGAGCATGATCTGTATGATCAGTTGCAGTTGATTCAAATTCTTGATAGGTTGGTAGAGAGCGATTCTGAGATTCGTGAAGTTTTCCTGATTTGCATTGATCATTACCCAGGGGTTGACCCCTTTCATGGACTTGGAAATCTGAACCAAGAGCAGTTGACTCATTTATTCAGTGGACACAAACCGGTCACATCAGATCAATTATCTTCCGCTGTACATGCATGGGAATGTTTTACAAGCTCAGATCCTATTCAGCATCAAAAATTGGCTGCTACGGCTAATTCCGATCTACCATTTTTTCAAATGGCATACAGGCGTTTTTTGGAAGAATGGCCCTCAGCTCACAATGGATTATCTCGAACGGAGGCACATGCGCTAAGCTTGATTACTGAAGGTATGGGGGATCCAGTAGAGCTATTTCATGCACATCAGGCTAACGAAGAAGCACCATTCATGGGAGATTGGACATTTTGGGAAACACTGCGGAGTTTGGCCCGGGGTACCGCTCCACTCATTATTGTAGAGGGAGAGCATGGCCATGAAAATTTTCAAAATGTGAGGCTTCACATAACCCCCAAAGGGATGGCCGTTCTACAAGGCACCGAAGATGCAATTCGCCTCCGAGGAATCAACAGGTGGTATGGTGGATATCACGCTGTGCATTCAGATTGTACTCCGAGGTGGGACACAACAAGGGGAAATCTTACAGCTTTATAGGCATGTTTTAGTTGAATGCAGAGGCAAGTTCTCAACTTTTCAGGGTGTATTATATTACAGTCGAAGAAACTAGTGTTATGTCATTCATCATTTCCGAAAATACCGCCCTGGAAGATTCTCGAAGGTGATTTTACAGTTCAGGTTCGGGGAAAAATCGTCTGATTTATACCTGTGGTGTTTAGACAGAATCATTCTTGAAATTCTCGAACTCATTTAGCACAACGCAAATTTTTGAAGAGATGTTTTGTAAAGTGGAACAGTTAGGGTAGTTTTTAATTTATAGCCCATCGGAAGGCCTTAAAGCCATATATATCAGAGCAATGGATGAATCAGGTAAACTATAATAGTAGTACTGAAATAGTAGTACTGAAACTTTTTACCTAGCCGTCTGCAGCGTAGATTCTTAAAAGTTATGTCATAAAGTTGTCCGTATTTTTGCTAGTTCTGATCTAATTACTGAATCACGATGATGGTTGAAATGCACACAGCCAGTAAGAATTTGGAAGTTTATCTCCGTGATATAACTGTTGGAAATCTTCTGGGAAAACCCCCAAAGAAACTGTGGGAAGATTTACCAGAACCCGATTATTGTGCTTGGGATAAATATTTAGCTACGATAGAAAACCTTGCAATTATTATAGGACAGGCGAAGGGGATTTCCAAGGAAGAACTCAAGAGTTTATCTGTTAAATTGTTTGAGTCCGTCGAAAAAATTGATTTGTACATAGAGATTGTCAACGCCCTACCTGAAAGTGTGGCTTGGAGGGCAAGAGCTGATGAAAAACTGATACACCTTGCCAATCGAACTGAAGATGTTGCAGAGGTTTGCGAATTGGCCTTGGACGAAGAATTCATCAAAACGATAAAAGATCGAATACAAAAATTC
>JAPOTE010000066.1:0-24917 GCA_026709335.1 Bacteroidota bacterium | reverse complement strand
GTCGGATAGTTGAGAGGACAACAGGATTTGATGGTGAGCTAAAGAAGCTAAGTAAGAAGCATCGGGGATTAACGGATAAAGTTGAAGAGCTTTTGGAGGGACTTTCTACTGATAGAATATCTGATGGGGATCAACTTAACGGTTGCAGTGGATACCCAGTATTCAAGAAAAGATGCGGTACAGGAAACGTGGGGAGAAGAGGGGGTGCACGAATTATCTATTACAAAGATGAAGCAAGACTCGGAGCTCTGAGTATCTATCTTAAGAGTAGGAAGACAGATATCTCAAGTAAGCAGGTGATGGCCCTTTTGATGCATTATCTACTTTCTCAGTCAGCCGACTGACGTAATAAGATTTGGGCGGGTGCCTTTCGATATAGTACTTCGTTGCCGGGAAGTTGCATTAAGAACAACGCAGAAATCCAAAAGCCTTAAGTGTTTTGGGATTGGACTATATCTTTTATCAGACTACTTTGCTTTCCGAAACTGGAAATGAACAGTGTCTTGCGTGCCCTGGTACAGGCAACGTAAAGAAGTGAACGAGCTTTTCGATGAATTTCTTGCTTTTCCATCTCGTCTTCAGCTTTCCTAAGTGCGACTTGAAGAGGCAGGAGGTTTTTGTTTACACTGGCGACAATTATGTGATCATACTCCAACCCTTTCACTCGGTGCATCGTAGCGAGACGAACGCCGGGAATGGATGAGTTATCATTGTTCTTTTTCAGTTGGTGCACCTTAATGCCTGTTGCCATGAGCGCTCCCTCATAGCGATTTACGGCGTCAAGAGACGGGGCAACCAGACAGATGTTTTGGAGGTATGCCGGATCATGAGCCAAGTCTTCAATATGAGAAATAATACTTTCTAATTCTTCCTGTTTTGTCTCGTAATGACAAACGGTGGGCGGTTGATCCCCTTGAATCAAGGACGTATATCCCTTCATGGTATCTAGGTCTCCGTCTAGGTCATCATAGGGAATTCCCTCCAGGAATCTGATTGCCCAATTGCGCACGCGCTCCGGTGTACGATAGTTGATCCGTAACCTTCGACTTCGCCCACGAATATTGATGTTACAGTGGGACAAGACGACCCTTCTCCCATAAATCCGCTGATGAGCATCTCCGGTCAATAACAAATCATTGGAGCCTTCTGGGACAATTGCCCGAATCATTTGGAGAGCTGCCTTACTCATGTCCTGCACTTCGTCCACCACAACACTTCGATAATTGGATGGTGAGATACGGAGTTTTTCAGCAAGTTGATATTTCACATCAGAGGGCTCACCAATATTATGATGTCTCAATTCGCCCCGATAGGCTTCAAATACATCCCAGAGTTGTCGTCGGGCTGTGCGAGTTAACCGTGTTCCACGCCCTCTACGAGAGATGCGGAGGTATTGATCGCGTGATTGCAACCCTTCTGCCGCGACCACAGCATCAAATTCATCGCGGATAAAATGCTCAGAAAATGGGAGATCATCCTGTTTATCGATGGCCATTTTCCATGCTTCTTTATCTAATTCTTGTTTGAATCCGAAATAGGTCATTCGATTTGGAAGTCCTAATTTTCCGGCCTGCTCCACGACCCAAGAATCAACGTTATCCACCTCGATCCGCTCAAAAACATCTGGAGTGCACATTTGCTTTAAGTTAGCAGAGATATCTGCCGCCAGATTCCTATTGAAAACCAGAAATAAAATGCGATCTTCTTTTTCTGTGAATACGTTGCTTGCAAGGTGATGCGCACGGTGCATGGCCACGACAGTTTTTCCTGTCCCTGCACCTCCAAGAACCCGGATGGGGCCGTTCGCATTCATCTTTACAATACGATCCTGTGATGGATGCAAGTAGATGCGCCACTCAGATAATGGCGCGTCCATCATTTTTTCGAGATCTTTGTCAGTGATCGAGACGAATTGACGTTTGTTTTCGGGATGATCAAGTACATTTTTGTCATCATATTCGTTCGCACGCGCAATGATTTCTCGTTCAAGGTTTTCGTAGGGGGTGCCGGATGCCAGATCACTGAGGACCACCCAGACATCATCTGGCAAAATATGGTCATTCTGATTTAGGTCATTTATAGTTTGAAAGCTACGTACCAAGTCTAACTGTTCCTCGGGGACTCCGAGGCGTAGAAGTTGTCGATCGCGGTATTTGTGAAAAAGTCCCTGCTCAGTCTGAATAGTTTTTGGTTTGATATCAGAGGATTCAGAGATTAGAATGGTTTGATACACACCGGTGTGCTTATTCTTTTCAAAGCGATGTCTCTGTGCCCAATCGTAGGCTGCATCATGTACATCCACATGTAGACAGGTGATGGTGTTATTGACTTTTTCCTGGTGAGCGATGATTCGGTATTTCTGATCCAGTCGAAGAGAGCGTATCTGATCACTACTACTCGCCTGTATTTTTTCAAAATTGAAGCTACTCTTCTGTGGGTTCACTGGGTACTGTTGAAGAAACTTGATTATTTTGGATTGCTGTGCACTAGGGAGTCTGCCAACGGCTGCCCAGAATGGGTTTGTCTGAATTAGATTGATCTGCATTACTTCAATAGCTTAAGAATTTTTTGTGCGTCGCTTGCATCCAGCTTATCCAAGTATAGGCAGTTCCAGCCTTCTTTTTCACAGTTCATGCGATCTTCCCAGCATTCTTCATGCAGGAGAGCGACTTTTTGATTGGGCCATGCAATCTCTGCAGTAGTCAGGATCTCGTCTTTTTGGCCCGTAATTTCGAGTCCGATTTCAGGGGCAGGGGTATCTAGGTCTGCTAATTTTCCGAGCAGGCGTTGATAGGAGAATTCTGCGGTTTCGTCTAATACAGCAATCCAGTCGCTAGGTAGCGTTGGGAGAGGTAGTCCTGTATCCAGTTCCTCGTAGTATTCGGGGTCCTCCAGTCCGGATGTACAGAAAAATCCAGTTTGCGGGTGGAGAAACTGGAATAGGTTCATCGCTCGAAGAAATTCGTTCCAATGTGACTTGAATGACGGATCAGATTGTTTATGGTCGTCAAGATATACGAAAAGGCGGAGTGCCAACGGATCTGCCATCCCGTTATTTGTAAGATTGACGGCTACGCAACCTTTACGCAGTTCTTGTTCAGGATGGATCCAGAATACACCGATTTGTGAATCAGGCCTTGCGAACCATTCCTTGACGAACCAGGAAGGTGCATATTTCTGCAGATCTTTGGTAGAGTTTGATTCCTTTATGTTGAGGATTCCATGGGAGTAGGCCAGTGCTTGCCATTTTTCAGGGGCAGGATCAGTCAGATATGCTTTAAGAAGGTCAAGGCTACCAGCCGTGCGGGATTTTGATTGCATTCTGAACTCATTGAATTGGAGCTCAAATTTTCTGATAAAATTGTCAAAATTTTTATAAAATTTGCGGCGAGAATCAAGTGGAAAAAAATCGATCACTCGTTTAGCATTCTCGCGATACAAGTCGTCCCAAGTGAGAGACCATACGTGGTACTTTCCAGATCTCAGGATGGCCATTCGTTTCAGCGTATCTTCGGCCAGTTTATTTCCATGATATGTAAAACCGTCCATGAAGACTGCCACAGGCAGGCCTGAAGATCCTTTCTCCGGGGTAATCAAAAAATCGGGTTTGGACTGGGCACTCACTCCGTGTTTCCGATCCAGGAGTACCTGGCATTCAATCATCCAGACCTGTTCTCCGATTGTGAGCTTGTAGGATCTATTTTTACCTCGAGTTTGCGTGATCAACTTTGCCCCTCTCCATTTCTTGAGGTTTTTGACGAAGTCTTCTTCCAGCTTGCTTTCAATAAGCGGGTTTATATTAATGGAGTCAATGTTGTCAATTAGTTCTAACTCTCTTCCCTGGTCCACGATCTTTTCCAAGATGCTGATTGCTTCATCCCGGCTAATACTCCCGCGAGTAAACGAGTTGCGGTACGCAAAGAGACACCGGTAACATCCATCCTTAGAAGGATCCTTGTGGCAGCAACAATCCTGTAATTTTGTTAATGCTGAGGTCAGGACTTTTTCAATGATCGTGTTCTCCTTGAGGAGATCCTGGAGATGCCCGGTACCACCGGGGACTGTATCATAGAGGTAAATAAAGGTACGCCGAACCTCCTCATTCGGGGATGGAGCATCCTGAATGATGGTTCGAAGGTGGTCTACCTTTCCTTTGAAAAATTCCTTGAGTCCCATCAAGAGAGCTGCACAGAAAGATTCAGCTCGGGTGGCGTCTAATTCTTCTTCGGCAACAGGTAACAGAAGCCGAATTGCTTCCGACTCAAACTGGTGATAGAGGGATACCTTTGTTCGTGCCTCCTTGTCTTTTCCCCGATCGCCGCAGTAATACTCATGATCGGAGGGTTGTTTTGTATTGGGTAATTTGGCTTTTCCACAGTTCTCACACAGATCAAAGGATGCAACGGATTTTTCTTTTCCGGCAATGAGGATTGGCATTGCATCGGGAGATGTCAGGCCATGGTTGATAAATGTGAATTGACATTTTTTAATAAACTCAAATCCAAACGAAATTTCAGCATGCTTTGCTTGATAAGCATTTTTGATATCCTGATCATCAAAGATTACGTGAGTTTGGTGGGTAAAGAATTCAGGTTGGCGATCGTCACGGCTGTCATCAATGCGACTACTACGTTCAAGTGAGGTGGATCTTGCCCCCGATAGGCGGAGTAGTTTCAACACCTGACCTTGATCGCCCCATGAGGTACAGTCACATTTAGGGCAGTTTTGAGCAGGTTTTTCCGACTCTCGTTCATGGTAGGAACAGTCTGGGCAGAAGCGCCATTTCTGTACATCATCTTTATTGAAGCGCACAGCATCAACTTGTACCTTCCTTCCATTTGCGTAGAAATAATTGCCCGGTGCAAATTCACGAATGGCTTTATCGCCGGGGCGCTCAAATGAGTCCGATAGCGATTCTTTCTGCTCCTGTCCTCTGCTCTGTAGGATCGTTGATTCCAGGGTGGTACTACTTTGAGGGAATGCATAATTCGGAAGGATTCCAACATTTGACAGAAAATTGAATACATCAGTCTGGCTAATCTCATATCGGATGGATTTAAGTCCACGTCGGATATCGTTAAGTTTGTTGCGTTCTTTTTCGTAGTTCTCGTCCCGTGGTGCTTGGTCTAGGCTTTCAATATGTCGATCGAGGCGTTTGATGCGATTATTGAGATCTTTCCGGGTGTTATATTTCTCTTTGATTGCATCTATGACGATCTTTCGAAGTTGGGGATTCCCCGTATCTTCAGGGCTGAAAAAGTAGTTTGCAGCATCAAGGATTTCTTCGTTTTTCTGATCCCGAAACAATTTATGGAAGCTCGTTGCCAGCATATTTGCATTGATTTCTACATATTCCAACCAATTCCATGGGAAGTCCTTATTTGACTCACTCGTGAATGCACCAAGTACACGCTGTAACTTATCTGGAACGAAGGGATTTCTGGAATGGGCAATCCACATGTCCATACTATAGGCGGCCATTTGGCGTCGGAGTACCCCAAGTGCCTTCAAAAATACACCAGGTACTTGCACCTCGCCCCCGATCATTTGATCAGGTTCTGCAAAGAAGTAAAGGTCGTGGGGTTTGTTGAGTGCCATGGAAAATCCGAATGAGTTTCCATTTTGTCGCCCAGCCCGTCCGATGCGCTGAACATAATTGGCTTGTGTTGGGGGAACACTACATAGAAATACCGTGGAGAGATCTCCGATATCAATCCCCAACTCAAGAGTTGGAGTACAAGAGACAATATTCGGGTCCCAAGGACGCGGATCTTTCCCCATGAAGCTTTTTTCAATGGTTTCCCGTTGTTCCGCTGTTAATAGAGCTGTGTGTTCTCGTGGGACGAATCTACAGACATCACCAGATCCATACAGTGCTCTGTAGTAGTCAATTTTCCGGTTGGGCTGGACTCTAAATTTTCCAGAGCACCGGTGTTTCAGGCATGGCATATTGATCCAGATATCCTCTTGCTGTTCTGGAACGCTAACCTCATAAGAGCATGAGTTGCAGGAATAGAGTCGTACTTTGGTGGTAATTTTGAGGGCATCGGGTTCAATTCCCCAGATGGAATGTTGACCCGTGGGATTTTCTTTCAAAAGCTCAGAAGGAGCCTCTATGATAATATCTCTCAGTGCGGCATCGAAACCGGTGGGTTCAAGGTCATCTTGTAATAAGCACAGGTAAGCCCAGTTCTGAACCCATGAGCCAATTTTGGTTCCAGTCAGGGGAAGAAAGTTTTTTACTGGCCCGGAGGACAGGAACTGATGGCGTGGGCTTTGAGGCTTGCAGGGAGGCATCCAATCAATATGCCGATCACTGATGGTGTACCTATTTTTCCCAAGAGTTTCGATATGCTTGGTGAGTGCCGAATGCATCACACCACCGCTGGTTCGAAGGCGGTATATGAGTCCGGTCATAAATTGTCTTAACTTGCTCTCGGACAAATTTTCCAGTCCAGCATATTTCGCGCGAAGCTCGGGTAGAACCCGAGTGACCCATTCGTTGAATAACGCAGGATCAATGAACACCGAAGCAGACAGCGTATTTTCGAGGGTGCGTCCGCGTCTAGCACGCAGTCCCAGATTCTCAAACACTTCCCATTTGAGGCGCTTTGCAACCTTGGAAGTTAGTCTTGAGTCCTTGGGGAGTTCACCGGATTGCACCAAGTCCTTATAGTCATTCATCCAGGTCATATTTGGAGCAATGAATGTGCCCACGAAATCCAAATCACCAAGTTCATTTCGCTGAAATTGTACGAGCCCATCTGCAACGGATTGGAGGCTTTGCCCTTCCTCCATGGATCTCAGGTACTGGAGGAGTGCAGTTCGGATACTGAATGTATATGTTCGTGCTTCAAAATAGCCTGCGCGATGTGCGGCGTCCTGCACGGAGTCGGAGAAAGTCAGAACTTTCTTGTCTGTATTGTAGTGAGATGAAAATACCTTTCCTAGTGACGCAGACAGCAGGCTTGCTCCTTGGGCACCAAAGATTGCAGGTTGATTGGATTCTTGACAATAAGGACATTCAGGCCTCTTGTTACGATCCAGTTTGAGTGTGGGAATATGGACTGTGATGAGATTACCATTTTCCTGACATCTCTCACATTCTGTAGTTCGCCGACTATAGGGATGGAGGCAGTTAGTACAAAGTTTCCATATTTCTGTTAATGTTGAATCAGGATTTGGATAAACCACCTCTGGTTTATAATCGGATTTATTGTCAAAGAACGCTTTATAGATAGAGTCAAGACTTGTGTCTAACGGTTCGGTTTTGATCCGCTGGATCGTGGCCCATCCGGCGGATCCACATTTGATACAAGAGGCCAAGGGGAGGTATTGGAGGGAGTGCCCGCCCCTCCCAAGATCTGTATCCCATTCCAGTTTAGGCTTCTCTTCGACTGAAATCACCATTCGCTTTAGTTCCCACATCCATAACTGGATGCGTACATCCAGTAGAGGTTTTGCCTTTTTTCCATCTTCATTTTTTGGATCTCGTGCATAGCTAATCAAGGACAGAAGGCTTTCCAAACGGCGAAGTGAGAGTTGGTCGCTATTGATGTCTGCTTCCAAAGGCTGAGCAAATTTTTTGGCAACATCCGTAATTGAATAAATGTCTTGACGAATAATTTTGATCAGATTCGTAAAGGCTACGTGCTCATGAAGTTGAGCGCCGAGTTGCTTTCTCCACGAATCGGTCGTCACTTCAAGGTTTGTAACGTTGGAGTCAAACCACGCAGCATACTGGGCACCGATATAGTCCTCGATAGATTCAAATTGATCCGAAGGAGGCACCGTATCTGGAAAATTGAACCGCTTGATCAGTGAATCCATAAGGAATTCCCCAGGATCTCGTCGTTCTTCGGTGATAATGGCTTCATCATCAAACTTGGCATCAAAGATTTGCTCAGCATAGATCCTTAATTCATCTCCAGTGCCGCTCCCAAGAGTTGCAGAGGTCCCAATTGGGCAGAGATTGGTGGCTTGAAGGCGAGCTTTCAATCTTCGTAACAGGCAGGCCAGATCGGTTCCCTGTGCACCATCAAAGGTATGCAATTCATCCACGACGACAAAGCGCAAGGTATCGGGCTGATTTTGTTTCCAGAGTGGTTTGTCTTTTGGCCGAACCAACAGATAATCCAGCATTTTGTAGTTCGTCAGGAGCAGATCCGGAGGCGACTCACGCATTTTGTAGCGATCCGTAATAATACTGGACTCACTCATCCGCTTGGATGGGGTTGCTTCCAAGCCACCGATATAGAGTCCTGCGGTAATTTTTCCACGCAGGCTTGGATTTTCATGGATAATTTGTGCGATGCGCTTTGCCTGGTCTGACGCAAGTGCGTTCATCGGGTAAATTAGGATCGCCTTGACTCCAGGCTGCCCAGCCACTTGCCGGCAGTAATCCAGGATCGGAAGCAGAAATGCCTCCGTTTTTCCTGAGCCGGTACCAGTGGCTACGATAGTAGGTTTTGGTGGGTCTGCGGTCAGGCGTTCAAATGCCCGCTCTTGATGGAGATAGGGAGTATAGAGGAGGGGAATAGCGGGGAAGGGTTGTTCTTTCTTTTCGCTTTTGATAAATGGGAGTTGAATGGATAGATAGGCTCCCTTGAAGGCTTCTCCCTGCTTTATAAACTCATCCAGAGCCTTGGCGAAGGATGGTGTAGAAATCCTGTAGCTCGTCCTCAGATAATCTTCAATGGTTTCGCGGACTTCCCGCCCCAGAATGCCAGGAATCATAGATTTCCGTTCGCTCTGGCCCGTTCAAAGTATTCCCATGCTTGCCTGTAATCTTCTTCACGATCACACCTGTCAAAGGGGGCATGAAACTCAATAGTGCGCTCCTGTGGACCACCGGGCATTGTATCATCCATGAATGTGTAGGTGACAATACCTTCTTTGAGGTCTTTAATGTCTTCCCAGCCAAGAGGGAGATTGGTTTCGGAGCGAGTGGGTGTATGAATCCCGAACGTTGCCTTTTTGTGGCTTTTTTTTCTGGGAACAGGGCTTTCACCAGTTTTTTTCGAGAATACTGTTCGGCCTTTGGTATCGTACCAAGTATCCTTCTCATAGGACTGCAGGATGGGGAATTGGATACGATAAAGGGTCAGGAGTTCGTCCAACGTGAATCCAAGGGCTTGGGCGTGGAGAACATCGATTTCAAGGAGGGCTTGGCGGCGAGCATAATCAGTACGGATCGGACTGTTCCAAGACCATGTGCTACTGAGGCGTTCAAATGATTCTAAGTTCAATCGGTGATCACACTTGGACCAATTGAGAGCATCAAGTTTTTCTGATGATTTAGGAGTAGAGATATGTTTTCTCCAGATTTCTTGATAATGAGATGTGAGGCATGAGAGTAAAAGTGCACGCACCGCTGCCGCATGTGGAGCGGATACCAGTGGAAAAGAATTGAATGAATCTGCATGAAGATTTGACTTTCCTCCAATTTTAACCATTAGATCAGATACGATGGAGAGTAAATTTACAAGTATTTGTAGCAGATTTATGGAGTGTCGTACTCCCACCGTCAACAGGGCATCAGAATGCCCTGTTGACGGTGGGAGTAGAGCCGGAACAAGCGTGCGTTCTTGTCCTACATTTAGCATTTTACGCATAACGACTCTGAACTCGTCAGTCATAAGCGTCCCCCATGATGTTTGAGGAGTACGGCGAGTATATTCCTCTTCACCACAGGCAGGGAGGTAGTTTGTACGCGGAAGATAGTTTCCTGGTAATGTGGTTAAATCTAATCTCGCATAGTCGCCTTTACTCTTGCATCCTGTATTGGGGGTCTGAAAGAAAGGATTGCTCACAAAGATGTGTGGACCGGATAGAATCCATTGCTTAGCATTATCAATGAATTGAGTTTCTCTGCGCATAGTACCGTCTTTTTGTGCATTCGTCTCATTCCACATCATTGACATCATATAATCTATATCTCGCATTCGGCGTGATGAATGTGCCAATTTGCGTAGAATGTTGGTCAATTGTTTTGCATGCAGCAGAGGTAGGCGAGCTTCTTTTGGTGGCGTCCCTGGAGCATCGTAGAGATTTGCATACGCTTGAAGATCATCCTCTGTAGTTTGAATTACTCGCTGTTGATGCCCTGATAGATCCCAATCATTGCCAGTCGTCTTGATACCAGGCACAGGCCCAAATCCATCATGCTCAAGTGATTTTCTAGCTGTAACAGGAGAATATAGGTTTGCTATGGACTTAAATCTGGCTATCTTCTTCGACTGTCCATATATATTGATACTGAATTTTAGGACGGCGGCCACTTCCTCAAACAGATGCAATACATTTTCAAACTGTAGTCGCCAGCGGAGCCTTGGATAAAGTTCAGAGCGAAGTGCTTGACCTTTGCCATCATCATACACGGAGTTCGGATGCAAGAGTCCAACTGTACCGAAGCCCATACCACTTGCAGAGCTCCTACTGATATTCCATGACATGCAGATAAATGGTTTATAAAGATTTGTCCGCATCCCTCTCAAAAGAGGATAGTTCTGTCGAGCATTCAAAAATGACAATTGGCCACTCACGGCTCCATATGACCGGATGTAATGATCTCTGCGGCCAGGTTTGTCCAACCAAGTTTCTCGTAGTTCCATCGTTTGATGTGCACTCAATTTTTTGGTCACAAAACGAGGCTCTGTATTTCCAATGACATGTTTTTCCGTCCAACTTGGGATAAGCCAAGGGGGGTTACCAAGCACGACATCAAAGCCGTTTCCATCCTTGAATAAGTTCGCATACTCGAGTTGCCAGTGATGAAATCGATATCGTTTACTCAGTTCTTGAACAACCTGGAGCCTTGGGCGGCTCTGAATCAAAGAATTCAGAGCCACAAATCCTAATGAATCACGCTCTAAATCATTTGCATATAGATCATAGTCTGCTACAGTTTTCTTGCCTGCCAGGATGGCCGCAAGATCACTTAGATACTCGGTTCGGTGGGGCAGAAGGTTTGCTTTACCTATTGGCCAGAACCAGAAGGCACACCAGTAGTCCATCACGAGCTTCAAGCGTTGATAGGCGCTGGAATTTCCGTCTAGTGGGTCAAAAGTTTCCTCATACATCCTCTCCTTATTCCGTGTAGACGAAACAGGCAGTTTGTTGGAACCATCCTCTGTATCAGGGTAAACAGGGAAGTAATCTGTAGTCCGTGATTCCAGCTGAAGCAGATCTCGGACATGCTTATCCCAGAGTTTGTCAATCAATGAGGAGAAATAAAGTAGCTGACGAATCTCTCCTTCATTATGAGGTTTTGTAAAAGATTTTCTCCAAGCGGCGATATGTTTAATCTGATCGCCAGCCAGCTGCTTTACTACCTTATCCTTGTATTGCGCCATCCCCGTATCTCCTAGAAGAAAATGATAGATTGAATTCTCGGGGCGATCTTCGGAAAGTGATACATCTTTCGGAACATCTTCCCACCACTTACCTCGCATGAGTTGGCGTTTTGTATATACGCGAGACCAAGCTCCAATCAGTGAATTGCCACACTTGAACTGGTCCCCAAACCAAGGAACAAATCCACCTGAGACCAACGTATTAAGCCAGATCGAAACCTTTCCTAACTCCACAGCCACCGGATTCAAGTCTACTCCATACACGTTATTATCTGCCAGATACATCTTTACACGCTGCAACTCCTCCAAGCGGCGATCGATATCCAGAACTTCACCCAGTTCCTGGGTTTTCTTGGTCAGATATGCTTCGGCCAGTTGCGAGATCGCCTCATTCAAAAATGCCGCTGAGCCCATGGCGGGCTCGCACACAGTGATCTTCAATATTTCATCTGCGGATTTCCCCGTAAGGATCTCCTTGAGTGCAAACTCAGTAGTACATTGTGTCAGAACTTCTGGCGTGTAATAGGATGCGGATTCTTCCCTTGCACGGCCGGTCAGTCGATAGATGAAACTACCTTTAGGGTGTTTACGAAGGGTTCCATTCTTGTTGATGGCTCGCTCACCCATGCCATTTCTTTCAGGAGGCTCATATCTCCGGCAGGAACGCGTTCCATCCTTGTTGATGACTCGCTCATCCATACCATAGTGGGCTTCCAGTGCTTCCTCGTTCACAAAGTAGGCAGCATCCAGGATGTCTGGTGATTCTCCGGCAGATTTTACTTCATAGAGATCTTCTTCAGCAATGAATCCGTGGTAACTTAGCAACGCCTCATAGACAGCACCCAAGTGGTTCACACTCAAATGACGATAAGAGATCCTGCTCCGTCCAGAGAGCTTCTTTTTTTTATCCTTTTTCTTGAAATCTTCATGCTCCAGAGATAATAATCGGATGATTTTCTGCCAACTCCGATTGGGGATGATTATTGAGTTCAAGAGCGGGGTTTTTGCTGGATCAAACAGTTCACATTGCAGTGGAGAAATCTCAAACGTATGTTTACCTGATTTCAGGATTTCCTGCTGAGCTTCGGCTGCCTCATCGTAGCCTTCATAGATCAGATCAAAAAGTATTCTAATAGACTCATGGAAAAAGCTTCCCTCTGCACTACCGTTCTCGTCCAGTGAGATCATTTCCAGATCCCTCAACTTTTCTAGGCTGTACCCGTTTCGGTATGCTTCTGCATTCATTGGGAGATATCCCAGCTCTTCCCTCGCTTCCACATTGAAGAGGAACAGTAGCCTGTACATATAATACAGGCATTCCATGGTTAATGGCTCCGCATCCGGATAGATTCTGGGCCAACTGTATCCTTTAGCTCTGCGATTCGAGACGTATTCATTCCCCAGTATCTCAATGGATTCGCGGAGGGCGTATTTGAGACTTCCAGATACGCCGGAAGCGTGCTGTATTGCTTCTTCATGAAGCTCTTCTTGGTACGATTTCCCAGAATCTGGGCATAACGCAGACTTGTAAAGCAGCATGGTGAGCAGCTTCCAGGTCTGTATTGAAGGGAGTTGGTTGTAGAGATCATCCCAGTTGAAACGGAGCATTCGCTCTGTTCCCCACTTGTCTCTTTCCAGTAGGGCCCAGGTTTGAAGCCCGGTGACGAGAATCCACGTTGGAGGAGAATGCTGGTGATCAGAATTTCCGAAAAAGCATAAATCAATCAGCTTCCGGAATGGCTCCTCTCCGCCCTGAGGGACCAGTGACAACAACTCATCTCCCGTATTGTTAAAATCCACGGCCTCCACAACCCAGAGCCAGGGTTTCCTGAAAGCTTCAAATTGTCCAAGTACGGGTAAGAAAATTCCTGGCTCCAGTTCAATCCGATTTGGCTCACGTCGATAGCCGAGAATCTGAAGTAGCCGAGAGGTCCAAGTTCGTTGAATTTCAGTGCGTTGCTGCTCAGACGCGCTGATGAAATTCGCTTTTGACTTTAAATATTCCCTGTTTTTCCCCTTTAAATCAGAAAAAATCGGGGGGGGGGTAAATTCAATATTGGCTTGGGCAAATTCCCCCAATTTCCACCTTTCTTCAAAGTCTTTTACCTTGTCGGGCAACATGGTATACCAGTAGTGATCTGGATAAAATTCATTCTGATTGACCAAGCCTGTAAAATCAAATGCCATGTGCCTCCTCCGCTAGAATGACCGCAGCAATATGTATGTAGGGATCTGCCTCCATAGTCATGGAGGATCTGATCCACTCCTGAAATTCTTGAAATCGCGCCCGAATTCTCTCTAATTCTTTCTCCTTACGGCTCAGTTGCACTTGTTCAATCCCTTTATCAACTTGGTAGGTATCCTCAACATGGGTTTCCTGGCGTTGCTGAAGCTCTTCTAGGTCTTTGAGGCGTTGCGCGAGTTTTGACTGGAGGTCATGTTCAAAATTCTGCCGATCCAATTTGGCATGTTCTTGTGCTTTTATGATTGCTTGGGGAACTCGGACCTGAGCAAGTTGCAACAATGAGGAAGGTTCTTCTTGATTTGAAAGCCGACTAGAGCGTAATTTCTCATAGATGCTGGAATCTTCTAATGGTCTGACTTCAAAGTCATCTTTGATGTTTCCAGTCACTAGATACCATCTCTGAAAAATTGTGACGCCTTTGCGATTTGGCCAAAGAATGGTGATCAAATAGGAAAACGTTCCAGTATCCATTGCAGGAAGCCGGATTGCAGGGGCTTCTAATCGACGAAAAGACATCCGAATCTTATCGGTCATCCAGTCCATAAAAGGGTGGACGGGCCATAAATAGTGCATGTCTGGCCAGTCATGTTCCAGTTCTCTGGATTTCCGAATAGATTCCATCATCTCTTTTGGATTGGATGAGAGAATAAATTGGCTATCATTAGGCCGGGCAGAAACTGGTAGCTGATTTACGATACTACTCAAGACAGTACGTGCTTGCAGATCCTGTGGAGTAACGATGATTCGCTGTTTCTTATCATCGTGCGTCACACTCAGGCTTGCACCAACCCCTCTGGCCCAGTTTCCCTGGATATGGGTCATAGCAGCTTTGGTGTATGCGTAGTCTGATTCAAAGAGAGAGGGGAGTTCACCAGTAACATTTTCTTCATCAGAAACTGGCGATGTTGCATTCAGAAGATCCAACAAGGGGTCAAACTCAGGATCTTCCTTTGGTGCACGGCTCTTGGCCATAAGTTGCCTCTCGCTTTCTTCAATGGACTGACGGGCCTCAATGGTTTTTGCAACGAGCTTTTCCTCCGCATCGTAATCGAAAAGTGCCATTAATGTGGCAGGATCTCCAAGATTCTGCTCTGCCTGTTCTTCTTTTTCTATCAACAATTCCAGTATCCTTGTATCTCCTTTAAATTTCTCATTCCTGCTTTGAGTAATAAGGTAAAAAATTTGGGGTCTTCGTTTCTGTCCATAACGATCAATCCGTCCGTTTCGCTGCTGAAATCGCATCAGCGACCAAGGTATATCAAAATGGATCAGGCGCCTGCATTGATAATGAAGATTGATTCCCTCAGAACCCACATCCGTAGAGATCAAAAGACGCACAGATGATTGATCTCTTCCAAATTCGTCCACCACTTTCTGTTGATCTATATCTGAGAGTGATCCATGTAGCACTCGAATCGCATCCTTTTTGAGTTTCAAATCTTTGGGCAACTGGTTTTCCAGAAATTCTAGCGTAGCAATTCGTTCGGTGAAGATGAGCAGACGGTCATGCGTATCCTTACCGGTCCAGTTGAGTTCACTGATAATGTCTAAAAGAAGTTGATATTTTGAGAATTCTCTTGGACCTATTTTTTCCAGCGAATCTTTCATCAGGTGCCAAGGATGTAAGTGTTCTTCGCCCTTGCCAGCCTTCTCAAGTTTCTTGATCCGATTCAAAACAGATTTTAGACATGCATTGGGAGAAGAGAGCACTGCTTTTTCCATAGTAGTGCGCAGAAGCCATCCATCACCAGTTCTCTGGGATAATTGTTCGTTAGGTGTGTCCGCAATAATTTCGAAGATGTGCTCTTCCTCAGGGGTAGCTGGAGCCTCGTGTGGTTGCACATCCCGCGGCTGCAGAATTGCCTGTTCACGAATATCTTTCTTGAATCGGCGAATCAGCAGGTTCTTGCCATCCAGATCTTTTTTCGTATAACTCTTTTCATCTGCAATAACCGTCGGATCCAACATGTTCATCAGGCTGGCGAAGCTCTCGGCATGTCCATCATGAGGGGTAGCACTCAGCATGATGAGGGCGTCACAGCGCGAGGCAAGAATGTCTGCGAGTTGGTGGCGAAGGGATCCTCGCTGATTCTTCTTTTTAGCGACATTCTGAACCTCATCAATGACTACGATGTCCCAGTTGGAGTTTTCCAGAAATGGCCTCCAAGTTGATGCATTTTTCAGGGTGTCAATTGAAATGATCGCACGGTCAAAATGATGAAACGGGTTATGACCCGCGGGCAATTGCTCCCGGACGCGATTGATTCCAATGGAATCCAGGCGTATCAGAGGAATCGAAAATCTGGTCCATAGTTCCTTCTGAAACTGCAAGAGCATACTTGCAAGTGAAACCACGAGAATGCGTTTGCCGCGGCCTCGTCGAATCAACTCCGAAATCAAGACACCAGCCTCCAGTGTTTTGCCGAGACCTGTCCCATCAGCGATAAGAATTCTGGGGCGCGGTCGCTTCAAAGCCATGAGTGCAGGCTCACGTTGATAGGGGAGATCATCCATGGCTGCACGGTGGCCCAAATATAGTTTGTTGTCAGGTGGAGGCGTAGTTCTCAGTAGGCTCTCAATATGCAATCTCGAGGCGAGATAATTGGGAGAGTTGTCGGAAACCAACTTCGTCTCCTCCGGCTTCACTTCTATAATACTTTCCTTTTTCTGGATAAACTGCCACTGTATATCTCGGACTAATGGAGTCAGTCCGGTCACATGAATCAAGTAGTCGTTTCCGTAGGTGCGGTCTGTATTTCTGACGACCCATTCTTGGTCACGGATCAGGAGGCGTGCTCCAGGAGCGGGTGGATGAGAGGATTGCACCGTTATATTTGACATGAAATCGAATTTGTTGTTAATCACAAATTAGCCTATTCTACAAATTCTCAAAGATGATACGAAATTCCAAATTCAAAAACATGTGAGTCTCTTGCAAAACTGTTACAAGGCACACATGGCCATAGTGATTTGATGTACCTATAAAGATTAATCGGTGGCAATTTACAGCAAAATCGAATTTCATGAGATTCATGACTTTGTATTAGCTCCCCGTCCTATCCCTGTATTTCTCGGATACGGATGGAATTGACATCTTTGTGATCTTGTAAAATGATCGCCACCTAATTGTAACGCTGATGCGGATTACGGAGCAAAGGGCTTGAACTGGGGTTCCACTTGAAGAAAATGAAAATTCGTTTGAGGTTCTTGCAAAGCCTCTGCTTTCAGGCAGAAAAGATCCTCTCAGAACAATGTTTATGCTCAATTTCGGGGGCAAGAGGTTCGTTTAAAAAGAAAATCATGTGCTATAGCTAAATTGAACAACAAGGATTATCCGATCTTCTTTATTTACGATGGAAAATCAGATGCTCTCTGGTGATGGTCAATGTTTTGTTTAAGATTATGAATCCAATCCGCATTTTTATCAGTAGCGTTCAAAGCGAGTTTGAACAGGAGCGGTATCTATTGAGAGATTACCTCCTCAGTGATGCAATGATGAGGCGGTTTTTTGATGCATTCTTGTTTGAAGATGTTCCAGCCTCAGATCGAAAACCAAATCAGCTTTATATGAATGAAGTTGGACGTGCTGAAATTTATATTGGGCTATTCGGGATTGAATATGGTAATGAGGACGACAGGGGAGTATCACCAACGGAAAGAGAGTTTGATTATGCGACAACCTTGGGAATTCATCGCATAATATTCCTCAAGGATGTTGGTCAGAATGTCAGGCATCCAAAAATGGAGGCACTTGTCACCAAGGTTGAATCTGGTCTTGTTAGAAAACGATTCAGGACTCTTGAGGATCTAAAAAGTGCAGTTTATGCGGCACTGGTAGAATACTTGATTTCCAAGGAAAAGATTCGTACGATTCCATTTGATGCCGCGCACTGTGAAAGGGCTACAGTGGACGATCTTGACTCTGATCGAATGGTTCGTTTCGTTCGCACGGCGCGGAGAGTGAGGCAGTTTCCGCTTTCAGAAGATGTGTCTAGGGAAGCTTTGTTGAAGCACTTAGATCTATTGAATCATGGAAGACCAACGAATGCAGCAGTGTTGTTATTTGGCAAGGATCCACAAAAGTTTTTGATCTCATCCGAAATCAAGTGTGCACATTTCCATGGAACGGAGATCGAAAAGCCAATTCCGTCTCATCAAGTCTACAAGGGAACCGTGTTCGACTTGGTCGATCAAGCGGTGGATTTTGTTCTCAGCAAGATCAATCGTTCTATTGGAACACGAGCAGAATCACCACGTGCAGCTCGAACATATGAAATTCCAAAAGAAGTAATCGCTGAGGCAATTGTCAACGCTGTAGCACACCGTGATTACACGGACAACAGTAGCGTCCAGGTAATGTTGTTTGCAGACAGATTAGAGGTATGGAATTCTGGGAAGCTCCCACCAAAACTCACATTAGAAGAACTACGTATTCCACACGGTTCATTGCCCCGTAACCCCCTGTTGGCCCAAGGATTGTATTTGGTTGAGTATATAGAACGAATGGGAACGGGCACGCTTGATATGATCAATCGCTGTATTGAAGCTGGATTACCAGAACCAGAGTTTTCGGTCACAACTGGCTTTTTTGTTACAACCATACCACGGTCGGGGACTCGCACCTGTATTGTGTCTGCGTATTGTGGTCAAGAACCGGTGGCTGACGTTGACATTTTAGTACTATTTCCAAATGGTACAGGGAAACATTCTAAAACTGATGAACACGGTGAAGCAAGCATTGAGTTACATTCCGTTTATTTACCCATGACGGTATTTGCAGCTGCTAAGGGTTTTTCCGCGTATGTAGAGCACGGATGGAGGCCTGAAGAGCGAAAACTTGTGCTACAACTCATTCCGTTAGATAGTGGTGGCTCCGTTATCTTTCTTGAAGGAGCTGGCTACGTTCCTAGACTCAAAGGTAGACTAGATCCGATACTTGATTCTGACGGACGGACGTATTTTTACACATCCAATATTGCTATTAATCATGGCCAAATTCAACCAGTATTTTTTAATTATGGCGAAGATTTGGATCTTACCGATCCCGACGGTTTCGAAGTTCAAGTTCGATTTATCCATATGATGAATAGATCGTCAATATTAGAGTATCGTGTGCAAGAGTCACAGCAAGAGTCACAGCAAGAGTCACAGCAAGAGTCACAGCAAGAGTCGCAGCAAGAATCGCAGCAGGAAGCCTCCGGAGCCGGGGCAGCTGGACGTGGGAGGGGTATGTCGCAGCAAGAGTCACAGCAAGAGTCATTGGAGTTGAAGATCTTAAATCTTCTAAAAAATGAGCCTCTTTCAAGAAAAGAACTGTCTGAAAATTTGGGGCAGAAGAGAATATCTGGTCAACTCAACAAAATGATTTCTTCATTGCTGAAAGAAAAAAAGATTGCCTATACACTACCTGAAAAACCTCAAAGTCGATTACAAAAATATATCCTAACAGATAAGGGTATAGTTGCAATGTTAGGATTTTCACCCGAAGAGAAGTAGATCAGTGTGTCTGGCAATTTGATTGGGCAGAAATCTATACTTTCTTAAAATCATCTTGAGTCAACGACTATTTTTCAAGTTCTGAATTTCAGATGGCTAGAATCATCTACTTAGGGGGGGACTAAAAACCACACATTACGGCTCTTCTGCTGTTTCTTGCTAAATCCACTCCCGCGTCAGTTAGGGATTAGCATCTAATACCAACAGGTCTGTGCAATATTGGTGGCAATGCCAGTAATGGTTGTGGTTCCCGAATAAGAAGAGGGCGTTAGAGTTCAATTACTTGTAGCTTATCCATACAGCGCCCCTTCCTCTTGATCAAATCCAGAGCTGTCATATGCGCAAGGCATGCACATATCCTCTGAAAATTTCACCAACCAGAAGTTACTTCAAAGATTTGTTGAAGAGCTGTCAGAAAACGACAAAGAATATGAGCTCCACAGAGTGGGTTTTGGGTCAAGAGGAGATCCCGGTTTGTAATTCAGCGATGGCATGCACGGTTATGTTAGGATGTTATGGACTACATGTCCGAAAACATCTGTCAATCGGTAACGTCGACCTTGGTGTCGGAAGGTCAGACGCTCATGATCAACTCCAAGAAGGTGTAGAACAGTAGACTGAAAATCGTGTATGTGTACAGGATCACTGGCGATATTGTAGCCTAGTTCATCTGTTTCTCCATAGGAGAACCCTTTTTTGATTCCTCCACCAGTCATCCAAAGGGTAAAACAGCGTGGGTGGTGATCTCGCCCAAAGCCTTCTTTGGTGAGGCGACCTTGTGAGTAGGTAGTTCTTCCAAATTCTCCACCCCAGATGACAAGTGTATCATCCAGTAAGCCCCGTTGTTTCAAGTCCAGAACCAAAGCCGCAGATGCCTGATCAGTTTCTCTGGCCTGCCCTTGAATCCCCCCGTATAGATTACTATGGTGATCCCATCCTTGGTGATAGAGCTGAATGAAGCGGACCCCGCGTTCAGCAAGTCTTCGTGCCAATAGGCAGTTGGCGGCAAATGTTCCTGCCTCTCTGGCATCTTCGCCATAGAGTGCAAAAGTAGATTCAGGTTCATCGTCAATGGCTGTGACTTCGGGCACTGAAGTTTGCATCCGAAAAGCCATCTCGTACTGGGCAATCTTCGTCTCAATCTCCGGATCCTGAAGAGTTTCCAGTTGAAGCTCCTGGAGTTCGCGCAGGGTAGCCATATGTCGTTTTCGATCCGCTTGAGTAATTCCGGGCGGGTTACTCAAATAAAGGACAGGATCTTTACCCGCACGAAACTGGACTCCTTGGTATCGAGAAGGTAGAAAGCCATTCCCCCAAAGTCTAGAATATAGAGGTTGCCCCATTTTATCTTTTGTTACAAGTACAACGAATGAGGGTAAATTGGCATTCTCGCTTCCCAGTCCGTAACTAAGCCACGATCCCATTGAAGGGCGTCCAGGTTGTTGGGAGCCGCTTTGCAGAAATGTCACCGCAGGATCGTGATTGATCGCATCCGTATGCATAGAATGAACAAAACAGAGTTCATCAGCAATCTGGGACGTATAGGGCATCAGATTGCTAATCCAGGCCCCACTGTCTCCATACTGTGCGAAAGAAAACGGAGACTGAACCAATGGAAAGCTTTTTTGTCCTGCGGTCATGCCTGTAAGTCGCTGGGTGCCACGAACAGATGGAGGCAGTTCTTCGCCATGATAATCCGCCAGTGCAGGCTTATAATCAAAAAGATCTAACTGTGACGGTGCTCCACTTTGGAGCAAATAAATGACCCGTTTGACCTTTGCAGGAAAGTGGGTTGTTCCAAGAATGCCCGGCACCGGATCTCCACTTATTTGTGTGCCGGTAGCAGACACAGGATTGAGCAGTGAAGCCAGTGTCGCAGCCCCCAGTCCCAGAGTTGTACGAGTCAGAAAATCTCTTCGAGTATACAACTCGTCGTAATTATGACATTCATGCATGATCGTCTCAACGCTTGGTGTAAGCTTCGTCGTGATTCAGGATGAGTTGGGCAACCATAGTGAGTGCAGCTGTATTTGTAGGATCCAGAGATGCATCCGCCACAAGTTCACCAACCGAAAATAAAGAATCAATATCCGCAGGGTTTTGGGTAAAGTGTTCTCTTTCCTGATTGTACAAGTTTTTCATAAGGCTGACTTCCTGGTCACTGGGAGAGCGTCCGGTGGCAAGCCGAAAACCTTGCTGAATCTGGTCATCAATACTATTAGGCGTCTCTCGCTGGATCCGTTCTGCTAACGCTCGGGATGCTTCCACGAACTGTGGATCATTCATAAGAACCAGTGCCTGGAGAGGGGTATTTGTATTCTGGCGACGTACAACACATGTATTTCGATCCGGGGCATCAAAGACCAGCATGGATGGAGGAGGAGAAGTTCTACGGATAAAGGTGTACAGGCTTCGTCGATAAAGTGCATCTCCCTCATCTCGTTGATAACGAAGCAGGAACGTTGAAAAATTCCCTTTTTCAATCCACAATCCTGGCGGCTGATACGGCTTAACGCTTGGGCCGCCAACTTGGTTGACTAACAGTCCGCTTGCCGCTAAAGCGTTGTCTCGAATCATTTCTGCGGTCAGGCGATGCAGAGGGCCTCTGGCCAGAAGAATATTTTCAGGATCCTGTTCCAGTAGGGTTGGAGATGCAAGGCTGGACTGCCGGTAGGTTGCACTCATGACAATAGATTTGATGAATGCTTTCAGGTCATAACCGGAATCCATAAAGGAAGCTGCAAGATAATCCAGTAATGCCGGATGTGAGGGCAGGGCACCCTGATAACCAAAATCCTCCGGTGTCGATACAAGTCCCTGCCCAAAGAGCATCATCCAGTATCGATTCACCGTGACGCGTGCGGTGAGTGGTTGTTCAGGGCTGAAGAGCCACTTGGCCAACCCCAAACGATTGGGAGTAAAATGATCAGGGAGATGACCAAGAATTTCGGGTGTTTCAGGAAATACTTCATCGAGTGGTTGATCATAGAGGCCGCGGTCAAGGATGTGGGTAGACCTCGGTTCGGCCATATCTTCCATAACCATGACCTCCAAGACTTCATTCATGACTGTATTTTCTTCAGAACGAGCCTCTCGGAGTTCGCGGAGGATTTCCTGATACTGAGAATCGTAATAATTCAGATAGACAGCCAATTCGTCCTCCTGTACAATGGTATCGGCCAAGAGCGCAACATCAGAAGAGGTGAGCTTCCTGGAATAGATCCTCAGCTCATCCATAAATCCTATGAAAATACCATCCTCGCCCCCAAACCCGCGATACCTTCGGCCAATACGCATCGGCCGATCTGCAAGTTTATGGGCGCCGTCTATAGGAAGTACGCTTTTATAGAGTTGATTGTACTTGATTTTTGCCTGAATCCTGCGGCCTTGCAAATAAAGCTGAATACCGGTTGCCTGACTTGAACCATCATAGGTAAATGCAATATGTGACCAGTCTTTGACCGGTATAGATGTTTCGGATCTGATATGTAGATAGTTGTGCGGGAGTGAACTGATGATGCGAACGGATAAATGATTCAAACTATCCAAATAGACCTCCCATCCACGCCAGTAGGTGTTTTTTGTCTCCGCATTCCCTACAATTCTAGTGTAGGTTCCCGAAGTATCAGGTCGAATCCATACCGAAATCGAAAAGGGGTCCATACGCTCAAAATTCCCTGCTTCGGGAACCTCAAGAAAATCATAATCACTGTTAAAATCAGCAGCCCGTCCAGATCGCCCTTCAACCAGGGTTAAAATATCGCCGCCGGTTTTACCGTCTTTGCCATCGGGTGCAACATTCGGTGTTACTCTGCCGGCCGTAATCCGGTCAAATGGAAAATGGGTGACCAAATCCAAGTCAAGGGCATTATTCGGTAATTGCACGCCAACATGTGATCCACTTTTCTTAATCTGTCGCTCTCGCTCGGCCTGTGCGTTTTTCAATGTCTGAATTCGCTCATGTATTCTCACGAGGATGGAATCTTCTTCAGTGGAAGGAAGCGTAAGCAACGGCCCGGCATTACCGTCATCCCCGGTCATCCCCAATTCCTTTACATTGTTGAAGAACGCGGAAAGCTGAA
The DNA here is from genome assembly GCA_026709335.1 of Bacteroidota bacterium. Lineage (GTDB taxonomy): Bacteria > Bacteroidota > Rhodothermia > Rhodothermales > Bin80 > Bin80. Next base: position 1,740 of record JAPOTE010000066.1, on the reverse strand, counting down.
AATATTCTGCCTGAGAAACGGGATCGTACTTGTGATCATGGCATCGAGCACACTCCATTGTCAGTCCCAGAAAGGCCCGAGAGGTTGTATTTGTTCGATCAGCAACATATTCAAGGCGGTATTCCTCATCAATCACACCACCTTCTGCTGTCATGGGATGATTGCGGTGAAATCCTGTTGCCAGAATTTGCTCCTGTGTTGCATTGGGAAGTAAGTCGCCCGCCATTTGCCAAGTCACAAACTCGTCATAGGGCATGTTTTCATTGAAAGCCTTGATCACCCAATCTCTCCAAGGCCACATGATTCGAAGTCCGTCTGCATGGAATCCATGGCTGTCGGCATACCGTGCCAGATCCATCCATTCAGTTGCCATGCGCTCTCCATATGCTTTGGAATTCAAAAGACGGTCAACAACACGTTCATAAGCTCCCGGTGCAGTGTCCCCCAGATAGTTGTCAATCTCTTCAATAGTCGGGGGTAATCCAGTCAGATCTAATGTCACGCGACGTAGAAGACGTTCGGGATCTGCTTGCCCACTTGGAGTAAGTCCTTCTCGCTCAATTCGTGCTAAAATAAAATGATCAATATCATTATTGAGCCAGGTCACGTCATTTACAGGGGGGAGTGATGGCAGAGTTGGAGGAATAAAGGCCCAGTGGGGTTTCCATTCGGCTCCCTGCTTGATCCAGCGCTTGATGAGTGCGATTTCGTAATCAGAGAGAGACAGATTTGATTCCGGTGGTGGCATAATCGTTTCGGGGTCACCAGAAGTAATACGGCGTATTACTTCGCTACGTCCGGGCCGCTTTGGCACGATCGCATGTCCACCGGATTCAAGTTCTTCTGTCAGAGCTCCTTCTTCGGTGTGCAGACTCAAATTAGCTTCGCGCGCATTGTCATCAGGACCATGGCACGCATAGCAACGATCTGAAAGTAGCGGTTGAATATGGAAATTATAATCAACACGCTCTGGAAGACGGGTACTTACTTCGGCATCATATCCTGCGTTGGATGAACAGGCACCAAGCAGTAGCATGACAGGGATAGAGAGACGCATGGATGCGAAACAAGTGGCTAGATGTCGAACCAAAACTCATCTGCAGTGTCGTGCTCAATATACAATAAATCCATCATAACATGTATACGGAGGCGGTGATTCCCAGATCGCATTTACTCAGATCAATGTCTACTTTGGCTAATCAAGGCGCAAGTTTTTCTTGTTTCTCTTGGGGAGGTATCTATGATAGCATGATGCGAAACAAAGTGCAGTGTCGTACAGAATTATGAAGGAACAAGCACATCCATCCGAAAAAACCTCAGGCCATGATGATCTGGTCTCCTAATCATTCCAATAAAGCCCTCGGTTCAGTATTCTCCGCAAGATATGGCAGCAATTTAAGCTCCTCGAATCTTCAAGATCTGGTCGGGCAGGGGCATCCCGGAATACAGTGTTTTATCGGAGCTTGTCAAGGGAAATACGTTCAAAAGCAATTCCATAATAGCTGCGTTCATGATCAGGTCCAGCTTCGTACAGTAGTCCAATCATTTCATCGGGCAGTCGTACAATATCAGAGTAGGCACTCATATTTTCATGAATCACAAGTGACGCCGGCCAAGTGACCCCATCATCAAAACTGGCCCTGAGTGTCATACGTTCACGCTGAGTCTGGCTGGCAGGATTTGAAAGGGAATTATATACGTAAGTGCCGAAACAGATCCAATTTTCGGAACTTTCTTGTA
>JAPOTE010000002.1 GCA_026709335.1 Bacteroidota bacterium | reverse complement strand
CTTGGCCTCAAAACTTTCTATCAACCTGCTAGACAGGGTATGGCACGAATATTGCCTCCATATCAACAGACTAACGAGGGATTCCTTCTATGGACGAACTGGCTGTGTTACAGAAAACACTCTTGAACATTCAACTCCAATCCGAAGCGGAGCGAATGAATGGAAAAATCCAAGAGGTCAAAACGGTCGGTAGAGGATACAGGAAATTTGAAAACTTTAGATCCGCCATCCTCTTCTTCTGCGGAGGTCTGGCGCTTTATCCACAACAATCGTAGTAGTACCACAAAAAAGAACTCGAAGAATAGACAGTATCATCTTCTTTTGTCTCTTAATTTTTCGAGCCCAGAGGTTTTGCAAGAGGCTCGATCAAAATGTATTACATTGGGCCCGGTTGATCGTTAATCTTCTTTGGAAGTTGGTGATCAGTACACGTTCGCGGTTTTCTCAAACAAACTTTTTCGTAGACATGATAGAATTCTTCTCTGACCGTAGACGTTTGATTCGGCTTGCTGCATCCCTAATATGCACAGTAGGGGTAGTTGTTGTATGCTTTTCTCTGCTTCCCTCTCCCACTCAGGCAGAAGCAGATGATCTCCTGTGCAACGGAAAATGTAGTACCTACTGTACTGTGCAGGGGCCAGTCCTCTGTTGGAAGGTTAAATGCTGTGAAACCAATGAAGGAGGTTGCAAAGCAGGAGATCCCAGGATCTTTGAAGTCGACTGTCTCACAGGGGATCCGTATGAGTTTTGGTACTAGGTAACCCTAAACTAGATCACGAATTTTGAAGTGAAAATGAGCAAAACCCAAATTATTCGGACACTAATTTCGCTGTCATTGAGTACACTGATGATCACGGTGCTACTCATTCCTCAAATAAAAGCCGTGGACACTGTTCCAGAGTGTGGTTATCCGGCGGACAAGGTTTGCTTTGCTGTTGATTGTCCCGGTAGCTGGGGTGGGGCATGTGCTACTTTGCCGTGTAGAAAGTGTGATATTCTTCCCTCATGGTTTCCTTACTCTAAATGCATTACCATAATTCACGAATGTGCGCATGAGCATTGGCTATTCAACTAGGGTGTTGGCGAATAGGCTCATCGATGCGTAGAGGATACATTATCGGGGTGATAAGCCTTGCAGCGTTATTCATGACGTCTTGTCACTCAGGAGAAGCGGATTCACCTAGCAGGTTTGGGCGATTTTATCTGGATGAGTTGAAAAACCAGAGCGTCTCCGAACGAAGGTACCAGGAAGTTTCTTTCGAGAAACTATTCGTGGTTCCGACAACAACAGGCCCTTTTCTGTACGCCCCTGGAGCCGTATTTGTAGATCATCAGGGATATATCTATGTGGTTGATTATGGCGTTATGAAGATTCAAAGACTTTCTCCTTCTGGAGAATATCTGACGACCTACGGGATAGAAGGAGCTGGGGAAGGTCCTGGAGAATTTCTGAGTATCACCGACTTTGGCATAAGAGGGGATTCCTTGGTGTATTTGGTTGACTCATACAAACGGAAAATCGTCTCTTTCTCGGTTGACGGTACATTTCTTGAGGAGAAATCTCTGAGAGAGGATTTTAGGGCGGCACAGCCCATGAAGTATAAACAAACCGCTACGGGACGAGAGTACGTGCTGTTCGGAACTGGTCCTGTGCTTCTGGAAACCCGGTCTGGTGGTGATATAGATGAAATTCTCTCTATTTCGAGTCTTGTTAATCATGAAACTATGGGATCCCTCGGAACGGAAGGTTGGCTAAATACATACGGTGAGAATCTGGTGTATTTGCTGTCACGATATCCTTTACTGTTGCAATACAGACCTGACGGTTCTCTCGTCTATGCTCGGACGACAGTGGATTTCGGTGACGACTTCAAAGAACCTGAAGTAGAAGAACGTATCCTTGGAGGGCTGCCTGCTAGCCGTTTGGTTGGTCATTATTATCACCTATCTCCTGTCACGATAGAAAAGAGCAAGCTTTTTGTCTACTCAGTCATCCCCCCAAGAACTAAACCATCGGGAGCTATTGATGTGTATGATGTGACATCAGGTGACTATCTATACTCCATGTATCTACCTGAGGGTGATCCTTTTTCCTGGACTATTTACCAGAATGAAAGGGTCTATCAGGTAAAGGATTCCACAGTAGTTGTGTGGAAAATTAAGCTGTAAGACAGGATGAAGAATTCTTCCAAAAAGTCAAAGGCAGGTTTAGTCGAAATCGGAATTCACTCTGCATTATTTGTCACAGTGAGCTGTGTTGCGATCTATGCTTTTACATCCTTTTTCTCAACACCTTCTCCAGTACTCGACGGACTGGCAGGTGGAGATACTTTACTGCAGTAAAGACTCACTTAGATGTGAGTCAAAACGGGGGGCTTCTTTTGGCGTTATCTCCCGGCTGCCCTTACTGCAAACTCAGCTATCCGTTTTATGAGGACTTGGTTAAGCTACGAGATCAAGGACAGCATAAGCTTCAGATCATTGCAGCCGTAGACACGAGTGGTTCAGTACGGTTGCAGAAACGCTTACTTGAGGAAGCCAGCATATATGTGGATTCTGTCGTTGCACTGTCATTCCTAGAACTTAAGATCTATTACGTACCTACTCTTGTTTTGCTGGATTCTCAAGCCGTGGTACAACACGTATGGGAGGGGCAACTATCCGAAGAATTCGAAGACGGGGTTCAATCTATTCTTTTTCAAGGCCCCAATAATTGACAGGGAGTTCTAATATGCCCTTTTGACGAATTCACTTCTGAATAATCCTCCCTAAAGAGGCCTCTTCTGACCTATGAGACGTCATTTTCAGATGCGTAGGTTAGATCTGAATGGAAATGGGAAAGAGGCTACTTTTTGTTTTCTTTTGCATACAAATGAACTGGATATCGATTGCAAGGCTGATAATTCTGATGGTGCTGTTCATGACTTCATGCCGCCCAGAGGACGATACGCGCATCCGCTTTGGACGTTTGTATTTGGATAGTTTTCCAGAGCAAAACCTCCAGGATAGGAAGTTCCATAATGTTTCTTATGAGAAGTTGTTCACGATTCCAACTACGACAGACGTTTTTCTGTACAACCCAGTAGCCGTTTTCTTTGATAATAAGGGATATATATATGTGATTGACGATGGCGTCCGCAAGGCTCTGAGATTTTCTCCTACTGGAGAATACCTAACTACTTATGGAGAGGATGGGGATGGGAAAGGTCCTGGAGAAATTGTTGGCATTGGTGATTTTGGCGTAGTGGGCGACTCCATGGTTTACATACTCGACAACGTTAGTTATAAAGTTGTCTTCTACTCGGTTGATGGGATCCTTCTAAAGGAGGAACCATGGGATGTTCCTCCTCGGAGGTACCAACAAACCATTGCGGGACGACAGTATGTGAACTATACTTATGGTCCCACAGTGTTAGAATCCCGTCTTGACGGTGAGGTGAATTCACTTTTTTCTCGTTCCGATCTCGTGAACGGAGAAAATGTGGAGATGGGCGGACCTGATGGTTTTTTGATAACAAGTAGTGAGAATCTATTGTGGATTTTTAATCGGCATCCATTACTGTTACAGTATAGATCGGACGGTACACTCGTATATGCTAGAACAACGGTGGATTACCGTGATGACTTCAAAGAACCTGGAGTTGAAAAACTTGCGATGGGAGCAAGACAGGCCTTTCGTCCGGTTGGACGATTATACCATGTACGTTCCGGTTCAATAGAACAGAACGAGCTATTTATACAATCAATCAATCCATCAGGCACTAAACTATTAAGTGCCATTGATGTGTATGACGTGATAAGCGGGGACTATAAATATTCACTGCCGCTACCCGAAGATGGTCCATATTCTACCACTGTCCAGAATGGAAAAATGTATTTGGTGAAGGACTCCACGGTGGTTGTGTGGAAAATTAATTAGTGCCCGCCTGATACTCATAGCTCTGGCGTGTTTGTGCAAATGTGCCCGTATCAATTCCGACACAATTGCCGCCATCCCCGTCCCCCATCCGCGGCAAATTTCTTGAGCTCCGTGTGCATGGAAACAGGCATATTCCCGACTTTGACGGTTTCGTTTTTTTGAGGTTTCAAAGCTTGAATTTTCGCGCGGATTTTCTTGAGTTATAGTGCATCTCGGAGGCTCAGGAGTATGTGATTGGATGGGTCAAGGAGGCGATTATTTTGGCGATTTCCCGACAGCTGGGGATTGGTTGGAAGGGCATTGCCAGCATCATACGGCGTGCGGTGATGCGGGGGTTGGCTCGCAGAAAGGAGCAGGTGGTTGCCAACATTTGTGTGGATGAGGTTTCGTACCGAAAGGGGCACAAGTATCTGACGATTGTGTCTAATGCAGATACGGGGACGGTGCTGTATGTAGGTAGGTCTTATAGCAGGACGGTTCTGGTTGGTTTGCGCTACCTTAGCACTTATTTACCTATTAACCAGATAAGAACTGTCCTATGCAAAACTACATCAAACCATTCACTTCTGCGTCTATGGTTGGGATGGATGTGCACAAAAAGACGATTGCATCGTGTATCTACCATACGGAGGCAGGTGCGGTCTTGGATGAGCGGGAATTGCCTCACGATCTTCCGAGGATACCAAAATATCTTCGGAAAGTACAAGATCATCATGGCCCACTCCGTTCCTGCTATGAGGCGTCATCCTGTGGCTTTGGATTATTGACTCCGAAATTAAGCCAGTTTAATGATGAAAAAAATCTCACTTAATTTTGGTGTGTACATTCTGTTCATGTTGCTGGGATTCTCTACAGCAATCGATAATCTTGCGCATGGGCAAGATCACACCGTATCGAGTATTGTGGTATTGGCTCTTAATAACGGCCCCTTGCTAGAGGCTTCAGTCCCTGAGGTGGGTACTTTGAACGGCACGGCAGCCGATGTTGACGGAACTTTTTCATTTAATGTTTCCAGTTCTGATGCATCACTTTCTGTCACGTTTACAGGCTATTCAGCTACAATTGAGGATCGGGATTACATCACAATTTCACTTGACGAGGATACAGCTCTTCCGGAGGGTGTAGTCGTTACTGTTGGAGGTATTGAACGGAAGGAGCGTGCACTCGGTTACTCCGTAACCGAAATTGATGGAGAAGATTTGCGAGAAGTACCAAAAAAGCAAGTCTTTGGTCTTTCTTCTGTGTCTATGACCTCTGAGCCCAGCTGCCCCATTCACGTCAGAATCGTGTTGAAATCTTCTTCTTAAGTCCATGCTCGTTGGCATAGTCTAGATACAGTATACACCCAATCTTTTCTCACTTTCGTTTGAACTGAGGTTTGATTTACCCCTTGCGAACCATCACCGGCATCCTCGTACAGATTATCCTGATCGTAGCCTTGACTGGAATGGGCATCTTGATCTACAAAGCAATAGGTGCCAATGGAGCGCAGGATACTCTGAATCATAGCGTTGAAGTGGATTGCTCTGTTCATACAGAGAAATGGATAACGTAGGAATTTATCGTGCATTCCAATTACTCGAATCTAGAATTCTTGCAAAACCCCATGTGGAAGCTATAAATCACATCTCTGAATACTCCCAATGATATATTTGTAACCGGAACAAGCGGGTTTTGCAAGATGCTCCTATTTACTAATTCAGTGCACATGTTCATTGATCTTCCTTGGTTCTTGCGCGCTCTTGGAGGTAAACGGTATTCAACTCCCCTACAGGAACAGGCTTCGCTTATCTTGTTTGAATCTTTTGCGGGCATGATATCAATGAGCCAGTTTACAGTACTAAAGTTCTCGGAATTTTGTGACGTATTATGTAATTTACGTTCATTTCTTATGCTGTCAAGTAGAAAGCTGGCGAGCCCCCTGAATAAGGGTCAGAATCTGGTAAGCGAAATGAAAGGTTATAATTTTGGTTAAACAATCCCCACACATTCACATAGGATCAGACTAACAAAGATGTAGGTGGCGCGTATAGTGTATTATACGGACGCATGCTGAATCCAACTTCATTAATAAACACGGCAAACGCATAGACCTTCAACAACATTCAAACAACCAACATCAATGAGCAAGACTATCTTAATTACTGGCGCAAGTAGCGGAATCGGAAAATCTACTGCAATACATTTCCAAAACAATGGATGGAATGTGATTGCCACGATGCGATCACCTGAAAAGGAAGATGAGTTGATCGATCTGAAAAATGTGCTGGTTACAAAACTTGATGTTGTTGACCTTGATTCCATAGATCAAGCTGTTAAGACAGGCATTGAGACATTTGGACAAATTGATGTGCTCGTCAATAATGCCGGATATGGAGCCTATGGGCCACTCGAAGCTTTTCCCAGAGAAAATATTGTTAAGCAATTTAATACGAATGTGATCGGCTTGCTGGATGTGACCAGAGCTGTCCTACCTCACTTCAGAAGCAATCAATCTGGGACCATCATCAACATTTCTTCCATCGGGGGGAAAATGACCTTCCCCTTGGGGAGTCTCTATCACGGAACGAAATTTGCCGTGGAGGGAATTTCTGAGGCCTTATCCTTTGAGTTAGAGGCGGTCGGTGTAAAGGTTAAAATTGTAGAACCTGGAATAATCGCCACTGACTTTGCCGGGCGATCATTTGATTTTCAAAATAATCCTGAATTACTGGAATACCAGGAAACTGTGGGTAAAATTATGCAGGCCTTCTCTTCGCAAGATGGACCGGTGCCATCGCCTCCTCAGTTAGTTGCAGAGGTTATTTATGAAGCAGCCTCGGACAGCTCCAGAAAAATGCGTTATCCAGCCGGAGCAGATGCTCATCAATATTTAAGTACTCGCAAGGCAATAGATGAGGACGACTTTATTCAGGGCATCAAGGACCAGTTTCAGTTGTAAATAATCTGTGAGCAAGAACTTCATCGTTCTCAAACTCAGTGAACGTTTTATAATCTTCACCAAATAGATAGTACTGCTTATCAGTAATTGACATTTGAATTAACCTGAATAAGTAGAGTGGGGGGCTTCTGAATACTTAAATGGGAGGTCACTGCTTAGCATCCAGAGGCATTTTTCTGATAGGATTCTGCCGGAAAATTCTTAGGTTTGGTAAGAATCAAGCCTATTCCGTCCATGAAACTTATACGATTTATCCCGGCACTCTTTCTATTGACGGCCGGGTGTGCACAAGACTCCACCCCACCGAACATTGTTTTCATCTTCACTGATGATCACACTGCGCGGGCGCTCAGCGCTTATGGGTCAGTTATCAACGAAACTCCGAACTTGGACAGGATCGCGAATGAGGGGATGCGTTTTACTCAATGTCTTGTGACGAATTCTATTTGTGCGCCGAGCCGTGCGGTGATTTTGACAGGAAAACATAGTCATATCAATGGTCAACTGACAAATGGTAACCGATTTGACGGTGCGCAGCAGACATTTCCTAAACTGCTACAGGCCGCAGGATATCAAACCAGTATGATCGGAAAATGGCACTTGCAGAGTGAACCAACAGGATTTGACCATTGGCAGATACTTATTGGGCAAGGCCCCTATTATAATCCCCGTTTTTTGGTTCCGGGGGATACCGTTCAGATTGATGGCTATACTACTGACATAATCACAGATCTGGCTCTGAACTGGCTCGAAGAGCAAAGAGATCCAGCGAAGCCATTTATGCTCATGTACCAACATAAAGCACCCCACAGAGAATGGCATCCGGGGCCAAATCACTTCAATCTTTATGCAGACGAAGATATTCCTGAGCCATCAAATCTTTTTGATGATTACTCCAATCGTGCATCTCCTGCTGCGGAGCAGGGCATGACGATTGCGAGGCATATGAATGTGGAGGATCTGAAGCTCACTGCTCCACGGAGCATGAATGAGGAACAGGCTGCAGGGTGGCAAGAAATCTATGGTCCGCGGAATGAAGCATTTCATGAAGCAAACCTTGAAGGCGATGACCTGACCCGATGGAAATATCAGCGCTACGCAAAAGAGTATCTGCGCACAGTAGCCGGAGTAGATGACAATGTCGGACGCTTACTTGATTACCTTGAAGAACAGAACCTCGCCGAAAATACTGTTGTGATCTATTCTTCCGATCAGGGATGGTATCTAGGAGAACACGGATGGTATGATAAGCGCTGGATGTATGAAGAATCGTTGATTACGCCATTACTTGTGCGCTGGCCAGGTAAAATTCAAGCCGGCAGCGTGAACAATGCGATGGTTTCCAATCTGGACTTTGCTGCAACATTTCTGGATCTTGCGGGGGCCAGTATTCCCGGGGATATCCAGGGTCGTAGTCTGAAGCCTCTGTTTCTGGGAGAAACACCGGAAGATTGGCGAACCAGTCACTATTACCAGTACTACGAATATCCCGGATATCATTGTGTTGAGCGTCATTATGGAGTTCGGACTCAGCGCCATAAGCTGATTTATTTCTATAATCGTGATGAATGGGAATTATTCGATCTTGAAACCGATCCAATGGAAATGAACAGTGTGTATGATGATGCTGCATATGCCGAAACCGTAGCAGAGTTGAAAACAGAACTTTCACGCCTGCGCGAGCACTATGCAGTCCCAGAAGATGAACGCCCAACCGGTCCATGCATTCCGAATGAGCGTGGTGCTCCGATACCTCAGCAATGAATTTTATGCAACAGTTGCATAAAAGACGGCTTCTTTTTGACTTTTGCCCACGATTCACAGCACACGGCACACCTCACCTAT